>DAOUEU010000090.1:0-3293 GCA_034430255.1 Dehalococcoidia bacterium | reverse complement strand
TCCACCATCCCCATCGCGCGAGGGTTGGGCAGCGGGGCAGCAATCTCCACCGCCATCGTCCGCGCCCTCAGCAGACACTTAGGCCATCCACTAAGCCCGCAGGCCATCTCCAACCTGGTGTACGAAACGGAGAAGATCCACCACGGCACGCCCAGCGGCATTGACAACACCGTCATCGCTTTCGAGAAACCAGTGTATTTCGTCAGGGATCAGAAGACGGAAATCTTCCCGGTCAAGAGCCCCTTTCTTCTGACTATCGCCGACAGCGGGATAGCCAGCCCCACCAGGATAGCCGTGAGCCACGTGCGCCGGGCCTGGGAGAGGGGGCGGGAGAAGTACGAGGAGCTCTTCGACGAGATCGGCACCATCGCCGAGATGGGCCGCCAGGCTATCGAACGGGGAGAGATCGAGACGGTGGGGCGACTCATGAACGAGAATCACCGTTTGCTCCAGCTCATGGGCGTCTCCTCACCGGAGCTGAAGGGTCTGGTGGAAGCCGCTCGCGAAGGCGGTGCATTGGGAGCCAAGCTCTCCGGGGCTGGGCGCGGGGGCAACATCATCGCTTTGGTCACTCAAGAAACGCGCAGTCGGGTGGACATGATGTTGCGCCTGGCCGGGGCGAAGAATGTCATCATCACCGAGGTGGGTTAGATGGCTGGGGAATTAGGTGATCGAATCCATACATGTAGTTCGGAGCAGAGCTGATGCAAGATTGCAAAAGATATTGGCTAAACTAAAAGGGCAGAGCCTAATGGCTCTGCCCTGTGCCACATGATCCACAAAACAATGCACCTATAATTGTGCTGTTGAGGCGGCGACACAGATGCAGGGGCCTTGATAAGATGTGGCTCTTAGCTACAGCCAAAAGCAAACACTACGGGTAATTTGAGTCAATAAACATCTCAGTATATTCGGAAGTGTAATCGGTAGGTTGCCCATCATGGTATAGCCTTGCAAACTCCTGGAAACCCTGTCTCAGCCCGGAAGTAGCACTGTAATAGAGGGACAACTCCCCTGGCTCCGTGATCCAAACCCACCCCTCGCCTATATCCGATTCATCACGAAAAGCATTAACATATATCCAGGAACCGCCTTCTGTTCCTGCAAAATTGAACAATCGGCCCAGACATGTCATAGTAGGAGGAGGCGTTGTATACGGCCAGTAGGGTAAGATCAATGGAATAGGGTCAGACGCGGTGCTAGCCAAGTATTCCCCAGTATGAATATCGGCTTGAAACGATTCATGCCTGGGTGATTCAAAGTCAAATGGGTTCACCGTCCAGATCTCCTCGAGAGTTATTTCGGCCGTTGTGGGGCCAAGCATTCGGGCCAGTTCATAGTGGCGCTGGCCTTCACTCAGCGTAACGTTATCTTCTGGATCTTTATACTCGTGACGAATATCATAATCAGCGTAGAAATCCTCATGGTATAATATGGTTCCAGTAATCGTTACATACCACTCAATGGGATCACTGTAAAGGTTATCGGTATCAAAGACAACGGCTTCCACTAGAGCATTGCCTGGGCTATTGAAGGTAAAGCTCTGGCTATCAGTGTAAAGGCAACCGAACATGGAGAAATGACTGACTTGATACACGCCATCTTTGTACCATTCTGCCCCTCTGAGATCACAGTTTAAATCCTCTCCTTTAACCACGAAGGTCTGGCTTTCGCCTGCGGTTAAAGTAATATCCCTATCAATGGGACTCTCGCGACGGGACCTTGGCGGACATGGAGGGGGCACATATCCCAAATCCTCGATAATACCAACTTCACCCAGAAGGGGCAGATTGTATATAGTCAAACGGATGGGATATGGTAAACCCACATCGTTCCACCATTCGCAGAAATACTTCTCCTGCGCCTGTTTGGCTGCTTTGTTTACGTCCATCGCCAAAAGCTTTCGGGCCGCCTTCTGCAAGAACATAAACCTCATTGTCACCGCCGCAATGCTCGCTTGGATTTCGTCCTGAAAATCTGGCACTTTGGGGGGTTCGCTGGGATGGAACCAATTGGCCAAATAGGGCAAATTAAGAGGCAGCGTGCTTATTATGGCTGTGGCTATGCTAACTGTAAGGTAGATAGTTATTATTGTTGTGATGGGCTCTTGTTGGGCTCCTACTAAATGGCTCTTCCTGTTGATAGAACCCTCGCCAAAGCTCGGCAGGTAGCTGCCACTAGGATCGACTGCTATGACAAGCACTTCCCCCTCTTTGGAGGCCACCTGGATATTAATGCCACTTAGCGGTTGATTGGTGTCCTGATCTTTCGCCTTGACCTTAACATCGCCTTCAGGCAAACTAAATGTAGCCTCACCATTTTGGTCTGTTGTCTGGGGAGGGAGTATCTGTGCGGGGGTGTAATTCTTCAGAGCAATGGGCAAAAACACCCTCCACAGGGTAAGAGTCGATGCAGATTGGTTCGGCTTAAATTGAGCAAAAGAACGAGGGGATGCACAGGAAGTTGTGATAATAGAAGTTATCAACCCTAAAATGAGTAGGCGTTTCATCCTTACACCTCCATTTGTGAATCTATAATCCTTAGGTTCATCTCAAATCACTGACGCTCTGAAAAACAAAAGCCGACCTCCTTCCTAACCTTAACCAGGAAAATTGTCGGCATTTTCATGATTCCTACCTCTTATGACTTCTGCACAGAAAAGCAGCAACGCTTCAATTACTAACCGATTTTGTTTGATTATAGCACAAAATCCAGATATGTCAAAACGGGGTTTGCTTGGCCGTCCATACTTGACTACTCATCAAAAGAGTGGTAAGATTGGCTTGACTGCCAATGTTGTAGGCGATACCCGAAACAAAGCAGGGGGATACAAAGAGGTCTAGCCAATGAAAAGAAGCGCCAAGGTAGAGGAGAATAGCGGAGTCAAATCTCGAACGGGCTGCCCGCTTTGGATAAGATCAATAGCCGCGTTCTTGGCCCTCCTCGTGCTCACCCTTAGCGCTTGCTCCCCGAAGCAAGTCACTACGACTCCTACTCCAGAGCCTGAGCCCAGGAAAGCAGCGCTGGTGGATCAGATAGCCTTAACGAATCCAAATCCGGAGTTTGCCGACCAGGCCCTGACCTATTTGAGAGAGGCCGGATTCAGCGTTGATGTTTACGAAGGAGAAGAGATCACGGTCGAGTTCTTCAGAACCCTGCCTGAGAAGGGTTACCAGTTGATCCTCTTTCGCAGCCACGCCACCAACATCCTCAACGAGACCATTCCGGGCGGCCCTGTGTTCCTGTTCACTTCAGAGCCCTACGACAAAAATAAGTACGTCAAGGAACAACTG
>DAOUEU010000089.1:0-2372 GCA_034430255.1 Dehalococcoidia bacterium | reverse complement strand
TTTACAATTTTTTTCGAAATACGGAGGCTCGATGCCATCCACCTGGCTTAGCAGCCGAGTATAGAGCGCTGCTTTGCTGCGACGCAGCTCGTTCCAGCGGTCGAGGTACTTGAGCTTCACTCTCAAAAGGGCAGCCTGCAGGGCGTCGAGGCGGCTGTTAAAGCCGTGCATGACGTGCTGGTAAGTTGTTTTGGAGCCATGAACCCTGAGAATCCTCACCGTCTCGGCAATCTCAGGGTCGTTGGTGACCACCATGCCCCCGTCTCCATAAGCGCCAAGAACTTTGCTGGGGAAGAAGCTGAGACAGCCGGCATCACCAAGGGAGCCGACTTTTCTGCCTTTGTACTCTGCGCCCAGGGCCTGGGCGCAGTCCTCAATTACTTTCAGGTTATGCTTCCCGGCTACATCGAGTATGCGCTCCATAGCGGCAGGTTGACCGTAGAGGTGAACGGGGAGAAGGGCAGTGACTGGTGACTGGTGACTGGTGATTTGCCTGGATTGGAGATATTGCTCAATCTTTTCGGGGGCTATGTTATAGGTTTTCGGGTCAATGTCTACGAATACTGGCGTGGCACCACACTTAGCTATAGACTCGGCGGTGGCAATAAAGGTGAAGGGAGTAGTGATGACCTCATCACCAACCTTTATGCCGCAGGCAAGCAGGGCAAGCTGGAGAGCATCAGTGCCCGAGGCAACACCCACAGCATATTGTGCTCCGCAGTAGGCTGCCATCTCGTCCTCAAAGGCTTTGACCTCGGAACCCAGTATGAACTGCCCGCTCTGGAGGACTCTCTGGATAGCAGCATCAATCTCTTCTTTAATCGAGTCATATTGAGCCTTTAAATCAACAAGAGGAATAGTCATGCCCCAGGCCGTTCCACTCTAGCGTTTCCTTCAGCTCCTTCCCTGAGGTATTCCTTGCCGCATTGAGAACATTTTGTTCTTTCATTTTTCTTAAAATCCAGCTTCGTTCCGCACTCGCAGACCCATCCTTCAATGCGTGCTGGATTGCCGTATACCAGGGCATAATCGGGAACGTCTTTTGTAACCACCGAGCCTGCGCCGATGAGGGCATATTGGCCTATGGTATTGCCACAGACGATAGTTGCGTTTGCGCCGATGGTAGCGCCCTTTCTGACCATCGTGGGTGTGTATTTCCCCCTTTGAGATACGCGGCTTCGAGGGCTCCTGGTATTGGTAAACACACAGGAAGGGCCACAGAATACGTCGTCTTCTAAGGTCACCCCATCGTAAACTGACACGTTGTTTTGAATCTTGACATTGTTGCCGACATTCACGTTCTCACCAATGAATACATTCTGCCCTATGATACAGTTCTTGCCTATGTTTACGTGCGGCATTATGTGACAAAAGTGCCAAATCCTGGTACCTTCACCGATGCCAGATGGCGCTTCTACAATGCTGGTAGGATGAACAAAGAAGCTGGCTTCGGTAGAGGCTAAGAGGAGGTTCTCAGACTTGCCCTGAAGCGACCTCTGGCAGGCGTCGAGAACCCGCAACACCTTCAACCCACTTTCCCCATCCGTTTTGGGCTTGCTCCGCGTTTCCATGCACTTTAAGAAATGCTGGCACTCTAGCTTCAATGGCTCCGCAATATCGAGTTTTACCGGAGTAGCCTCCTGCTTACGAGGCATGGGCACGCGGTCAATCCACTCTATCCCGTGCTCGTATAGTAACAGTTTGTTCCGCGGTGCCACATCATCAAACACCGCCATCCTCTTGTCGCCTACCACAACCAGCTTCTGCTCTTTGTATGGGTGAAGCCAGCTGACGAAGATGTGTGCCCTGACCCCGCTGGCGAAGCTCATAGTGGTTACAGTAATATCGGCTATATTCTGATGCAGATAGCAGCCGCCGCGGGCGGAGACCTCCAGAGGTAATTCATTGAGCAAAAGCAGAATGACCGATATATCATGGGGGGCAAAGCTCCAGAGTATGTTCTCCTCAGTCCTGAACTTGCCCAGGTTGAGCCTGCTGGAGTAGATATAATCTATTTTTCCAAGCTCGCCGTCGTCTACCATCTGTTTGAGTTTGATAACCCCCGGGTGGTATTCCAGCACGTGACCCACCATCAGGACTTTCCGCTTCTCTTCGGCCAGCTTTACCAGCTCTTCGCCCTCTTTAACTGTAAGAGATAATGGCTTTTCCACGAAGATGTCTTTGTTGGCCTGCAGTGTTTGCTTTGCCATGGAATAATGAAGCGCTGCGGGGGATGAGATGACAACTCCTCTTATTTCCTTATCGGCTAATACCTTCTCCAAGCTGGTTTCAGTATTGACGTCAGGATAGAGTGGCGCAAGCTTGCTCAGGACCTCGGAATTGCTATCACAAATAGTATAGAGTGCGCCGAG
>DAOUEU010000088.1:0-23576 GCA_034430255.1 Dehalococcoidia bacterium | reverse complement strand
TGCAATACTGGTTAAAGGTGCCAGAGAGCATAACCTGAAAAATATCGATGTCGCCATCCCCAGGGACAGGCTGGTGGTTATCACAGGCGTTTCGGGCTCTGGTAAGAGCTCGCTGGCCTTTGATACTATTTATGCCGAAGGGCAACGCCGCTATGTGGAATCCCTATCTGCCTATGCCCGCCAGTTCCTCGGTCGGATGGAGAAGCCCGATGTGGACTATATTGAGGGGCTCAGTCCGGCCATTTCCATCGACCAGAAGGGACCGGGGAGAAATCCCCGTTCCACAGTGGGCACGGTGACCGAGGTCTATGACTATCTAAGGTTGCTCTTTGCCCGGGTGGGTCACCCCCACTGCCCCAATTGCGGACAAGAGATCTCCCAGCAAACGGTGCAGCAGATCGTCGATGCGCTTCTGGAGCTTCCCACTGGGACTGCGATCATGGTCATGGCCCCGTTGATCAAGGACCGCAAGGGGGAGCATGGGGGGGTCTTTGAGGACCTGCGGAAGGCAGGGTATGTGCGGGTGAGGGTCGATGGCAGCATCCATGACCTCGCCGAGGATTTCGACCTGGATAGATACAGGCAGCATAGTATTGAGGCAGTGGTAGACAGGCTGGTCATTGAGAGTACGGAGCAGAGAGGTCGCCTTGCCGACTCAGTGGAGACCTCGCTCAAGCTGGGGAGTGGGGTGGTGCTGGTTAATGTCCAAGATGGGGAGGAACTTCTCTTCTCGGAGCACTTTGCCTGCATACGCTGCGGTATCAGCCTGGGCGAGATCGAACCCCGAACCTTCAGCTTCAATAGCCCCCACGGTGCCTGTCCCGTCTGCACTGGCCTGGGGGTGAAGATGGAGATCGACCCCGACCTGGTCCTTCCAAACCGAGAGCTATCAATTGCTGAAGGGGCAATCCGGCCCTGGACCCGGGCAGGCTCAATGAGCCCGTGGTATACCAGCATGCTGGAGTCTATAGCCCGAAGGTATGGCTTCTCGATTTACGAGCGGGTTAGGAACCTCACCCCACAGCAGCTTGACATTATCCTCTATGGCAGCGGCAGCCAGCGAGTGACCCTGAGGCATGAGACCCAGCTAGGGCGGACTTATCAGTACGATATACCATTTGAGGGTGTGATCCCAAACTTGGAGCGGCGTTTCAGGGAGACCGAGTCCGAGTACATACGTACCGAGATAGAGCGCTCTATGACAATCCACCCCTGCCCCGTATGTCAGGGGCAGAGATTAAAGCCAGAGTCTCTGTCAGTAACCATCGGGGATAAAAGCATTGCTCAGGTGAGCGCGATGTCCATTGAGCAGGCGATGTCATGGTTGGGACAGCTCAGTGGCGATGGGAGAGGGAAGCCACTGCTCAGCGAGCGGGAGCTGCTCATAGGTCGCCAGATCCTCAAGGAGATTAGCGCTCGGCTCGGCTTCTTGAGGGATGTGGGGCTGGACTATATCCAAATTGATCGTCCATCGAGCACCCTCTCAGGCGGAGAGGCGCAGCGAATTCGCCTTGCTACCCAAATCGGCAGCGGACTCATGGGGGTACTGTATATTTGCGACGAGCCCACGGTGGGACTCCATCCTGCTGATGACTATTGCCTCATCGAGACCCTAAAGAAGCTGAGGGATCTGGGTAACACTATCCTGGTGGTGGAGCACGATGAGGCGATGATGCGAGCCGCCGACCACATTATAGATATGGGCCCCGGTGCCGGTGAGCGTGGAGGGGAGATCGTTGTTACGGGAACCATCGCTGAGATCATGGACTGTCACGGTTCCAGCACAGGCGATTACCTGAGCGGGCGAAAGGAGATTTCACTCCCCAAAAGGCGCCGCCCCGGCTCGGGGAAGGAAATGGTGATTAAGGGGGCGCGTCAGAATAACCTCAAGGATATCGATGTCACTATCCCTCTGGGGAGGTTCGTTTGCATCACTGGCGTATCGGGTTCGGGCAAGAGCACACTCATCGATGAGGTCCTCTACAAGAAGCTGGCCCAGATATTCTACAAAGCCAAGGACCGTCCTGGCGAGTGCGATGGCATAGAGGGGCTTGAGCACATCGATAAGGTGGTGAATATTGACCAGTCGCCCATCGGGCGAACCCCTCGCTCAAACCCGGCAACCTATACCGGTGTTTTCACCCCGATTCGTGAGCTATTCTCCACCGTGCCTGAGGCTCGAATGCGCGGCTATTCCCCGGGGCGTTTTTCATTCAATGTAAAGGGCGGCAGGTGTGAGGCCTGTCGCGGTGGAGGCTATATCCAGATTGAGATGCAGTTTTTACCCAATGTAACCGTACCCTGCGAAGTTTGCGAGGGGAAGCGCTATAATCGCGAGGCGCTGGAGATCCGCTTCAAGGGAAAGAACATTACCGAGGTCCTGGAGATGAGCGTTGCGGAGGCGCTCTCGCTATTCGAGCATTTTCCCAAGGTGAAAAGCAAGCTGGAAACACTGAGGGATGTTGGATTGGGATACATCAGGCTGGGGCAGCCGGCAACCACCCTCTCTGGAGGTGAAGCGCAGCGGGTGAAGCTTGCCACCGAGCTTTCCAAGCGCTCCACGGGAAAAACGCTATATATCCTAGATGAGCCGACTACGGGGCTCTCCTTCGATGATGCCGCCGCATTGCTTGGGGTGCTCCATCGCCTCGCCGATTGGGGTAATACTGTGCTCCTCATCGAGCACCACCTAGATATGATTAAGAACGCAGACTACCTGATTGACCTAGGCCCAGGTGCGGGGGATCGCGGGGGATATGTCATCGCCACGGGAACGCCCGAGGAGGTGGCTCAAGAGAATGGCTCCTTAACCGGGCAATACCTGAAGGGGATGCTAGCAAAGCACTCCGGCAGGTTGGAAACGGTTCAGGCATGAGGAGGCCTGATGTGGCCAGAGACACAGGACAACCCAGCTCGTGGATAGCGAACCGTAGGTTCAATAAGAGGACATATGGCATCGGGGAATTCTTTGGGGATATATCCTTTCTAACAAAGAACGTAAGGAATGTCAGACGGGTAATGAGGGAAAAGCGGATACCCAGTGCCTTCAGAGAAAGGCTTATGCTAGCTGTCACCTCTGTCTATGGTTGCCGCTACTGTTGCTGGGCTCACACCAGAGAAGCCCTGCGGAGTGGAGTCGAGCAAGAGGAGATCGCCAGGCTTCTCGCTGGTAGCATTGACAACTGCCCTGAAGAGGAGGCCATAGCACTGCTCTATGCACAGCACTGGGCCGATTCCGATGCCAGGCCTGACCCTGAGGCAGTTGGAAGGCTGGAGGAAGCCTACGGCGCTGAAAGGGCGGAAGCGATAAATCTAATACTGCGTATGATCCGGGTTGGCAACCTTTGGGGCAACACCTGGGACCGCTTTCTATATCGGCTCTCCTTCAGCAGGAGGGTTGAAGGGGCTAGATAAATTCGGCAGTAGTCGGAATCTGAACCGGTGAAGAGGGTTCGAGAGCGGAAAGGCTGGAAACGGTTCAGGCATGAGGAGGCCTGATATGGCTAAGGATAAAGAACAAGCTCTCTGGAGAATGGCGACCGGCAAGTATGACAAGATGGTATGCGGAAGCTTCAGAGGATTACTAGATGACATCTGGTTTCTCACAAAAAATATAGGGTCGGTCATGAGGTTGCGGAGGAAAGAACTGGTGTCCAACGCTTTTAGGGAGAGGCTCATGCTGGCGGTGGTATCCGTTTATGGCTGCCGCTACTGCTCTTGGCTTCACACCGGGGCGGGACTGCGAAGCGGGGTTTCGAAAGAGGAGATTATCGGGCTTCTCAGCGGCAGTGTTGATAACTGTCCTAAGGATGAGGCCGTCGCCGTGCTTTATGCACAGCATTGGGCTGATTCCGATGCCAAACCGGACCATGAAGCGGTGAGAAGGTTAGAGGAAACATATGGCACCGAAAAGGCGAAAGTAATAGATGCGATATTACATATGAACCGGATTGGAGAATATTCGTTTAGCGTAGGGGGTCTCTTTCTCTACCGCATCTCCTTTGGCAGGTGGGGGAAGTAGGCTGGATACATTCGGCAGCATAACTTATTGGATATTGATAGAGAGAAAGGCATAGGGCGAAAGGTGGAGGAAGAGAGACTAACCAGAGACGATGCCCTGGACTCCATCGAGGCCAATGTGGAGAACCGGAACCTCATTTACCATATGCTGGCCACAGAGGCTGTCATGAGGGCGATGGCCAGATATTTTAGTGAGGACGAGGAGACGTGGGGTCTTACCGGACTGCTCCATGACATCGATGTAGAGCTTACCGAGGGTGATATGAATGCTCATAGCGATCTGGGGGCGGACATAGCCCGGGAGCTTGGCGCATCGGAGGAGATGGCGCAAGCCATATTCTGCCACAATGAAGCTCACGGTATATCCCCCGAAACCATGCTGGGAAAGGCCCTTTTCTGTGCCGACCCTCTCACTGGGCTCATCGTGGCAGCTTCCCTGGTGCGCCCGGATAAGAAGATTGAGGGACTCACCACCAAGTCGCTCATAAGGCGTTTTGGCGAGAAGAGATTTGCTGCCGGGGCAAATCGGGAGCAGATAGCCACGTGCAGAGAGCTCGGCCTTGAGCTCGAGGAGTTCATCGCCCTGGGGCTTGAGGCGATGAAAGGGATTGCTGATGAGATAGGCTTGTAGAAATCATTTAAGGGAATCTAAAAAGCAAGAGAACAATGAGCCGGGAGAAGAAAGGTACTGGACTTGACCCCAATGTGGCCGCACTGCTGTCTTATTTGCTGGGCTGGATAACCGGGCTGATATTCTACCTGATTGAGGAGAAGGATGAGTATGTCCGCTTTCATGCCGTGCAGTCTATTATAGTCTTCGGTGCCATAACCGTGGTTAGCATTGTTTTTGGCGTCTTGTTCCTGGTGCCCTTCATTGGCCCTATACTCGGGGGTTTCTTGTGGATCGCTTCCGTGGCGCTGTGGATCATACTAATGGTGAAGGCCTATCAGGGGGAGCGCTTCAAGCTGCCTATTGCCGGTGACCTGGCAGAGAAATATTCGGTAAAGCGATAAGTTTAAACATGGGGTGTTAGCATTACAACAGTAGACTGGGAGGCGAACACCGGACTCCGCTTACCTTCGCTTTTTTAAACGCTTTGCACTTGGCAAAGCTTAAGCCTTCTATTGCTTCTTTACTGGGAAGCGGATCTCGGTGAGAAGCTCCTCGGGAGCGGTCTTCCCTGGGTCGTTGAGGTAGACTTCCTCCGAAGGGCCTATGATGTGGTAACCATTCTCCGCAATCCATCCTGCAAGTGCACCATATGTAGCCCCGACCCCATCATAAGGCCCCTTATGCATGGTAGAAGCCACCTCGGCAGCTTCCACCCTTTTGACACCAAGGCCATGCTCGTCAGGACCGCTCGGGGCCGCATCCCCCGCTATGGGACTGCGGAGCTCCCATAACAGTTCCTCGTCGGGAACCTGCCCGGGGGCGTTGAAATAGACACCAACTGGCGCTCCGGCGGGCATAAAGCCTTTCTCACCTATCCAGCGATAGAGCGTACCAAATGTCTCGCTAATCAGGCTGTAGGGCCCTTTCTTGGCGACGAAGGCCACTGTTATCGGCTCTGTCTTCTTAACCGTTACATCGATCGCCATATAAAACTCCTCTCTTCTTGCCTATAAATTGCCCCCTTCAACTACAGCATAAACATGGCCATGGTATCCTTTAACATCTCAGTGGGCAGGGCGTGAAGGGTGAGGCCGCGGGCGTCACGGTAGTAACGCTCGATGGGGAGGTCACAGCAATAGCCTGTGCCCCCGTGAACCTGAAGAGCTTTGTCGGTGACCTCTATGGCCATTTCGGTGGTAAAAAGCTTGGCCTTAAAGCAATCAATGCACGGGCCCGGCGGGGCGTTATCCACATTGAAAGACGCACGATATATCAGGGCACGGGCGGCATCCACTACAGTGCTCATTTCAACAAGCATGGATTTGACCGCCTGGTAGGCGGTAAGGGGTTGCTGTCCCACCTGTAATCTCTCCTTGGCATACTTGATTGCAGCATCCAAGGCCGCCTGTGCGATGCCCAGCGAGATGGCTGCTACACTCAATTGTCCGGGTCCACCAATGGCCGACTGTATCGGCATGTATCCCCCTTCGCTGCCGAGAAGGTTGTCACTTGGCACGCGGCAGTCCTCGAATATAAGCTCACGTGGCGATGTCCCACGGAACCCCATCCTATCATAATCGGTGCCGATGGAAAAACCCGGGGTTCCCTTTTCTATAAGTAGGATGGACTGGCCAAAGGGGCCTGGCTGGTCGGGGTTGGTCCTTACTACAACGACATATAAATCTGCTTCCCCGCCACTGGTGACAAATACCTTGGTGCCATTCACCATGTAGTGGTCACCGTCGGCTCTGGCGCTGGCCTCCACATTGAACAGATTGCACCCGGAACCGGGCTCACTATAGGCGTAGGCAGCTAGCTTTTCACCACTGGCGAGAGCGGCCAGGTACCTGCTCTTTGTCTCATCCCTCCCCCCAATAGCAATAGCACCACTTGCCTCCAGATGGCAGGCAAGTATTTCAGCGGTAGATGCACATCCCTTGGCTAACTCCTCCAGGGCTAATATGGAGGAAAGGGTATCCGACTTGCACCCGCCAAAATCCCGCGGAATGCCCATCCCCATGAGTCCCACCTCAGCAAGCCTCTTGAGGCCCTCCCTGGGGAAGGCTGAGGTGCGGTCGAGTTCCGCCGCTTTGGGAGCCAGCTCTTTCTGGGCCACATCTCTGGCTAGGTTCTGAATTTGCAGTTGCTCCGCGGAAAGGCTTAAGTCCATTCTTATCTCCTTCTGGGTTGACACATCGTTTTTAAAAATAAAAAAATCCCTTAAAACAGTTAAGCTAACCAGGTAATCCCTTCTTACACCTGTCTTGACTCAGAGGGTAATTATTCCCAGGGCTTCTTACCTATCTGCTTCTCTCTTGAGATGCACGGAGTCTGTATCCTCAGGAACCTGGCTGGCCTTCCACAGAAGCAGGTATAAGCAAATTTTACCAGTGGCTTGAGCCACTTTGCCCTACCTCTTGAGGCAACACAGATTGGACAAATGACATCACAGAACCTACCAATCCCTTTTACCTGTCCCTCCATTATCAACCTCCTCGGTTTTTTTCGAGCAGACCATTTTGATAAGCTAGGCTGTTGGTCCTATCGTTTATGTGAAAAAAGATACATCATGGGAAAACTTTACTGGTTCATTAGCATAACTCAGATTAGCACAGCCAGTGTACACTGCTTAATCCGGTTTCTTGGATATAATTCTTAACATGTTACACCAGCTCTTGTCAATCCTCAGCTCACCTCGATCAGCGAGCCCTCAGTGCCCTTGGTCACATCAATGCGCTCATCGAAGGCATCCTTTAAATCCTCGATGTGCGTTATGACTAAAATCTTCTCAAAGTCGTCCTGAATCGAGTTTATAGCCTCCACCAGTCGCTCCCTGCCGCTGGAGTCCTGGGAGCCAAACCCCTCATCGATGATCAGCGTGGGCAGGGGTGCTCCCGCGCGCCGTGCCAGCAGTTTTGAAAGGGCGATACGCAGCGCGAAGTCGATCCGAAATGCCTCACCGCCGCTGTACATCTCATAGCGGCGCATGCCCACCTCGTCCGATATATTTATATCGAGGGTTTCCACCGACTCTTCTTTCTTGGTCTTGTAAGCCCGCTGCGTTTCAATCTTCACGCTCATCCGGTTATCGGTCATCCGGGCAAGCAGCCGGTTAGCCTCCTCCTCGATCTCGGGGAGCGCCGTATCGATGATGAGCGCCTGAATTCCCTTCTTGCCAAAGGCGGCGGCCAGCTCTTCGTAAATTTTTTCTTCCCTGGTCACATTCTCGCGCTCGGCTTTCTTCTCTCCTCTAATTAGCTCCATGGAAGAGCAGCGCTCCAGATTTGCCTGGATCTCCCCAAGCTTCTGGCGACCTTGCGCCTCCCTTCTGGTCAGCTCATTGTGGGTCTGCTGTGCAGTGCTCAGGCTGTCTTCGAGCTCAGGGAGAATGGCAAGCTCTGCATTGATGGAATCCCGTCTCTGGGTATCGGCATCGAGTGTGGAGCGCCAGCGCCTCAGGTTTTCCTCTGCCCTGGCCAGTGCTTCCTTCTCCTTGGGCAAGGAGCTTTCTGCCTCGGTGTGTTCTTTCTCCAAAGTCTCTGCGCCTCTCTCCCAATGCGCCCGTCCCTCCCTTGTCATCCTCTCCAGTTCGCCTATCTCTCGCTTCAAGGCATTTAATCCCGTTTCCAAGCGCCTTTTTTCATCCTCGTTGGTGCGAAAGAGCTCTTTTTTCTGCCGCCCCTCATCCTCGTAGCTTGCCATAATCCTACTCCTTCCCTCAACTCCCAGTTCGGTGCCACATAAGGGGCATGTTGCCTCCTCTTGGGATAGCATGTCGAGCTTTTCTCTGAGCTGCTTCATCTCTTCCTTTAAGCTGGCATTGGCGGAGGTGACATGGTGGATTAAATTGGAGGTTTTTTCATACTCTTCCCTCCTTTCCACCAGCACGCTTTCCTGCTTGGCCACCGCATCGATGTGAACACGAATTTTAGCAAGCTCCTCCTCGTAGCCCGCAATTACCTTCTCGTACTTTTCCACCCTCTGATGATGATCTCGAACCTGATACTCAAAAGAGCTTACCGCTTCCCCCGCCTGTTTAATGCGTCCCTCTATCTCCTCCTGTTGCTTTTTACTCCAATCCAGCTCGCTCTTCTGCTTTATAAGGGCATTGACCTTCTTCTCCCATTCACTCCGCTCCTTTTCCACTTCGGCTATTGCCTTGCCTACCTCTCGGAGCTGAGTCTGGTACTCGGCTTTGTTCTCCAGTTCGGCGTCGATATTATCGATGGCAACCTCCAGGTCCCTTTTAGCTCTATCCTTTTGCCTGGCGTGATTCTTAGACCGGTCCTCCAGCTCATCGTATCGGGAAAGACCAAGAATATCGGCTAGGATTTCCTTGCGTTTATAAGGTTCCTTCTTGGTGAATTCATCGGCGCGACCCTGGAGCAGGAAGGCACTATTGATAAAGGTATCGTAGTCCATGTGCAGGATTTTCTCGATCTCCCGCTGCGTCTCCCGAACGCTATTTCCGCTGATTGACCTGTAGCCTTGCTCCGTGGCTTGCTGAAGCTCCAGTAGGGTCTTCCCTGCTCCACGAAGCTTTGGTTTTGACCGCTTGCGCAGAACTCGGTATCGCTCCCGTTCCTCGTGCATAACAGCGAAATCGAACTCCACCCCCATCTCTGTCCTTCCTAAATAAATGAGCTCGTCGTCGCTTTTTGCCCTTGCCTTCCCCCACAGTGCCCAGGTTATCGCATCGAGGAGCGCCGACTTTCCATTGCCATTGTCGCCGCAAAGGCAGGCCACATGAAGCCCTTCAAAGGAGAGCTCTCCTTCTAGATAGCACATGAAGTTTCGTAGCGCGATTCTAATGGGGATCATCTTTTACCTCCTCTAAGGTCGGATTGGTCACAAGAATTGTATTATCGGCGATAACTTCTATCTGCCTATCTAGACCTTCTTTACAGGTCGGAATGCACCGGGCTTATCGGTATGAATCATTAAAACCTCTACCTTTTAAAATCACGCGACTTTGAGCATTATATCCAGATGAGTTAAATCTCAAGGCTTACTATTTCTTTGTGGCGGTAATAGTTTGTAAAGGAATATTCCTTTCAGGGCAAAGCTCGCTTTAAAATATAGAAAATTCGGTTGTACCATATTGGAAGAGGCTATTGTTGCTGCCGAATTCCCCGACGCCTCTATGAGAGGCGAGCAAAGTGATAATAACCCCATCCCAGTTACAGTCTTTATTCTAGCATAACCGAGCCAAGAGCTTATAGCTTGATTAATGGCGCGATGCCAATTAGAATGATGCTGTTCTGAGGTTGCTTATGTTCGAGGTATTATCGGAGAGGCTGGGGAGCGTTTTTAAACGGCTGGGGAGCAAGGGTCGGCTCACCGAAAAGGATGTCGATGATGCGCTCCGAGAGGTAAGGCTGGCGCTTCTGGAGGCTGATGTTAACTTTAAGGTGGTAAAGGATTTTATCGCCAGATTGCGGGAGCGCTCATTGGGTAGCGAGGTTCTAGAGAGCCTCACCCCATCGCAGCAGGTGATCAAGGCAGTAAATGAGGAGCTTACCGTCACTTTAGGGGGAGCTCCCAGCAAACTGGCGCAGGCCCCTCGTCCCCCCACGGTAATGATGCTCGTTGGGCTTCAGGGCTCGGGGAAAACAACGACAGCGGCAAAGCTGGCGCTTCACCTAAGGAGCTCGGGACAGCGCCCGCTGCTCGTTGCCGCTGACCTCCGCCGACCCGCTGCCATCGAGCAACTCGTTACACTGGGCAAGGGGCTGGAGATCCCCGTTTATTGGGCGGATACGAAGCCCGTATCTGTATGCACCCAGGCACTGAAGCGTGCTAAAGAGCTGGCCGCTACCTGGGTAATAGCCGACACCGGTGGACGTCTCCATATCGATGGGGCTATGATGAAGGAAGTGGCGGAGATCAAACGGGAACTCAAGCCTGATGAAGTGCTTCTGGTGGTGGATGCGATGACCGGCCAGGATGCGGTTCGTGCTGCTGAGGAGTTCCATGCAAAATTGGGGCTCACCGGGCTCATCCTTACCAAGATGGATGGCGATGCAAGAGGCGGGGCGGCCCTCTCAATTAAGGCGGTCACCGGGGTGGCGGTAAAGTTTATCGGAACCGGTGAGAAACTGGATGCCCTGGAAACATTCCACCCGGACCGTTTGGCATCGCGTATCCTGGGGATGGGTGACATGCTCACCCTGGTCGAAAGGGCTGAGAAGACCTTTGACCATGAGAGGGCGCGGAAACTGGAGAAAAAAGTACGCCATGCAACCCTCGATCTGGAAGACTTTCTGGAGCAGCTCCGTGAGATGCAGAAGATGGGGTCTCTGAGCCAACTGGTGGAGATGATACCGGGGCTCTCCTCCATCGCCCGCCGTGCCCCTGACGCGGTAGATGAGGGGAGACTAAAGGTTATTGAGGCGATCATCCTGTCAATGACCCCCCAGGAGCGGCGCAGCCCGGAGATTATCGACGGCAGCAGGAGGCGTCGTATCGCCCGGGGCAGTGGCACCACGCCTCACGAGATCAATCAACTTCTGAACCAGTTCCGCCAGACACAAAAGCTCATGAAACAGATGGCGCGGGGAGGAAGCCTGAAGTCGTTGCTTCGCTGAAGGCTAATTTTTTACCAGCACGATCATTATCTCGCCTTGCTCGATATTGACCTCCTGTAGCAACAAGTGGAGGTCCTCCCATCGTTCCTCCAATGCTCGCTCTACGGCAGTTATCATACTATCGATGAGGGCCTTGGGGATCGGAATTCTACCCAGGTTAAAGCTCTCAATTGTTATGTCAGGCTTCTCACCATTAACCCCTATTTTGGCCTGGACAGCTACTTGCACATCGATACCCATTTTAACTATGGCAAAGGCCTGTACCATCTCATCCCTGAAGTAGATCTGGGGGTCCTCTATCTCTAGGGAAAGATTTCCAGCCCTGGCGAGCTGGTCCAGCTTGGAGGTGGCCTCCTCCTCGGTTAGCTCCAGTGCGAGGTATTCTCCCGCAACTGCTTCATCGATCTCTTCCTCGAGCGCTGCGATCTCCTCATCCAGCCTACTGACCGCTTCATCGGTCGGCTTCACCCATTTTCCCCAATCATCTATGGGTGCCTGACCGGTGATAAAATAGCCCCCTATGCCGGCAATGAGGAGTAGTAGGGAGGAGATAGCGCCCAAGGTTAGGAACAAGGTTCTTATGATGTTTCTGTTCAATTTATTCCAGGTAATCCTTGAGCTTCTTGGAGCGGCTGGGGTGGCGCAGCTTTCTCAGTGCCTTGGCCTCTATCTGACGAATGCGCTCTCTGGTGACCCCAAATTCGCGACCCACCTCCTCCAGGGTGCGGCTCCGCCCATCCTCGAGCCCGAATCTCAGCTGCAGCACCCGGCGCTCCCGGGCATTGAGGGTAAAGAGCACGTCGTCGATCTGCTCCTTAAGGAGCTGGTGTGAGGCTGCATCCGGCGGTGGTAGGGCACTGCTATCCTCAATGAAATCGCCGAGATGGCTATTCTCCTCCTCACCAATAGGGGTCTCTAGGGATACTGGCTCCTGAGACACCTTGATAATTTCCCTCACCTTCTCTGGGGTGACCTCCATACCCTTACCGATCTCATCACTGGTGGGCTCTCGTCCATGCTCCTGAACCAGCCGGCGGCTAATTCGCAGCAGCTTATTAATGGTCTCCACCATATGGACGGGAATGCGGATGGTACGCGCTTGGTCAGCAATAGACCTGGTAATCGCCTGCCTGATCCACCAGGTAGCGTATGTGCTGAACTTATAGCCCTTTCGGTAGTCGAACTTCTCTACTGCCCTGATCAGCCCAATATTGCCCTCCTGAGTCAGGTCGAGGAGCGACATCCCCCTGCCGATGTACTTTTTAGCCACACTGACCACGAGGCGGAGGTTGGCCTCGGTAAGGTGGCTTGACGCCTTGGCCGCTTCATAGGCGATCATTTTCTGGTGCGCTGCGAACTCCGTTTCTTTGGACTGTAGATGCATAATGAAATCAGGGTCAGATAAGCTGGCTCTTACCTCGGCGGTGGTTTTGCCCTCTATGGCCTCCAATATTCCCGGTGGGAGGAGTTTGCTGTTTAGCGACAGCTCTATAATATCCTGCCCTATAGTGCCTCGCTCTTCATTCACTCTATCTGCGATTGTGCCTATTAATTGTGGGTCAATTGCATTGTCAACAGCAGCACGGAACCTTGGGTCTGAGATCCTCTCTACCAAACTGGCGGCGGGAGTCAGGTCAAGCTCTTTCTCCACGGAATCGATGAGGGTTTCTGACTGGCATAGTTGCTCCAGTATGGTGAGCATGACGTTGGTTGCTGATGGAGTGGTGCCATATCTGGCGAGCCAGTCATTCTTGATATTTTTAATGTGTCTATCCTGCTCCATCTTGCTTGCTAAAACCTTCTCTTCGTTAGCATTCAGGAGGGATACATTGCCAATCTCCCGGAGGTACATTCGTACCGGGTCATCCATGACATCCTGCTCTTCAAGTTCCAGCATATTCTCTTGCAGCGGCGCCTCAGGTTCGATCTCGTGCCCTGGTTCCTCCTCCTCCACCGCCGGTTCGGCGGCCTCTTGCTCTGGCCAGGCGGCATGGGATTTGGCTCCCTCGCCCAATATAGAGCTGCCCGAGAAAGCAGCGTAGAGATCTGCCAGTGATTCCAGGGCGTGCTCCGCAGAAAGGTGAGAGACTCCCTCGGAAGGTTCGGTGTCCCGCTTCCGCTTTAACAGGCTATCTAGCTCTTCGTGATCTCCCAGGGTCATTGCCGCACCCCTTTTCGTTCCCTCCTGGCTTTTTCAAACAGGCCCTTTAACTGGGTCGTTGGCTCTAGAGCCTTTTGCAGTAGGGTTTCCACATGCTCTTTTATCACATTCTTATCCCCCTCTGACTCCGCCTCAAGGAGGAGCGCCTCCTCCAGTGCCTTGAGCCTCCTCAGTTGTTGCTCCCCCAGGCGGCGGGTGCAGTCGGCTAGGGCAGTCTTCATCTCCCGCTCGCTTGCTGGGGGTAGCGCCCTGGCCATCAATGTGTCGAGATGCTTATGGAGGCTAATATCGAGGCAATGGCGGATATTCTCCGTATCTGTGTTATTCAGCCAGGCGAGGAAGAGCTCGCGATTTTCCGTTCCTTCGAAATAGTCCCGGGGGATCGCAATACCCTGCTCTCGCAGCCACGGATGCTGCAAAAGGAGCGCAAGGCAGTATTCATCTAGCGGGTGGCTGGGAGCCTGGGTGGAGGGAAGCGGTGCCGCTGCTCTGGCTCTCTCTCGCTTGGTGGGTTTGAGCCGGGCTGCCTCGCCGATGAGGGTCTTTTCGTCTATACCCGTCAGCTCGCTGAGCCTCTTCAAATAGATATCCTTTTCAGCTTCATCCGCGATTTCTAATATAAAGAGAAGGAGTTGGTTCTTAGCTTCCAGTTTTCCGCTCGTGCTGCTCATATCCAGTTTGGAGGTAACTGCGTTGAAAAGGTAGTCCATCACCGTCGAGGCCTCGCTGACCATCCTCTGCCACTCCTCAGTGCTTTCCCGAATCACCTCATCGGGGTCTTTTCCCTGTGGCATGAAGATGACTTTCACCTTCCCCTCCATCTTGGAGTCTCCCTCCAGCCATCTTTTCTCTCTGCGGTCGATCCGCTCGCTGAACGCTTGCCTCGCCACTTCTAGTCCGCGGAGCGTGGCATGCTCGCCGGCGGCATCGGCATCGAGAGCCAGGGCGAGGTTTCTGGTCAGCCGCTTGATTATCTCCAACTGCTTATGGGTAAGGGAGGTGCCCATGGGGGCTACCACGTTGGCTATGCTATGCTGGTGGGCGGTGAGCACATCCATGTATCCTTCCACGATGATGGCCAGGCCCTGCTCCCTGATCGCTTCCTTGGCGCGGTCGATCCCGTAAAGGAGGCTGCTCTTATTGAAGATGGCTGTCTGGGGGGAGTTAAGATATTTGGGGGTAGTGTTATCGAGGGCTCGGGCACCAAAACCAACCACCTTCCCCTCCTCATTCCTGATGGGAATCATCAGGCGATTTCGAAACAGGTCGCGGAATCCTCCTCCCTCCTTGGCAATAGACAAACCTGCGCTCACCATCGTATCGCTCTCATAGCCTCTGCTCTTGAGGTGTCGGTATAGTGTATCCCAGCTATTAGGGCTGAAGCCGAGCTCGAAGCTATCGATGATCTCTTTGGAGATACCTCGCTCACTTAGATGGCGTCGAGCTGTCTCAGCGGCTTTGGCATTGAGCAGCAGATGATGAAAGTACTGTGCTGCAGCCGCGTTTATCAGGTATAGTCTTTCCGTCTCCTTGTCCAGGTCCCTCTCTTCTCGCTTTGAGACCAGGGTTACCCCGGCCCGCTCGGCAAGGATTCGAAGCGCTGCGCCGAAGTCTATGCCTTCCTTTTTCATAATAAAGGAAAATATATCTCCGCCTGTGCCGCAACTGCCGAAGCAGTGCCAGGTTCCCCGCTCCGGGAAGACAAAGAAAGAGGGGGTTTTCTCGGTGTGAAAGGGGCATATGGCCTTAAAATTGCGCCCCGACTTCTGCAGGGTAGTATAATCCGAGACTATGTCCACGATATCGAGTCTGCCTTTTATCTCATCGATAACGCCCATTACTTCGTCCTGCTCCGTTGTTAAAACAATTCAACACTGCTTGGTTAAATACGGCTTTTTATTCGTGCTCCGGATGAATAATCTGCTCCGCCATACTGAGGGCGTAATTATCGGTCATCCCCGAGATATAGTCTACCACCCTCCGTTCCACGCTGTCGTCGCCGAGCTTGTATTCCTGAGGCAGAGACTTATCGTGAGCGGTGAAGTACTGGTATAAAAGACGAACCACCTCCCTGGCCTGCTCAGCCTCCCCACTAGCTATATTATACACCTTTTTGAACAAAAACTGGCGCAGGGTATTTGCCGCGTCCTGGGTCGCCTGGCTCATGCCGATTGAGGGTGTTCCACCATCGGCACCCGTTGCAGCCCAGGAGAAATTGACAACATCTGATACTAGGGTATTGATCCTCTCGGAATGGGAGTGCCCCAGAATGGCTACAGCCTGATGAGGAAGGTCATCCTCGCTGAGAATGCCTGCCCGCACCGCATCGCCGATATCATGATTGATGTAGGCAATGATGTCGGCAATCTTACATACCTGACCCTCAAGCGTATCCACTGATCCCCATTCTTCGCCCAGAATATCTGCCCTGGTCTTGGCGTGTTTCAGGATGCCTTCCCTTACCTCCCATGTCAGGTTGAGCCCCCGACCGTCCTTTTCCAGTATGTCCACGACCCTGAGGCTTTGCTCGTTATGCCTAAAGCCCCCGGGGTAGAGATTATTGAGCACCTCTTCACCCACATGTCCGAAGGGGGTATGGCCCAGGTCGTGACCAAGGGCGATGGCCTCGGTGAGATCCTCGTTCAGGTTCAGGGCACGAGAGATGGAACGGCCGATCTGGGATACCTCAAGGGTATGGGTGAGTCTGGTTACATAGTGATCGCCCAGTGGTGCGATGAATACCTGCGTTTTATGCTTCAGGCGGCGGAATGCCTTGCAGTGTATGATGCGGTCTCGATCGCGCTGAAACGCGGTACGCATGGGACAGGGCTCTTCATCGCGCTTCCTGCCCCGAGACAACCTGCTCTTTGCGGCGTAAGGAGAAAGGCCTTCTTCCCTTTCCTCGAGCCAATGGCGAATATCAATAGGGGGCGACACTTCTATAGAACCTCCGGATGGATACTCGCAAGCAAGCACGAGGGAGAAAAGCGGCTCGACGCAGGGCGGCTTTGTGGCGCTTTCCTTGTTAAAGCCTTTTCGTATTTAACATGGGCATTGGGATTAGAGGGACAAAGTATGCCGTTTCTGACATTAAGTACCAGGTGGTCTGGGTACCCAAGTACTGGAGGAGATATACCTAACATCAAACCCACGGAGACCACTCCTTCTAACTTCGCATATTCGAGGAAATATCAGATTCCCCTCAGCTTGCTGAGGGGCGATTCACTGTTGCCTTTCCGCTTCTCTAAACGGTGGCTTGTCTTGCGCCGAGGAAGTCCTCGAGCGTAAGGTCATCGAAGCAGACACCGTCGGTTTCCGAGGGGAGTTTACCTGTGGGACAGAGGCTAAAGCACTCTCGACAACTCGCGCACACTGTAGAAGCGATCTGCGGGTAGAACACAACACGGCGCTCGGTGCCTCTACCCACAAATCCAATTGCATTAGCTTTCTTGATCTCGTTGCAGTAGCGTACACAAAGGCCGCAGAGGATGCAGTTGGTCTTTTCTGCCTCAAAGCGTTGCTGGGTAACAGCATACTGGCGGGCCAAATCCTGTATGGTTTTCGCCTTAGAGGAGGCTAGCATCAGCTCCAGGAGCATTTTACGCAGGCTGATAACCCTGGGTGAATCTGTGTTTACCACCAGTCCCTCTTCCACCGGATATACACAGGAGGTCACCAGCCTGGTTCTTTTACCTTTGGTAACCTCGACGGTACAAATGCGGCAGGCGCCATAAGGAGCCAGCTTCTCGTTGTAGCAAAGAGTAGGGATATAGATCCCGGCATCGCGGGCTGCGTCGAGGATGGTCATCCCCTCTTTTGCCTTGATCTCTCTATCGTTGATGGTTAAACTGACTTTTTGGGCCTTTTTCATTTGCGTGCCCCTTTGGTGCGCTCCACCTGGGTCCCCTCGGGAGGTGCTTCTGGAACCGGCTCGCCGGAGGTTTTTACCACGGCGCCGAAGCGCGGTGGGCAGACCTCGAGACAGGTCCCGCATTTGGTGCACTTGTCCTGGTCGATAACGTGCACCAGGTTCTTACCCCCGGTTATCGCCCCCACCGGGCATTCTCTGAGGCAGATCTGGCAGGCCTGGCATTTTTCCGGCTGGATATAGTAGGATATAAGCGCTTTACATGCCCGGGCAGGGCAACGCCTCTCCTTGATGTGAGCTTCATACTCGTCCTTAAAGTACCTGATGGTGCTGAGCACCGGGTTAGGAGCGGTTTGCCCCAGGGCGCAGAGGGAGGCATCCCTGACCACCTCGGATAGCTCCTCAAGAAGCTGGATGTCCCCTGTCCGGCCCTCTCCGTCACAAATCCTGTTCAGTATCTTGAGCATCTGCCTTATCCCCTCACGGCATGGGATGCACTTTCCACACGACTCCTCGGCGAGGAAGTTCAGGAAATACCTGGCCACATCCACCATACAATCATCCTCATCCATTACAATCATGCCGCCTGAGCCCATCATCGAACCTACCCGGGCAAGCTCATCGAAGTCCACCGGTATATCGAGGAGGCTTTGGGGAAGGCACCCCCCTGAGGGTCCCCCGGTCTGGACCGCCTTGAATTTCTTTCCATACCGAATGCCGCCCCCGATGTCGTATATGATCTCGCGGAGAGTCATCCCCATGGGCACTTCCACCAGTCCGGTATTGTTCACCTTGCCCACCAGGGAGAAAATCTTAGTCCCCTTGCTACCCGCGGTGCCAATGCTGGTAAACCAATCAGCACCCCTGCTGATTATCAGGGGTACATTGGCCCAGGTCTCCACGTTGTTCAGGTTGCTCGGTCTTTCCCTGATCCCGCTCACCGCAGTGCGAACATACTTTGGCCGTGGCTCCCCTACCTTTCCCTCAATGGCGTTCATCAGAGCACTCGATTCACCTGAAACGAAGGCTCCGGCACCGCGGTGGATGGTAACATCGAAATTGAAGCCGGAGCCGAGGATGTTTTTCCCCAGAAGACCGTAGTTCCGTGCCTGACTGAGGGCAATAGAAAGATTCTCTACCGCGAGCGGGTACTCCTGTCGCACGTAGATATAACCCTCATGGGAGCCAATAGCATAGGCACCGATGATCAGGCCCTCTAGCACGCTGTGGGGGTTGCCCTCAAGCAGGCTGCGGTCCATGTAGGCGCCGGGGTCACCTTCATCGGCGTTTACGATTACGTACTTTACTTTACCTGGGGCGTTGCGGGTAGTCTCCCACTTTAGTCCGGCGGGGAAACCGCCGCCGCCCCGGCCTCTGAGGTTGGCCCGCTTTACCGTTTCAAGTACCTCATCAGGGCTCATCTTGAAGAGCGCTTTTGACAGGGCAGAATAGCCGCCTATGGCAATGTAGTCCTCGATGCTCTTGGGGTCGATGAGCCGATTATTGCCAAAGACAATCCGGCTCTGATGCTTATAAAATGGAATCTCTCCCTCGCATATTATTTTTTCACCGTTGCTATCACCATATAACAATCGATTTACCAGCCTGTTTTCCATCAGGGTAGTGGAGACGATCTCGGGAACATCTTCGGGCTTAACTCCTAGATAGCAGATCTCCTCGGGAAAGATAACGACTATGGGCCCCCGCTCACAAAAGCCGTGGCACCCGGTGCGCCGGATATCCACCTTACCTTTGAGGTCATTCCTTTCAATCTCACTGACAAATGCTGTAGCGGTCTTTTCGCTGGCGTAGGCGTGGCAAGCTGTGCCCGAGCAAATAGTAATACAAGGTTTGCTGGGGTCTCTCTGGGATAATATCTGCTGCCTTACGCCTGCTAGATCAGCAGGCGATTTCAGTTTTATCATAGTTCCTTCTAGTTGCAGCTAGCGATGACCCTTTTAATTTCTTTCGCGGAGGGATTGCCAAGGTATTCACCGTCAACCACCATCACTGGCCCCAGGGCACAGCAGCCGAGGCAGTTTACCGTGCTAAGGGTAAATTTCATGTCCGGGCTGGTCTCCCCCGGCTCAATGTGTAGCCTATCTGTCACCCTGTCCAGAAGGCGAGGGGCGCCGCGCACGTGGCAGGCGGTACCCAGGCATACCGAGACCGAATGACGACCTTGGGGGATCAGGCTGAAGGCCTTATAGAAAGTAGCTATGTGGTAGATCTGGTTAATGGGGATCCCTAACCTCTGGCTCACCCTCGCCAGAGCCTTAGGGGGAAGCCAGCGGTTTTCCCGCTGGATCTCAAGAAGCATCTGGATTAAGGCGCTTTTATCCGCTCGGTACTTATCTATTATTCGATCGATCTTGCTCAACTTCTGAGCCGTCTTACCTTTCTCTTGGGGCGCTTTTAGTAGGTGCCGGCTGGTAAAGCTTGTGGGGGGTGCGGGCCTTCCGTCTCCAGAGGGAGGGGCTGACCATTCTCCCCTCAGCCTTGGCGATTATCTCCCTGGTACTCTCGATGGCATCGGGGCTTACCGATACCGAGGTGATCCCCCATTTTACCAGCTTCTTGGTGAGCTCCGGGTAGACCGAGGGCGCCTGTCCGCAGATAGAGGCGGTAACCCCTCTTCTGGCTGCGGCTTTTATCGCCTTCTTCAGTGCCAGCATCACCGCCTCATTTCTCTCATCGAATATATCTGCTAGCTTCGGGCTGTCGCGATCTATCCCGAGTATGAGCTGGGTCAGGTCGTTTGAGCCGATTGAGATGCCATCAATGCCCACATCGATGAACTCGTCGATAAGGAAGATATTGGAGGGCACCTCAACCATCATCCAAATCTTGAAGTCCTTGGAGGAGCTAAGCCCCTCATCTTTCATTATACCCATCAAATGAGCCATCTCACCAACCGTTCTTACGAAGGGGATCATTACCCAGAGATTCTTATAATCCTCCCTCACCCGCTTGACCATCTCTAGCTCCATCTTGAAGACATCGGCTTCCTGCACATAGCGAGAGCACCCCCGGTAGCCAAGCATGGGATTCTCTTCGATATCCTCGTATTGCTCCCCGCCCTTGAGATTGCGATATTCATTGGTCTTGAAGTCGGTGGTTCGATAGACTACCGGTCGGGGTTTGAATGCCTTTGCGAACGTAGTAACGCCCTCCGTGAGCCGCTCCACGAACTCCTCCCCCCGCCCTTGGCTGATCATATGGCGGGGGTGTTCTCCGATCTGTGCGATTATGAACTCGGCGCGAAGCAGCCCCACGCCATTGACGTGGCGACTCGCAACCTTTTCCGCCAGTTCCGGCTCGGCGAGATTAACGTAAACCTTTGTGTTCGTCCTAATGCGAATCCTAGGGTCGAAAGTGGGAGTAGTGGTCTTCTCCGTGACCAGCCGGCCATCAAAGACCTTCCCCTCGGAGCCATCGACGGTAACAATTTGCTCCTGTTTTAGTACCTTGGTAGCATTGTCCGTTCCCACTATGCAGGGGATGCCCAGCTCCCTGCTTACTATTGCAGCGTGGCAGGTTCTACCACCGCGATCGGTTACTATAGCCGCTGCCCGCTTCATTGCGGGCACATAGTCAGGTGTGGTCATCTCGGCTACCAGCACATTGCCCTCCAAGACCCTATTGATCTCAGAGGGTTGGTAGATTATCCGGCTTGGCCCGGAGGCCATACCCGGGCTTGCTGGTGAGCCGGTAAGCAAGAGCGCCTCCGCTGTTCCTGTCTCCCCTTTTTGCTCGGGGGTCTCCCTTATGGTGGTCACCGGGCGGGTTTGGACAATGAACAGGTCCTCTCCCTCCTTAGCCCATTCGATATCCTGGGGGAAGTCGTAGTGGTCTTCGATTCGTTTGCCGATCTTCGCCAGGGCAACGATATCCTCGTCGGAAATTTTCTGCTTCGCTTGCTCCGCTTCGAGGATGTCCACTTTGATGTTAGCATTCTCGAAGTCTTTGCCTCCTTTAGCATTGCGCACCAGTTGCCATTCCTGCCGGGCGATTTTCTTATCGATTATCTCCAGCTCTTTTTTATCCACCACATATAGGTCAGGTGTTACCTCGCCGGAAACGATAGATTCCCCCAGACCGTAGACCGATTCAATAACTATCTTGCTGCGATCGTTGGTGATTGGGTCGAGGGTAAACATAACGCCCGAGGCCTCCGACTGCACCATCCGTTGTACCGGCACCGCGATTCCGATGGATAAGTGATCGAAGCCCTGATTGGCCCGGTAGAAGATGGCTCGCGGCTCGAAGAGGGATGCCCAGCAGCCCTGCACTGCGGTGACTACATCACTTTCCCCTGTTACGTTTAGGAAGGTGCGCTGCTGGCCGGCGAAGGATGCCTCTGGCAGGTCCTCTGCGGTGGCTGAGGAGCGCACCGCAACCTGGCCGCTACCTAGCTTGCCGTAGGCTTGGGCGATTTTCCGGGCGATCTCTTTGGGCATGACGGCCGCATTGAGAAACCTTATAATTCTTGAGGCGGTCTTTTGTAGTTTTTCACTGTCGTTGGGATCTAAATCGGAGAGTAGCTTGCGAATTGTATCGGTGAGGCTTGATTGCTCGAGGAAGTAAAAGTAGCTATGGGCGGTAACGATGAAACCGGGGGGGACGGGAATGCCGGCCCTGATCATCTCCCCCAGGTTTGCCCCCTTCCCGCCGACCTGTGGGAGGTCCTCTTTTCCTACTTCCTCAAACCAGACGACCTTACGTTCCTTATCCATCAAACTCCCTCATGACTTTTTCGAGCCAGGTCGATATTATAACATATAAAGGGTTTTTTGAACACCTAGATAACACCTAGATCTGTCAGCCAAGCTAGTATCCCTGGGCGTACTAGATCCAGACGATCCTATCGGGCTGGCTCACCAGCTTCTGCTCTTCAGCCAGTTGGCGGATCTTGAGCAGGGTCATATTAACCTCTGGCGTAAGGAATACCCAATCCGGCCCGGAGGGGATCCAGTGGGGGGAATTGATCCGCGCCACTTTCAGTTCTTTGGTGTTCAGATAGATACCAAATTTTTGTGTCACTTTTTGTTCCACGGTCCGATTCCTTTCAGGCATGCTGCTCTATCATCATTAGATAGTATTAAGGCATCACAGGGGATGGAATCTAAAGAGCTCACCCCCATAAATTTGTCAGCAGCCTTTTCCATCTTCATAATACCCTCGATAGCTTTTTGGGAGAAGCTCAGCAATCCGCCCCATTATAAGGTCAGTGGCCACGGCCAGGTGAGCCTTGGTTAACCTGCCATCTATGGAGGGAGGTTTAAAGGGCTCACCGATGTTTACGGTTATGGCGGGATGGCGGAAGATAACGCTTATCCCCTCAATTTTTTCCGTCCCGATGATGCCCACGGGGAGGATGGTGGCACCACTTCGTAGGGCGATGAGGGCGGTACCTGTCAAGCCCTGCTGCAGTTGCGCTCTTTGGCTCCTCATCGCCTCGGGGAACATCCCCAGTACCTGACCCTCCGCTAATACCCCCTCGGCACGGCGGAGTGCTACCCTATCGAATGCGCCGCGGCGCACTGGAAAGGCTCGCCAGCCGCGTGCTAGCGGGCCAAAGAATGGATTATGAAATGCCTCCTCCTTGGCCATGAAGACGATCCTTCGGTGAATGCTTGCCGAGAGCAGCGGGGGGTCGGCGATGCTTAGGTGATTGGCCACCACGATAAGGGGTCCCCGGGCGGGTATATTTTCCTTCCCTTTGACCTGCCAGCGGGCCAGAAGGAAGAGCAGGAGCTTCATAAGCATTGTCCCCAGATAATAGAACCAGGGCATTAGCTTTCCCCCATCATATTTAAAAATTCAACCATCTATGGTGATTATCGATGGCTTCGGCATTGGCCTAGTGCGTAATTATATCCCAGAGAGGGGTGCAAGGCAATTATTTTCTCCTCTTTCTGATTCCAAACCAGAAAACAACGGCAAAGAAGGCTAATGCTGCTGTAATAAGAATAGCGCGAAAAGCCGCTCCAGAGAGAGCCGGGGATTCTTGAGGTGGCGGCGTTGTGCCCTCAGGGGTGGGACTGCTGGGAGGTGAGGTTGTAGGCGTCGCTGTCGCTGTAGTAGTGGGCGTATCGGTGGGATCTGCTGTTGGCGTTGGTGTCGTGGTGGGTGTGGGTGAGGATGTAGAAAGAGAAAGGCCGTATCCTGGGGTGGGGGCTGGATTATCCGTAAAGTCGCTGGCCTGGTCGGTATCAAAGCCGGCGGGTTGGCGCTCCAGGGAGTGGCCTTCGGCCACGTCCTGACATGATGGTAGCAATATGCTGTTATCATCGCCATAGGACATAGCATCGATAACAGTTTCCT
>DAOUEU010000087.1:0-28623 GCA_034430255.1 Dehalococcoidia bacterium | reverse complement strand
CACGTGACGAGGTTCTCAACAGGAACTTCGATGAACTTGAAGAATACTTCCCATATGGACGTAAGATGGGCATTAAAGATAGATGGAAACACACCATAAAGCATCTTAAAAAGAACGATAGAATCAGTAATTCACCTGATTTTGGAGATTCCTGCTGGCAGGACTTCTGTAATCTTGTTGTCTATCGTGATGGACTAGTTCACGGCAGGTCGAGTCGTCCTGAAACCAGCTCGCAGGGAAATGACCAGAAACCCGTACCATCAAAGACTGAGCTTGATCAACTACCACCTGGTTGGGCTGTGAAGATTGTTATTCTACTTATAAGGGATCTGCATAAGGCTGTAGGAACATCAACTCCACAGTGGCTGATCGAGCCATAGACCAGATTTGCAGCAGTCCCTTCACCCTGGGTTTGCCAGCCCTTTACTTCCTCAATAATATTCTATAACTCTTCCGTCTGTTTACTGCACGCTGAATTGTTCGCTCTCTCTTTGTTACTTATTTTCCTACGCCTTGCACTTAGGTGCAAATCTATGTGGCGACGCTTGCATACTACTCTTATGTTGCCTCCTCACCAACGTCAACCAAACAGAACCATGCGCTCATCACCGTTGACTTTGGGCCTCCTCCTCTGATATAGTTTCCTTTACCATTATAATTCAAGAGCGAGGAGGATAGATTATGCCTGTCCCCCAGTTCAAAGAGATGAGGCGATGCTACAGCTTTGACGAAGTGGCTCTGGTCCCCGGGGATATTACCGTTAACCCGGAACAGGTAAACATAGACCTTACCATCGGGAACCTTACCTTTCCCCTCCCCATCCTCGCCTCTGCCATGGATGCTGTGGTGGACGCCCGGTTAACCGCCTTGCTGAGCAAGTTAGGCGGTCTTGCGGTGCTCAATCTGGAAGGGGTACAGACCCGCTATGAGGACGCCGATGCGGTGTTAGCCGAGTTAGCAAGCGTTCCCGATGACGAGGTCACACCCTTCCTGCAAAAGGTCTACTCCTCGCCGATCAATAAAAACCTGGTTGGCGAACGAATAAAGGAGATTAAGCGCGCCGGAGCGATTTGTGCCGCTTCAGTGACGCCCCAGAACACCAAACAATTTGCCCCTGTCGCTGCTGAGGCAGGGGTGGATATCTTCGTGGTGCAGTCCACGGTGACCTCCACTCGACACATCTCCAAAAGCTATCACGGGCTTGTCTTCTCCGAGCTTTGCCAGCTAATGCCTTCCCCGATTATCGTGGGCAACTGCGTCAGCTACAGCGCAGCATTAGCCCTAATGAGGGAGGGAATCGCCGGTGTCCTGGTCGGCGTAGGACCCGGAGCAGCATGCACCACAAGGGAGGTCCTGGGAGTCGGCGTTCCACAGGTAACCGCGACCATGGACTGCGCCGCAGCACGGGAGCAGTATCTCAAGGAAACCGGTAGGTATGTAGCCGTCATAACCGATGGCGGTATCCGCACCGGTGGAGATCTCTGTAAAGCATTTGCCTCCGGTGCCGATGCTGTAATGCTGGGCTCGGTCCTGGCCCAGGCCCAGGAGGCGCCCGGGCGAGGCTTCCACTGGGGCATGGCTAACCCCCACCCGGCACTACCCCGGGGGACAAGGATCAGGGTAGGCACCACGGGTAGCCTGGAGCAGATACTCCTCGGGCCGACATCGGTGACTGGCGGCACGCAAAATTTCATCGGGGCACTGCGCACCGCCATGGGCATGTGTGGCGCGCATTCCATCAAGGAGATGCAGCGTGTCGAGATGGTGCTAGCCCCGGCGATAAAGACCGAGGGCAAGTTCTGGCAACTCCCGTAGGTCTAAGCCTCCGGTAACGACAGACCCCTACCGGTCTGGTAGAAGGGGACGGAGAGCACAAACTGCAGCGCACAAACGGGCCTATTTGTGCAGTCACCATCGCGCGGTGGAGGGCAAGCATTCAGAGAGACCCGATCTCTTTCGATATTCACTTAAGCAGAATGATAAAGGTTAAACACCAATAGTGGTTTAGAAAATGCCGGATTGTTATATATAGCTATCAGGTAAAACCGCCCGCTTATAAAAATAGCAGGAGAGGGGGCTATAATGGATAAGCCAATGCCCGATTTGCATTTTAAATTTATGTCTCTTGGCTACAAATTTCGCGATCTCTTCATGACCCCCAGGGGCTTGCTTAAGGAAGTGGGGATAAGACCGGGCTTTCACTTGCTCGATTACGGCTGTGGCCCCGGGTCTTATGTAGCCACTGCTGCGGAGCTGGCGGGAGAATCGGGGAAAATCTACGCCCTGGATATCCATCCACTGGCAATTAAGCAGGTTCAGAATATAGCTTCGAGTAAGAAACTGACCAATGTGGAAACTATCTGCTCCGATTGTAAAACTGGACTGCCCGACAGCAGCATGGATGCAGTCTTACTCTACGATATCTTTCACATGTTGAGTGACCCCAGCGGGGTACTGGAGGAGCTACATCGAGTACTTAAGCCAAATGGAATTCTGTCCTTCAGTGACCACCATATGAAAGAAAGTGAAATAGTGTCCGGGGTAGCAAATGGCGGCCTGTTCAGGCTTTCCAAAAAAGATAAAAAGACATATACCTTCGTGAAAGAGGAATAATAATCACCTACCCAGACCACCACGGCGTCTTCGAAAAGCCCGATGCCTTTATATGTTAAAGCCTTCGGCCCGGTCCTCGCCGGATGATGAGGGATGAGCTCTAAAAAGGGGAACCCATTGCTACGAAAATGGAATCTATTCCGTTCGCCCTGAGCATGTCGGAGGGTCTTTCATGATTCTATAGGCTTACCACGAACGGCGTTAGATACGTCAATTCCCACGGTTGGTGTGTTGCCAACCATCTACAGGAGTTTGTAACGAAAACAGCCTTTTCATTCTCAGTGATGTCTATGTAAATAGACATTATGGATTCTATGAATATAACGTCCTGGGCCGTATTCGCATTATGGTAATTTCGTTTAGCGTTCCGGGAGTCCTACACGCCTTATTTTTTTATAGCGGGCTCCGTGAATTGGCATCATAGGTTTTGGCGCATATATGTATTTGAGTGAAAGGAGGTCGATATGTCTGTCCTTCTGTATGAGAAGAAGGGAAGAATCGCCTATCTCACCCTGAACCGCCCCGAGAAGAGAAATGCCCTCAGTTACGAGCTACTGGGCGAGTTGGAGAAGGCATGGATAGACTTCCGGGATGATGACGACCTGTGGGTAGCCGTCCTTACCGGCGCAGGGAGGGCCTTCTGCGCCGGGCTCGATCTCAGAGAGCGGGCAGCGCAGGGATCCTTCATAAGGCCGGGGGAGAATCGCAACGCTCTATGTCCCGGCCTTCTCAAGGTCTGGAAACCCATTATCGCCGCGGTAAACGGTCCTGCCTATGCTGGAGGCTGGCTTCTAGCCATGGAATGCGACCTGAGGATCGCCAGCGAGGACTCCCGCTTCGCCATTACCGAGGTGCAGATCGGATCATCCGCCATCGGTAGCGCTCACCTCACTCGCTACATACCAACGGCAATAGCCATGGAGATGCTTTTTACCGGAGACCCGATAAGCGCTAAGCGAGCGTACGAGGTAGGTCTTGTTAACAAGGTCGTTCCATCCGATAAGGTTATGCCCGCCGCAACTGCCCTGGCAGAACGTCTCTGTAAAAATGGCCCCCTAGCGATAAGGCTAACCAAGGAGGCAGCCTTCAGGTATATCTACCCCACCGATGAGGAAGTAACGGCCAGCGACACACTCATGGCGGCGGCCCTGACCAGTGAGGACCTCATGGAGGGAGTGATGGCCTATGCCGAGAATAGACCGCCAGTGTGGAAGGGCAGGTAATTCATGGCCGCGCCTACTATCTTGGTTGGGAAAGTAATTCTTGGCTGGGACTCTTCGGCCTGAGCGCAATTAAAGTAGTAATCGCTCCATCTGAGCGTGACCCCACTTTTAGGGAGCGACGATGTGGTATAATAACCAACCATTTCTCACCATTGGGGGATGCACGATGCAGTTTCGCAGAGAGGTAAAGAGCCAGGAGCTTCTGAGCCCTGCGCTTCGATTTGAGAGCGAGTTTCAGCCAATTGAGTATCGGGAGGACCCGCTGACCGGTTCACAGAGCAGGATCAATGTGGCCAGGGCGGGAAGGGTGAAGCAGGCACAGAAAGGTGAGCTGGCGGTAAAGGAGATGGTGGAGCGGACAAGGGCTGGCTGTTCCTTTTGCGCTGAGAACATCCTAGAGAGAACGCCAAAACTCCCGCCAAGGCTCTTCCTGGGAGGCAGGATAGAGAGGGGGGAATGCCTGCTCTTTCCCAATCTATACCCCTTTGCCGAATACCATGCCGTGGCTACCTTGACGGAGAGGCACTACCTGGAGCTGGACGAATTTACCACCGAGATGCTGGTGGATAACCTGACTATATCGAAGAAATACATTGCCCTGGTGCACCAAGAGGACGCAGAGGCAAAATACCCCTTGTGGATCTGGAACCACCTGCCGCCCAGCGGGGCGAGCATAATACATCCCCATGTACAGATAGTGGTGGACCGTGCCCCCACGCCGGAACTGGAGAGGCTCATGGTGAAAAGCGAGGAATACCTCAAGCGGCAGGGAGTAAGCTACTGGCATGAATTAATCCAGGCGGAGCGGGAGATTGGTGAGAGGTATATCGGGGAGAATAATTCCCTGGCGGTAATGGCCAGCTTCGCTCCCAGGGGGAACAACGAGGTTCAGGTGATACTAAAGCGTGCCGCAAACCTGATAGACCTGGATGAAGGGCAAACCAGGGATTTCGCCGCTGCTATTACAAAAATACTGCACTGCTACAGGGCGATGGGGATCAACTCCTTTAACCTGATCACCTATTCGGCACGGCTTACGGAGCGCCCCGATTATTTCCTCATGAGTGCCCGCATAATATCGAGGCCGGTTTTTAGGCCGCTCTACACCAGCGACGCCGGTTTTATGGAGCGCTTCTACGATGTTTGGATTATAGAGACCCTTCCCGAGGAGGTCGCCCGGGAGATGAGAGAGAGCTTTTGAGCGATAGCACCACAGAGTTCTGCGTCTTCCAATAATGCTACTTTGGGTCCGCGGATTGTGATAAATCGTCCCAGAGTGGGTTTATCACCAGGCCGGTGGGCGTCTTGGGGTGAAAGTAGGTAGACTTTTGCGGCATCCTCACCCCCTGGTCCGCCACCGCCATGACGCTGGAGATGGGGGTGGGATTAAGCAGAATGGCTAGCTGATACTCACCCGCATCCACCCTGGAGATGGCCTCCAAACCGTCGCGGGTATACTCCAGGCATTCCTCCTCCCGCTCCGGGCTGTCGATGCCCAGCATCTGGCGTAAAATTACCTGATGAAGGACATTAACATCCAGGTGCTGAAGTATGTCTGGCTGGATGGTGGGTATAATTCCCGGTCTCGCCCGCAGCAGGCACAGGTAATCCCCGTCAAGGCCATAGAGTCCGAACGCGGTCACCAACTGCTCATTTAGGGTTTGCATCCACGCTTCCAGGGTCTGGGTTGGGGTTGATGAAGGCGGGAGGAACTCCTCATCGAAGTGGGCGCTCCGCTCCCGCTTCAGTTGGGCCAGCCTCCCTGGGTTGACTCCGCGCACCAGACGGTGGGTGGGCAGCATTATGAGGTTGGGGTCGCCGGCGGAGGTGAGGGTCATCATCACAAAGTTGAAGGCTTCATCCCCGGTACAGGCTTTGTGTTGGGAGAGCTGCTCCTTCTGGTAGGCGAGGGCTGTCTCATAGCGATGATGCCCATCGGCGATATAGAGGGTCTTATTGGTAAAAAAATCGGATACCCTGGCAGTATCCTCTTCATCTGTAATCACCCACATGGCGTAGGTAACCCCGTTGCGGTCCACCGCGCTCAGGGCAGGTCTGTCCATAGTATCGGGGAATAGAGACTGGACCCCCTCTCCGCGGTGCTGGAACAGCCCCATTACCGGGCTGAAGTTGGCACGGCAGGACTGCAGCAGGCAGAGGCGGTCCTCCCCCGGCTTCCTCATGGTCATCTCATGGGGGCGAATGCCGCCGTCGCCGGAAAGGGGCTCCAGCCTTACCCTAGCGAGAAGGCTGAAACGGCTCCTCATGCTACCCTGATATGTAAAGCGGTGCTCTACCAGATAGAAAGCGGGACGCTGCTCCCGGGTTAGCATGCCCTGGCTAAGCCAGTTCTCCAGGGTCAGGGCAGCCCTGGTGTATCTGTTATTTTGTGGCGAATCATCGGGGCGCTCCTCTCCATACTCAAGCCTGATCACGTTGTGGGGGCTGCTGCGGTAGTAGATAAGCTGCTCCTCAGTGGAGATCACATCATAAGGGGGGGTGATTACCGCGGAAAGGTCGCCGATCCGCTCGAGATTATAACGAAGACCGTAAAACGGTTGGACATCAGCCACGCTTTCCTTAATATAACAAGCTGGCCCGCAAAGGTCAATGAGGTGTGCTCATGCGGTACATTGAAGACGGCAACACAATAGACAATCGATAGTTAGAGTGGAAGTGCTAGATGTAGTTATAAAATTGCAGCGTGAGGTGGTGCTGGCAGGATAAAAGAAGGGGTGGAATTTTATATCCACCCCACTAGATGTTAACAGTAAATTCTGCTATTGCTAAGGAAAGCTGCACTTATTTCTCATCACTCCCTCCTTCTGTTATTGGTTTTGTACTTACGTACTACTCCGATTAAAATCCTGTCCGAGAAGAATGCGACGAGTTTAAGCGGAACTTAAAGTGGAACTTTTAAAAACCTCAAGCAATAGGCTTTTAAGCCCCGCTTAAAGGTTTATTTTAGGCAAACCAACGATTCACCATACTTCCTTCTCCGATATTCTTTTGTATGTGAATCCTCAGTCTTGCCCGCATGTGATTGTGGTTACTTGCAGGAAGCGCCCCTGGCGAAACGCTCATAGCTATATTAACAAAAGATTTGCCATTTGTCTGTCGGGAAACTCTGTATTTTTTGTAGGGAAATTCTGTATTTTTAATGTGGGGAAAACCCCTACAAAAAAGTGGTTTTTTGTAGGGAGGGCTTGACACAGGTCAATATCGTACGTAATGCGGGCTGTCGGGCTCATGGATGCTGGTTGGCTGGATGCGGGCTGAGTCGCACCAGCAGCGCTCACAGATGGTGAGGGCAGTGACGGACCAAGAAGTGTAATGAATATGTGGGTTATTCACTGGATTCCCGCCTTCGCGGGAATGACAGAAGGAGGCCTCAAGGAGAGGGGGGAGAAATATAAACTGGGGGGCACCCCCAGACCCCCGGCCCCGATTATGTCGGGGCACCTCTTTGGGATTGCCACCCCCGATATATAGGGGTCGAAATGACAGATTGGCTATTTACCACCCACCCGCCAAAGGGATATCATTAGGTTGGAGCGGGTGCTCCAACCTACCCATTATCTACTCAAGTGAGATCATGAGGGGACAGCGCCTTCCTGATCTCGCGGATGAAGTCCCCTGCCGCTGTGGCGGGCTGATCGCTGCTCTCTACGATATCCAGGATTCGGCTGCCCAGGATTACCCCATCGGCGAGCGAGGCTGCGCGACGTGCCTGCTCCGGGGTGGCTATGCCGAAGCCGACGCAAAGTGGCTTTGAGGTTGCGCCCCTAACCCTGGCGATGAAGCCCTCCAGTTCAGGGGACAGCACATTCCTGGCGCCGGTAACCCCCTTAAGCGATACCACATAGATGAACCCGCGCGCCCTATCTGCCACAAGCCGAAGGCGCTCCTCGGTGGAGGTGAGGGCCAGCAGGTAGATGAGGTCAAGGCGCTCCCTCGCTGCCACTGCCTCAAGCCCCGCTCCCTCTTCAGGGGGGAGGTCGGGGACGATCAGCCCATCGATCCCCGCACGCGAAGAGTCAGCGCAAAAAGCATCCAACCCGTAATGGAGAAGCGGGTTGTAGTAGCTCATAAAAATCAGGGGGATATCCACCCTCTGCCGCAGCTCCGAGGCAACCTTCAGGCATAGCTGCGGCGTAACCCCCTGCTGAAGCGCATGGTGGCTTGCCCGTTGAATGGTGGTGCCATCGGCCAGCGGATCGGAGAAGGGGATACCCAGCTCGATCATGTCGCACCCGGCCGCCACCAGTGCGGGCGCCACCTCCAGCGTCGTCGCTATGCTGGGATAGCCCACGGTTAGATAGGCAATAAGCGCCTTTCGCCTTTTTTGACCTTCACGCGGCGGTGATTTAAAAAAAGAGGCTATACGGCTCATTTATGGACCACCTCTGCCTGAGCGGTAATACCCACTGCCCTATTTACGCACCCGTATAGATCGAAAAAGCTCATGGACGAAACCCCTTTTTCATTTATGGTAATAGCTGCCGCCCTTTTATAGCGCCTGTACAGTACGAAAAGGCTAATCGCCCAGTGCCCTGGCTACGATATCCATGTCCTTATCGCCACGCCCGCTCAGATTGACGAGAATGGTCTGGTCCCTGGATAGCTCCGCGGCGAGCCTGGCGGCATAGTAGATGGCATGGGCCGGCTCCAGGGCGGGGATTATTCCCTCCTTACGGGATAGCAGGTTAAACCCCTCCAGCGCTTCCTTGTCGGTAACGGCAAAGTAGCTTGCCCGACCGCTCTCCTTGTAGTAGCTGTGCTCCGGGCCGACTCCAGGGTAGTCAAGCCCCGCCGATATGCTATGGGTCTCCCTTATCTGACCGGCCACATCCTGCAGGATGTGGGATTTTGTGCCGTGAAGCACACCGATACTCCCCGCGGTCAGGCTGGCACCGTGCTTTCCGGTAGCAAGCCCCAGCCCCCCCGCCTCAACCCCGATGAGCTTCACCGAAGGGTGCCTCACCAGGGGGTGAAAAAGGCCTATGGCATTGCTGCCCCCGCCGACACAGGCGATGGCATAATCGGGCAGGCGGCCGGTAGCCTTGAGCATTTGACGCCGGGCCTCCCTGCCGATTACCGACTGGAAATCGCGCACCATAACCGGATAGGGATGGGGACCGACCACGCTGCCCAGTAGGTAGTGAGTGGAATCGACATTGGTTACCCAGTCGCGGATGGCCTCATTGATGGCGTCCTTTAACGTCCGGCTGCCACTGGAGACCGGCCGCACCTCAGCGCCCAGCAGCCCCATGCGGAAGACATTCAGCGATTGGCGGCGCATATCCTCCTCCCCCATGTAGACGACGCACTCGATCCCGAGCATGGCGCAGACCGTGGCGGTTGCCACGCCATGCTGCCCCGCTCCAGTCTCCGCCACGACTCTTCTCTTTCCCATGCGCTCCGCCAGGAGTCCCTGCCCCAGGGTGTTATTGATCTTATGGGCGCCGGTGTGTGCCAGGTCCTCCCTCTTGAGGTAGATCCGCGCCCCGCCACAGTGCTCGCTGAGCTGGGCGGCAAAATATAGAGGTGTCGGCCTGCCGCCATAGTCGCGGAGCAGCCCGTCGAGCCGCCCTCGAAAGTCGCTGTCCTTTCGCGCATCACGGTAGGCCTTATCCAGGCTATCGAGGGCAGCCATCAGTATCTCAGGGACAAACTTGCCGCCGAACTGCCCGAAATGTCCCCACTTATCCGGCAAACGGGTTTTCTTCATGCTAGCTTCTCCACCAGCACCCGGTCAGCCTTGCGCACCGCCTCTATAAATGCCTTGATCCTCACGATGTCCTTTACCCCCTTGCTCTCCACGCCGCTGGAGACATCCACTCCCCAGGGCCGGGTCAGTCTCACCGCCTCGCCAACGTTCTGCGCGGACAGGCCGCCGGCCATAATCACCGGGAACCTTTGCGCGGCCTCCCGTGCCACCCTCCAGTCGAAGGCTTTCCCGCTGCCACCGTAGCTCCCGGTAGCGTAGCAGTCCAGGAGGCACATGAAGCCCGCCCCCAGCATCTGGTAGCCAGGCGCCAGCTCGGCGAGGATATCCTGGCTGCTCTGCCCTCTTCTCACCCTGACCGCCTTTATAACCAGCCTTTCGATGTCACTCAGGTAATCCCAGGGCTCATCGCCGCTCAGCTGCACCCGGTCGAGGCCGCAGTACTGCGCGATGCGGTTAACCTCAGCGGCCGGGGCGTTCACGAATACGCCCACCGTCAGGATTTTTCTCTCTCCATGTCCCTTAACCGCCGTTACTATCTCCTTAGCCTGCTCCACATCTACCAGCCGTTTGGACGGGGCGAAGACCAGCCCGATGAAGTCTGCCCCGGCATCCGCTGCCGCCAGGGCATGGGTGGTCTGGGTGATACCGCAAATCTTTACCCTGGTCACAAGAGCTCCCTCACCTTTTTACCAATATCGCCGGCAGTTACCAGCGCCTCACCGACGAGCATGGCGTCTACCCCCCACTTCCGCAGCTTCTGCACATCCCCTCTGTCTTGGATTCCGCTCTCGCTGACCACGATGCGGTCCTGGGGGATAAGCGGGCGCAACCGCCTGGTGGTCTCCAGGTCAACGGCTAAGGTCTTGAGGTCACGGTTGTTGATGCCGATTATCTGTGCCCCGCTCATGATGGCCTGCTCCAGCTCGGCCCGGTTATGCACCTCCACCAGGCACATGAGGCCAAGCTCATGGCTCAGGGAGAGGAGCTCCGATAGCTCGCTATGGCTCAGGATGGCGACGATGAGGAGCAGGGCAGAGGCGCCGCTGGCGCGGGATTCATATGCCTGATAGGGATCGAATATGAAGTCCTTTCTGAGTAGCGGGATATTATCCAGTGCCTCTCCGATAGCCGCAAGATGCTCCAGGTTGCCCCCGAAGTATCTCTCCTCGGTCAGCACCGATATGGCAGCAGCGCCGTTCTGGGCATAGGTCCGGGCTAATTCAACCGGGTCGAGGTCGGTGCGGAGCACCCCACGCGATGGCGAGGCCATCTTGACCTCGGCAATAAGCCGTATATCATCCCCCTTCAGCCCCGAGGCAAAATCCTTTTTAGAACCCTTCGAGCCGAGTTTCTGCAGCTCAGACAGGGGCATACTTTGCTTTCGCCTCGTCAGATCCTCTGCTTTCGCCTCAACGATCTCATCCAAAATCATTTTTACGACCTTTAACGGAAGCTACTATAGGGCTATTGTCCTTTTCTATGATAGGGGGCTTGAAATTGCCATCGTGTTTGCTGCGAACGAGATTTTTTAAATTTGCTGGCTGAGGGCAATCAGCCCCTCGAGCTTCTCCATCGCCCTGCCGCTATCTATCGCCTCCGAGGCTAGCCGGACACCCTTTTCAAGGTCTGTGGCCAAATCGCCGGCGACCAGCGCCGCCGCGGCGTTCACCAGCACGATATCGCGGTAGGGCCCTTTCTCGCCCCGCAGCACGCGCCTCAGTATATCGGCGTTCTCCTGCGGCGGCCCTCCCCTCAGGCTCGATAGGCCGGTCCTGGGGAAGCCAAAGTCCTCCGGGTTTATGTAGTATCTGGAAATCTCGTCTCCCTTCAGCTCGCAGACCGTGGTTTTCCCTCCCAGGGTTATCTCGTCCAGGCCATCCTCGCCGTGCACCACCAGGGCGTGCTGGCAGCCAAGGAGGCACAGCACCTGAGCCATCTTCATCGCAAGAGACTCCTCGAATACCCCCAATAGCTGTGATTGTGCGCCGGCGGGGTTGGTCATCGGGCCCAGGATGTTGAACACAGTGCGGATGCCGATCTCTTTCCGAGAGGGGGCGGCATACTTCATCGCCGGGTGAAAGACAGGGGCGAACATGAAGCCGATGCCTATATCATCGAGGCACTTCTCGACCTCTGGCGCGCCCAGCTCGATCTTGACCCCCAGCGCATCCAGCACATCGGCGCTGCCGCAGCCGCTGCTCATCCCGCGGTTGCCGTGCTTGGCCACCTTGAGCCCGGCCCCGGCCACAACGAAGGCGGCGGTTGTGGAGATGTTGAACGTCTTCGAGGCGTCGCCCCCCGTGCCGCAGGTATCAACCAGCGGCCCGGATACAGATACAGGGACCGACTTCTCCCGCATCACCCGTGCCATGCCGGCGATCTCCTCCACCGTCTCCCCCTTGAGCCTGAGCGCGGTGACGAAAGAGCCGAACTGTGCCGGCGTCGCCTCCCCGTCCATTATTTCCTTCATCACCTCCGCCGCCTGCTCCATTGTGAGCGAGTTTCCCGATACTAAAATATCGATAGCTTCTTTAATCATTTTAGGAACTCCTCTTCAGGTATTTTACTAATTTTAAGTTGGCCTAAATGCACCTTACCTTTGATTACCTCTCTGCTAGATTCAAAGCAATTATCATATATATCTCTATAATATGCTATTAAGATAGTGCGATTATCACTTTGCTTTAGGGATAAGGAGTATTTATCTGTCTTCCCATCTTTAGCAAGTGCGCCAAAAGGTAGCAATTGGCACTCTACAGTAGAAGTCTGTACAAATGAATACACATCGATTGCTGGGCCAACACCAATATTGTGCAGTCTGCACAACAGGCCCGCAGAGTAATCTCCGTATGCTTTTTTGCCTTGCTCTGAATGTAATACCCGAGACTCAGACTCACCCTCCCCATGCTTGATACGCATAATATCTATTACAGGGCGGACTGAGTCATGCCTTTGGTTCAGCATCTCCTTAGCCATTTTCCTCGTTTGTAAAGCATAGAAGATAGTTATATACACGAGGATTATCATTGCAAGAGCCTGCACTCCCGCCGTGCTAATCAGTGCATAATCAGAAGCTGTCATGCCTCTACGCTCAAGAAATTCCTCAGTATGTCCTTGCCCACCTCGGTCATGATGGATTCGGGGTGGAACTGAACCCCCTCCACCGGATACTCCCGGTGCCTGAGTCCCATAATGATACCACTATCCGTCCAGGCGGTCACCTCCAGCGAGTCGGGTAGGCCATCTCTCATCACCGCCAGGGAGTGATAGCGGATAGCGGTGAAGGGATTGGGTAGCCCCCCAAGCACCCCCCGCCCATCGTGATGGATCAGCGAGGACTTGCCGTGCTTGATCTCGCCCGCCCGCGTCACGACCGCTCCGTAGCTGTAGCCAACGCACTGGTGCCCCAGGCAAACGCCCAGGATAGGGATATCGGGACCGAAGTGTCGAATGACCTCATTGGAGATGCCTGCCCGGTCCGGGGTGCCCGGCCCTGGGGAGATCACGATGCGCTGGGGCGAGAGCTTCTCGATCTCAGCGATGGTTATCTTATCATTGCGCACTACATGAACCTCCTCTCCCAGCTCACAGAGGTACTGGAAGAGGTTATAGGTGAAGCTGTCGTAGTTATCGATAAGCAGCAGCATCTTCAGGATACCCCCTCCGCCTGCTCGATGGCCTTGATGAGGGCCTGCGCCTTATTCATGCTCTCCTCGTACTCGCGCTCGGGGACGCTGTCGGCGACGATACCGCATCCCGCCTGCACATAGGCGGTGCCCGCGACCATCACGATGGTTCGAATGGTGATCGCCGTATCGAGATTGCCCGAAAAGCTGAAGTAGCCCACCGCTCCGGCATAGGGGCCCCGCTTGTCGGGCTCAAGCTCGGCAATGATCTCCATGGCACGTATCTTAGGGGCACCGGATACAGTACCGGCGGGGAAACAAGCCCGTAGCGCATCGAACTGGGTGAGGCTTCCCTTCAGCCTCCCCTGCACATGAGAAACCAGGTGCATTACATGGGAGTAGCGTTCCACATCCATGACCTGGGTAACCTCAACCGTGCCCGGCTCCGCCACCCGCCCTATGTCGTTTCGCCCCAGATCGAGCAGCATGACGTGCTCGGCACATTCCTTCTCGTCCCCTTTGAGATCCTTCTCCAGAGCCTGGTCTCGGGCGGTATCAGCCCCCCGCGGGCGCGTTCCTGCGATGGGATGGGTGGAAACCACCCCCTCCTCTACCCTTACCAGAAGCTCCGGCGAGGCGCCGATGATATCGCAGTCTTCAAGGTGGAGGTGATACATATAGGGTGATGGGTTGATGCTCCGCAGCGCCCGATAGATGTCGAAGGGAGCGGCAGTGGTGGCCTTGCCGAGCCGCTGCGATAGAACTACCTGAATGATCTCGCCGGCAGCGATGTATTCTTTAGCCTGGGCGACCCTTGCCTCGAATTCGGCCCTGCAGAGATTGGATGAGACAGGGTATCGGGGAGTAGCCGGAGAAGGAGGAGAGGGGGGAGGCGGCGCCCGGTGAGGGCTCCTTTCTTGCCTGAGCGGTTGCTCCAGCCTCTCTACAAGAGAATCGATCCGTTTAACCGCTTTATTATATTCCTCCGCCACGTCACCATCATCGAGGTGAACGTGACTCACCACCTTTATCTTGTGGGTGAGGTGATCGAAGACGAGCACACTATCGGCAAACATAAAAAGGGACTCTGCCAGTCCCAGTGGGTCGGCATCCGGGGTGGACAGCTCCTCGAAGTGTCTCACCGTCTCATAAGCCAGGTAGCCCACAGCCCCGCCGTGGAAGGGGGGCAGGCCGGTAACGGAAACCAATCTGTATCTGTCCAGCTCCCTTGCTATTGAAAGCAAGGGGTCAACCCCTTCCTCACCCCCCCTGAGCACCAGGTAGGGCTCAGTGCCGATAAAGCTGTAGCGTGCCAATCGCTCCCCGCCTTCGACGCTCTCCAGGAGGAAGGAATAGGGGCCGCGAGCGGTCTTTAGATAGGCAGAGACCGGTGTCTCCAGGTCGGCAACGATCTCACGATATATCGGCACCAGGTTGCCAAGCCTCTTCAGCTTTCTGACCTCGTCTAGTGTTGGATAGTACATTTCTACAGACCTTTAATGTGAAACAAGTCGTTTCTAGCTGCTATTCTTACTATATAAATCGATTTCATAAACGGTACGCCTACAGGAAGGTTAGACCATTTCCCATATCTTACATGAAGAGATGGCTGAAATAGTCTCAATCAACCCCCTAAGTCCCCCAATCTTGGGGGACTTTTAAAGCTGGGAAACACCCCCAGACCCCCGCCAGGAAGTATCCTGCACCTCTTTTTCAGCAATCTCATAAACACTCTCTATATAGATAATGAAAGGGAACAATGGACTCCCTTTTGGAACGAAAAAGCCTTCGCCCTTTAAGGGGCGAAGGCTAAACCACGCGGTGCCACCCTTATTACCCCGGAGCCGACACTTCGGCCTGAACCGGGGTATCTCTATCAGGTACGGCCCGCTCTATATCGGGCGATACCCTGGACTCTGATAACGGTGCCCTCTCCGTCAAAGCCTACTCTCGCCAGATGGCGGTTTCGGTTCGAGGCTCCCAAGGCCATTCCGCCCCTGCGCCAGCATCGGGTTTCCAGCTTTCCCCGACTCTCTGAGCCTCGCCTTGAGGCGTACTAGTCTTGTTCTCAGCCTTTTCTATATTATGTTTTCCTTTCTACTATTATGAAGACCTTCAGGCTTCTTGTCAACACCGAAAGCGCTCTTTGTCAAATTAAGTGAAAACAGCTACGAGATGGTAAAGACCACAGCAGCGTTTTTCTAGTAGCAGACCTCTAAATTACCTGTTCCATGGGGGTTGCGCTACAGCATCTATATCTTGGTTTTATACCCCTCAGTAAAGCTGTTGGTCGTCAGGCTATAAAAGTGATTCAAAATGGGCTCTTTCCATCGCTCTAGGTTGTTACTTAACTATATAATTATCACTTCCCACTCAAATCAGCATAAATCCCAAAACGGCTTGACACGGGTAGTAATAGTATGATAAACTTCCGCACAATCGAGGGGATATATATAAAGAAAGAGGAGGCCTTAAATGAAGCTTGTTGTTGTTGGACTGGGACAGTGTGGTAGTAGAATCGCTGATGAGTTCGCAAGGATGGGCAAGACGGCGCGGTCTCACCGACATATCCAGATAATCACCGGCGCCTATGCGGTAAATACCGATCAAGCCGACCTTACCGGACTGAGAACCATAAAGTCTGATTTCCATCATCGCCTTATTATCGGTGGTGGAAGAACCTTCGGCCACGGGGTAGGCAAGATAAATGAGGTTGGAGCAGCGCTGGCAAAGTGGGATGGCTACAAGGTGCTGGATGCGGTAAGGAGTGGGCCGAGGTTTTATGAGACGGATGCCTTTTTACTCACTGCCGGCGCCGCCGGAGGAACCGGCTCAGGGTCACTGCCCATAATGTGCGATTTGCTTAAGGAAAGATACCCAGATAAGCCGATTTATGCCCTCGTCGTGCTTCCTTTTATCCACGAAGAAACCTCGGAGGAAAGGTGCGTCTTCAATACCGCCACCTGCATTAAATCGGCCCACTCGGTTGCCGACGCAGTATTTCTTGCTGACAACGAGCGGTTCCTTAAAAAAGATGTCAATCTGGCAAATCATATGGAAAAAATCAACCACGAAATAGTGGCACCCTTCTTCGATCTACTCTGCGCCGGTGAGGAGGTAAGCCGAAAGCATATTGGAGCAAGGACTGTCGACTCCGGCGACATAATGGAGACACTAGAGGGCTGGACCGCGATAGGCCTAGGTACATCCCAGCTGCGGTTAATTAGGCTACCCATAGAAAGGACGCGAAGCTTCAGGAAAAAGGGGAACGAAACCCTGAAGGGTTTAGAGGCCCTGGATCAGGCAATGTATGAGCTTTCCGTAGGCTGTAACGCCAGTGATGCGGGAAAGGCTCTGTATCTCGTCTCCGCCCCTGCCAGGGAGATGAATGTGGCCATGGTAAGAGAGATGGGTGAGATTATAAGGAATAGGGCATCGGATGCTGTGCTAAGGAGCGGCGACTATCCCAGAAACAGGAGCGATATAACGGTAACGGTTATTCTGTCCCAGCTTAGAGATGTATCACGGGTTAAGGAGCTTTATAAACAAGTAACCAAATCAGCCTCCATGGTGAAGAAGAGGCAAAAGGATGCGGAGGAGAGGCTTATGGAGCTTACCAAGGCCGCGGAGGGTGTGCCCTCCCTGCTGTAGCTCTCCTCGTCAGCTTAGCTATAAAAGCGCCTCATATACTATGAGTTCGCCTTCCGAAGATGTCATTTAGGTTGCGTGACCTTCCCATTAAATTTGGGTATTTGGGCCCATTGAGAAGCTTATCTTAAGCCCAATAGCAGTACTCTCGTGATAGCTATTTTAGTAGCCTAGTGAGGGTATTTATTCAAGCTTAAGCGCTCTGCGTGGTATATACCTTTATCCAGTCCCCGCCTGATTACCTGTATGAAGCAGCTCAGCTATTTCCGATGAGAGTGTATCTTTGCTAAAAGGCTTTTCAATTACCCCATCGATCTCCGGTAGCTCCTTCAGGCCTACCTGCACCCCCCACCCCGTGATCAGTATCACCGGCGTCTCCGGCCTTAAACCCTTAACTGCCCTCGCAACATCCCTCCCCGACATATCAGGCATGCCCAGGTCAGCTATTACCAGCCCGTAATCCCCACGCTTAAAGGCGCGAAGCGCCTCCTTCCCGCTGCTAGCTACCCTAACCTTGCAACCAAGCTGCTGGAGCATGAGCCCCATAACATCACTTACCTCCGGATCGTCATCAACCAGAAGTATATTAGCACCACCGATAACGGCAGGCTTACCCTCCGGACGCCGCTTCCCCCCCGCTCCCTCGGCCACGGGCAACCTGATATAAAAGGTGGTGCCCTCCCCCTGCGCGCTCTCAACATCGATGCTCCCACCATGCCTGGTAATAATTCCATAGGTCACACTGAGCCCCAATCCAGTGCCATGGGGAGCCCTGGTGGTGAAAAAGGGATCGAATATCCTTTCCTTTACCCCCTCAGGCATGCCAATGCCGGTATCGCTAACCGAAAGAACCACCAGGCTATCCTCCTGCTCGCTCTTAACTGTGATCTTTCCCCCCTCGGGCATAGCATCCATGGCATTGAAGATGATATTGACCAGCGCCTCCCTCAACTCTGCGCCGTTGCCCGATACAGGAGGTACCTCATTCAGATCAGCCGCTATCTCTATGTTTACACCCCCCGTCTCCACCATCTCCATTCGACGGGGTTCCACCATCTGCAAGGCACCCTCTACCAGTTGATTCAGGTCCACTATCTCGAAAGCGCGCCCCACCCTGGCCCCGGCGAAGTCGCGGAGGCGGCGCACCGTTGTAGCTGCGTCGAGGGCAGTCTGCTCGATAACCTGGATCCCCTTCCTCAGCTTGTCATCCTCCACATCCTGCAGGGCCAGTTGCGCCCGGCCTAAGATGATGGCCAAGATGTTATTGAAATCGTGAGCCATCCCACCAGCCATCTCACCCAATGCCCTCAGCCTCTCTGATTGACGCAGCGCTTCCTCTGAATGTTTGCGCTCTGTTATATCTTCGGTAACGATGCCCAGGCCATCGCCTACCTTGAAGGCCCTCACCTCCAGATATATATCACCAAAGGTGGGGTGAGCAATAACGTCCTCCGCGATGATGGGCTTTCCCGTCCTTATAACCTCCAGATACTGGTCGTATCTGCCTCTCTGCTTAACACCGGGTTCCAGCTCCAGCATGTTTTTCCCTATGAAGTCCTCTTTCTTAGCCCCATCGGTAAGACGGAGCAACGGATACTGCAAGCAGGCCTCATTGAGGTCTATCAGGTTTAGCTCTGAGTCCCAGATGGTGTAGAAGTCGGTTGATGAGTCCATGAAGCGGCGCAGCTTCTCCTCGCTCTCCCTGAGCGCCTTATCCGCCAGCTTGCGCTGGGTGATGTCCCTCGCCACGCCAATAAATCCCACTGGCTTTCCCTCACTATCACGTACCAGAGCACCGCTATACTCGGCTTCGAACTCTCTTCCATCCTTAGTCAGAAGTGTATACTCTATGGTACCACCACTCCCCTCCTTAAATATCCTCCTGTTATTCTCCCTCGCCCTGCTTCGGTCCCTCTCAGCAACAAGCTCGAGGCCGTTTTGTCCAACAATTTCTTCCTTCCCCGAGAACCCGAACATGTTAAGTGCTGCCCCATTCTGGTCCACAATATTGCCTTCCAAATCGTTGAGTGTTATCCCGTCGCTAATGGACTCAAACATAACGCGCAGCTTCGCCTCGCTCTCCCGCAGCTCCTCCTCCACCTGCCTGCGTTCAGTTACTTCCTCCTGTGTTATGATAGCACCGATCACATCATGGCCCTTAAAAAGGGGTACCCCTCTCACGTTGAAATAGCCATCAGTCCCCCTCATTAAAGAGGGATAATACACGCCCTTTTGCTCAAAAGGCTCTCCTTCAAGCACCCTTTTGTACATGTCGGAAAGCCCGGCACCCACAACGGTGGGGTGTGTTACAATGTTCTCCCCCACCAGAGCCTCCCTAGCTATCTTACCCTTTTCGATGCTGGACACATGATAAGTGCTGACATCGACTATGCGACCTTCCTCATCAATCAACATCATGGATGCCGAGACCGTTTCAAACATCGTCCGATAAAGCTCCTCGCTCCCCCACAGAGCCCCTTCCGCCCTCTTAGCCTTAGCGGGGCTACCTTCACTTTTATTACGAGGATAGCTATCCATCAAGCTACTTCCTATCTCCTATCATATTGGAGCAGATGACCCTGGGTCTCCACAAACTCATCGACACTAAAATCGATGAAACCACAGTACTTATGACAGATCTCTTTATCCATGCCCTCACGGATTATCTCTATGGCAGTGCCCATTTCTAAGTATCCATTACACGTAGAGTTAACTATAAGATGATATAAGATGATATTTGACCAGATTGGGGTGCTGCTGGCTGATACTCGGTCAAAGAGATAAAACAATTAAAGAAAGGGCACTCAATGCCCCATCTCGATCCTAACCACTTCCCTGCAGCCTATCGCCGCACCCTGACCACGGCATTGAGAACCTCAGTTATATCGCTTACCCGGAAGGGCTTTCGAATCAGAAATAGGGGCCCCAGCGACATTGCTTCCAGGGCTATGGGGTCATCCCCATGACCGGTAACGATTACCACTACGGCTTTATCATCCTTTGCCTTTATAGCGGAGAGGGCCTCAACTCCGCTTATCCCTGGCATTACCAGGTCCAGGAAAATCAAATCGAAGTGATGCTTATCCAACTCCTCCAGGGCCTTCTCCCCACTACCCACGCACACTGCCTTAAACCCTTTCCTTGTAATAACCTCGCTAATCACCTCCAGTATTGCCGGGTCATCATCCACGACGAGTACGTTGCCCTCAACCACCATCGCCTGTTTGGCAAGCCAGTCATCCAGCAGGTCCTTGCGGAACCTCCAGTTCCCCCCTATCTTAGATGCAGGAATGCGGCCCCTCTGCGACAATTTATACACGGTCATGTAGTTCAGTTTTAGATACTCCGCCGCTTCCTTTGTAGTCATTAACTCGCTCATTAAACCAACCCCCTTAAATACTTCCACACATGATATAATAATTTTATCTTATTTATACCTATTTACACTTAAATTTACCATGCTTCCGCCGATTTGTCAATAGCAGTGTGATACAGCAACTTCACCCATGTCGTATTGGGTTATTGGCTAATGGCTGATTTGTGAGTAGGGCAGAGCGGATGCTCCGAACCCCATCATCGCTAGCCTCAGGAGAAGCAACCCCATCCCTGAGATTGATTCTCCCAAGAGCGGAATGTGCGCAGTGGCCGCGATAGTGTGCCAGCAGTGTGTTGTCACCTGTGCGCCAGGCGGCCCCGGGCGGCCGGAACCACTTGACAAAAAAATCAACCTATGGTATAAATAACAATTTTGCTATAATATTATTAGCAGAGAAGACAGACAAAACGCTGTTTGAAAATTTTTAATAATAACAAAAACGACAAAAGGTGGTGACGCAAAGCCACGGGTCTGAGGCTCTAAAGCCAGGCTGCCGGAGAATGAGTCAATTACAGCCTTTCCCGTAAGAAAATTTTTTAGAAACAAATAAGCTATGTTAACATATGTCAAGGGTATTAAACATGCCAACAGTAATTAATGGTCAAACTTACTTCCGGACTCTAGAAGCCTGCAAGCTGGCGGGCATAAGCCAAGCCACCTTCTTCCGCTGGCTCAGGGAGGGAGTTATAGAGGATATGGCTATTAAAGACAGAAGGGGATGGAGATTATTCACTCCGGAAGACATAGAAAAAATTAAGGGCGAGGCGTACAAGGTCAGCCGATAGGTACTATCTATGCAGATATAAGGACACCGAGCGCAGACATGATAAATAAGCCAATGAAAAAGCAGGCGGAGATCAAAGAACACCTGGTAAATGAACTGGCAGAAATGCGCCAGCGAATCGCCGAGTTGGAGCAGGCGAAGGAGGAGCGCAAGCGGGGGGAGGAGGAGCTGCGGGAGAGTGAGGAGAAACTGCGCGTTATATTCGAATCCATGAGCGAAGGGGTTGTCATCACCGATCTGAAAGGGATGATTGTCAACGTGAATCAGTCATTACTTTCTATGTCCGGGTTGAGCAGGGAAGAGCTTATTGGTCGAGATGGCCTGCGTCTTTTACCGACTAAAGACCGTGATAAGACCATAGATATAGGTGAGAGGGTTCTTAAAGGGAAAACCAGCGCAGAAGGGATGCTTTATGACGTCTCGCCCACAAACGGTAAAGTATACGATGCTGATCTAAGTATCGGCGTGATGCGTGATAGCTCGGGAAATCCTACCGGATTCGTTGCCATAGTCCGTGACGTAACCGACAGCAGGCAGGCGGAGGAGGCGCTGAGGGAGAGCGAGGCAAAGTACCGAGACCTGGTGGAGAACGTAAGCGATGTCATCTACTCATTAGATGCGAGTGGAGTAATTACATATATTAGCCCCGTGATTGAATCAGTCCTGGGATACACTCCTTCTGAGTTGAGTGACAAATCATTCGCCGATTTTATATATCAGGAGGACTTTCAACTCGCTATAGAGGGTTTCATGAACACCCTCTCCGGAAATACCGAGACAGGCGAGTTTAGGGTTGTGACCAAGTCAGGTGAAATCCGCTGGGTACGCTCATCAAACCATCCAGTCTTTGAGTGGGATCGTGTAACCGGTGTTACCGGAGTGCTCATCGATATAACCGAGCGCAGGTGGGCGGAGCAGGAATTACGGGAAAGCGAGGAGAAATATCGAACGATCCTCGAGAATATAGAGGACAGCTATTACGAGATTGATATTAATGGAAACTTAACCTTTTTCAATGATTCACTATGCACCATTATTGGATATCCGAGAGATGAACTAATGGGCATGAATTACCGTGAATTTATGGAGAGGCAGACCGCCAGGGCGTTATATAAAATTTTTAACAACGTATACCGGACCGAGCAACCGACCAAAGCATTCGATTGGGAGATTATCAGGAAAGATGGAACCAAGAGGTTCGTTGAGGCATCCATATCACTGAGGTTTGACTCCAACGGTGACCCTACCGGCTTCCGCGGCATTACCCGCGACATCACCGAGCGCAAGGAGGCGGAAGAGGAGATCAAGCGCTACTCCAGACGGGTACAGGCCCTCTATACCGTCGCCCAGGCGGTAAGCCGTTCCCTCGACATAGATAAGCTCTTAACCCAAAGCTTAAAGGCGACTCTCGATGTGGTGAATACCGATGTCGGCGGCATCTACTTCTCAGACCTGCAGGCTGGTTCACTCACCCTCAAGGCACATAGCGGTCTGTCCCAGGACTGCATCGGCAGCATCGAACTCATAAACCTGGATGAGGAGGAAATCAAGCTGGCGATGGAGTCCCATCAGCCCGTCCTTGAACTGGAAAAGGTGTTCAAAAAGACCAATCTTAAAACAGTTACAGCCGCAATGAAAAAGGATGGGCTGCAGGCATATGTCACGGTGCCCCTCTGGTCCAGGGGCACGCCTCTGGGTTCACTGATGATCGCCGACCACCGTGAGCACCACTTCAGCCCCGATGAGCTGGACCTCCTCTCAGCAATCGGCACCGAGATAGCTGTGGGCATTGAAAACGCCCTCCTGCTCCAGAGAACAAAAGAGCTATCCCTAACCGATGAGCTGACCGGCCTCTATAACCGCCGCCACTTCTACGAAACGCTCGATTCTGAACTCTACCGCACACTGCGAGACGGCCGCCCCTTCTCCCTGGTAATGCTAGACCTCGATGGCTTCAAGGAATACAACGACAAGTTCGGACACAGCCTGGGCGATAGCATCCTGCAATCCTTCGCCCAAACCCTCCGCTCCACACTGCGAAAGAGCGATACCCCCTTCCGCTACGGCGGCGATGAGTTCGCCATCATCCTGCCTGCAACCGATGCCAACCGGGCCAAGCAGGTTATCGACCGCATCAGGGCAAAATGGCTTAAAAATCCCGAAGCTCACCACCCTACCCTCGAAACCCCCCTCGGCTTCAGCGCCGGTATCGCCCAGTTCCCCGAAAATGCCGAAACGGCAGATGCCCTGGTCTTCCTCGCCGATTCAGCCCTCTATTACGCCAAGCGGGAGGGTGGGTATAGAGCTACACTGGTCTCTGACCTCACTGCAATTAAGTCGGATATCCTTAGCACGGCAACGCTGGACCAGGTATATGCCCTGGCTGCCACTGTGGATGCCAGAGACCCCTATACATACGGCCACTCAGCAAGGGTCGCCGATATAGCTCAAACACTGGCTAAAGCCATAGGGCTGCCGGAAAAGGAACTGGCCGACCTCTATGCTGCCTCCCTCCTCCACGATGTCGGCAAGGTGGGTATCCCCGACGCAGTCCTCACCAAACCGGACTTACTGACAGCGGAGGAATGGGAAATCATTAAGAAGCACTCGGCCGAAGGGGCAAGGATCGTCGGTTACGTCAAGGGGCTGGCAGCGCTGGTTCCGGTAATCCTGCACCACCACGAGTGGTACGACGGCACCGGTTACCCCGACGGACTGAAGGGGGAGGAGATACCCCTCGCCGCCAGGATAATTATCTTGGCAGACGCCTATGACACCATGACCACCTCTCGCCCCTATCGAGAGGTTATTTCTCGTCAGGAGGCCTTTGAGGAAATCAAACGCCACTCGGGCACCCAGTTCGACCCCGCGCTGGTGGAGGTGTTCTGCCGGGTCATGGCTAAGGGGATTAGGGATTAGTGATTGGGTGATTGCCGATTGCTATTTGTGTAGGTTGAATCATGTTTTCAGGGGTAGGTTGGAGCCGATGCTCCAGGCTACCCAAGGGTCTCACCAGGCAAGAGTTGTGAAGGGGAGTCCCCCGATCTGGGCCGAAGTGTTGGCCTCGGGGTCGGGGCAGAAATACCTCCCAGAGAGGGTAGGTGGAAAATGACAGGATTGTACTAGGCAATTGGGGAACAGAAGGAATTGGAACGTTGGAGCAAGACGAGGTACCAATAAACTAATTAACCAACTATAGGAAGGAGTATAAATTAAGTGATGAAAAATGAAATGGTTATGCTCATAGCCGAGGACGATGAAGGGCATGCCACCCTCATCAAGAAACAACTGGCCCGCTCCGGCATCCTTAACCAGATGATACACTTCAAAGACGGAGATGAAACCCTGGATTTCCTGCTGAGGAGGGGCAAGGGACCTCATCGTGAGTCAGGTAGCCACTACCTCCTGTTGCTGGATATTCGCATGCCCAGGGTTGACGGGATTGAGGTACTCTCCCAGGTGAAAGGGCATGATGAACTGCGCAAGATGCCCGTAATAATGATTACCACCACCGATGACCCCCGTGAGGTTGACCGCTGCCACGCCCTGGGCTGTAGCCACTATATTACCAAGTCCGTTGATTACGACATGTTTGTGAATGCTATCAGGCAGTTGGCTCTCTTCCTCCCTGTAGTGAAAGTGCCAAAAATAAACGGGGAGCTATATGACGAAACACCACTCAAGGGATAGCGCCAAAGAAGCAGAGACGTCGGACACAATTCTGGTCATTGAGGACGACCAGGCCTTATCACGGCTGACCCAGAGAAACCTCCAGCGGCTGGGTTTTCATACCGAAGCGGCACCGGATGGCGCGCAAGCCATTGAATGGGTATCTAACAACGCGGTCAAACTGTTGCTAGTGGACTACCGTCTGCCAGACATGACCGGCGATAAGGTTATTAAAACCATGACAAAACGGGGATACAGCTTTCCATTCATAGTGGTCACCGGCCAGGGTGATGAAGAGACAGCGGTGGAGATGATGAAGCTAGGCGCACGTGACTATCTGGTGAAGGACTCCACATTCCTCGACCGGCTGCCCCTCGCAATAGAGCGAACGCTCGAACAGTTGGCCACCGAGCAAAAACTGGCCGAGGCAGAGCAGGCGCTCAGGGATAGCGAGGAAAAACTACGACTTTTCTTGGATTCAGCAACTGACTACTTCACCATCTGGGACTCAGAGCTAAACCTGATCGACCTCAATGAGGCCTCCTTGAAATATCCGTTGCTTAGTCCTCCTTATGAGGCTAAGAAAACGGACTTCATAGGTAAAAACATGCTGGAGCTGGAACCCGGTGTTAAGCAGAGAGGTAGATACGACCGGTATCTGAAGGTTATAAGGACGGGAAAGCCCTTCTTCGCGGAGGATGTTGTTCCCCACCCTAACTCTGAGGATGTACATCTGGCAGTGAGGGCCTTCAAAGTCGGCGATGGCCTGGGCATCGTTACCGAAGATATAACCGAGCGTAAGGAAATCGAGAGAATGAAAAGCGATTTTGTTTCCCTTGTCTCTCACCAACTGAAAACACCTGTTGCGGGAATGCTGGCAGCTACAGGTAATATGCTAGAGGGCATGACTGGTGATTTGACCGCCCAACAAAGAGAATATCTCCAGCAGATGCACCAGATGTGCTCGAGGAATTTTCGTTTGGTCTCTGATTTGCTCAATATATCGAGAATGGAGCGCGGGGTATTATCGGTAGATATTCAGCCAATCGAGCTGGGAGAAGTGGTGGAGTTAGCGATTAAAGATTACAGCGAGAGCATTGAGAAGAAAGGATTAGCCCTAAACTGGGGAAAAACGGATGAAGGGGTCGTTGTCCTTGCCGATAAGGATAAGCTGGTTGAAGCGCTAAGCAATGTCATCAATAACGCAGTTAAGTTCACTGATGAGGGAGCGATCACCGTAGAAACAACTACAGAAGGTAAATACGGGATTATTGAGGTTAGGGATACGGGGATAGGAATGTCCGATGATGTCATGAAAGATCTATTCAAGAAAGAGAAGGTTCTAAGCGGTGCTCCAAAGCCGGGAGGCGGTGCCGGCCTCGGTCTTTATATTGCAAAGGGTTTCATGAAGCTACAGCAAGGAGATATTACGGCAACCTCTATTGTTGGCGAAGGAAGCGTCTTCGTTTTCAGAATCCCCAGAAAGTAGCGAGCTAATGAGGACACAGGGGGAGAGCTATGTCAACTAAGTCTAAAGGGACAATATTAATTATAGAAGATGAAGAGGTGTTTAGTCGTGTCTATCAAGACCTTCTAAGAAACGATGGTTACGAGACTCTGGCCGCTGAAGATGGTGAGAGTGGATGGCAACTGACACGCTCGAAAAAGCCCGACCTGGTACTACTGGATTTAAACCTACCCAAACTTCACGGACTCGAAGTGTTAAAAAACATTCGTGGCGAGCTCACCACAAAGAATATTCCTGTTGTCGTTCTTACAGTGTTTGGCGAACCGGAAGACATTCAAAAGGGCCTCGATTTAGGCGCAGATGATTATATGGTAAAGGGGTATTACTCGCCGCGTGAACTACTGGCCAAGATTCACTCGGTGCTAACACATGCGGATATCCAAAAGAACATCCCCTCGTATACGCTCTGGGTAAAGGAGATAAAGGGAGATGCGACCCAGTTACAGCAAGATATGGGGCTAGCACCGTCATTGTCATTTACCTGCCCTCACTGCGAAGTAGAAATGTTCCTAGAGCTTACTCCCGACTATACGCGCACTGATGGACACTGGTTCGTGTCACACTTTGTCTGTCCCAAATGTCACAGGTCATTCTAACTAATTAACTAATTTGAGAGGCACATGCCTATGAAAATGCAAACCAAGACCAAAGAACAGCTCACAAACGAACTGGAGAAAATGCGCCAACGGGTCGCCGAGCTGGAGAAGGTGGACGCTGAGCGTAAGCGGGCGGAGGAGGAGCTCAGGGAGAGCGAGGAGAAATATCGAACGGTCCTTGAGACCATCGAAGAGGCCTACTACGAGGTTGACCTCGCCGGGAACTTCACCTTTTTCAATGATTCCCTGTGCAGGATTATCGGATATCCCCGTGATGAATTGATGGGGATGAATAACCGCCAGTATCTGGACGATGAGACGGCCAAGGCGGTGTATGAGACCTTTAACCGGGTCTACCGTACAGGGGAACCGGACAGGGCATCCGGCTGGCAGGCTATCAGGAAAGACGGGACCAGGATATTCGTTGAGGCATCCACATCCCTGATGCGCGGGTCCTCAGGTGAGCCGGTGGGGTTCCGTGGTATTATTCGTGACATCACCGAGCGCAAGCAGGCGGAGGAGGCTCTACGAAAGAGCGAGGAGCAATACCGTCTGCTCGCTGAGAACGTGACAGATGTCATCTGGACCATGGACAGGAACCTGCAGTTTACCTACATCAGCCCCTCAGTCACCCGTCAGCGAGGCTATAGCGTTGAGGAAGCTATGGCACTGGGGATGGAAAAAACCTGGACTCCTGCTTCTCTTGAGGTCGCTACAAAGGTCATATTAGAAGGACTTTCCGCGGAAATGAAGGGGGAAAAGGACCTGTCGAGGTCTTGGACGGTGGAGCTTGAGATGTACTGCAAGGACGGCTCTACAATATGGACCGAGATGGAAGCCACTTTCCTTCGTGACCCAGATGGCCAGCCTGTTGGGATTCTGGGGGTCGCCAGAGACATCACCGAGCGCAAGAAGGCGGAGGAAGCGCTGCAACAGAGAGAGCAAGACTATTTAGCATTACTGGAGACCACGTTTGAAGGTATCGTTGTTGTTGATGCCCAAACCCTGAAGGTGGTCTATGGCAATTGGCGTGCCTCGAAAATGTTTGGATTCGATCCAATACTTAAGGATGGAGTCGGGGTGAACATACTCGACTTTGTGCACCCTGAGGACATAGGGGTAGTTATAAAGGGTTTTACAGAGGACGTGTATCAAGAAGAGCGGCGTCAGAAATACGTGGTTCGGGCGAAGACTAAAGACGGTAGAGAGATATGGATAAAAGCCCTTGGAACAAAAACTGAATTTCAGGGAAGACTAGCGGTTTTACTTTCAACGATAGACATCACCGAGCAAAAGCGGGTGGAGGAAGCGCTACAACAAAGCGAGCAACACTTCCGGTCACTCATTGAAAACGCTCAAGACGCCATCATAGTTATGAACTCCGACGCGACCATACGCTACGAAAGCCCATCAATGGAGCGTATGACAGGACGTAAAGTAAAAGACAGGATAGGCAAGAATCCTTTTGAATTTTGTCACCCCGATGATATTACAAAAGTTACGGAGGCCTTCCTTCAATTGCCCGAAACCAAGATACCCATTGCACACACAGAGCTACGTCTTCAACACAAAAATGGCTCGTGGCACACCTTCGAGGTCGTAGGCAATAACCTTTTAGATGATCCAGTGGTGACAGGGATTGTTCTTAATTTGCATGATGTTACCGAGCGCAAGCAGGCGGAGCAGGAGCGGGAAAGGCTGCTCGCTGAGCTGGAGGACAAATCAAAAGAAATGAAACAGCTCCTTTTTGTCGCCTCGCATGACCTCCGGTCGCCGCTAGTCAACATCCAGGGCTTCACCAGGGAGATAGAGCACTCGTTACAACAGGT
>DAOUEU010000086.1:0-26206 GCA_034430255.1 Dehalococcoidia bacterium | reverse complement strand
AGGGGAATAACACGTGATTACGGCCAGTAAAGCTTCCGAGCTTCCTTTTTCAGCTCGGCGCGAAAGTCGGGGTGGGCGATTGAGATGAGCTCCTCGCAGCGCTGCCTTATTGTCTTGTTTCGCAGCTTTGCCACGCCGTACTCGGTCACCACCAGGTCAGCGATATTGCGCTGCAGGGTTATCGCTGTGCCCTCCGGCAGGTGCGGCATGATACGGGATACGGTGCCTTCACGAGCGGTGGAGGGCAATACCGTTATCGAACGTCCGCCCTTGGAAACCAGCGCGCCGAAAGCGAAGGGTATCTGACCACCGGCCACCGATAGGAGACGCGTCCCCAGGCTCTCGGCAGTGATCTGGCCGGTAAGGTCGATGGCCAGCGCGTTGTTGATGGCCACCATGTTGTCGTTCTGGGAGATAACCCGTATGTCCTCCAGCCACAGCAGGTCCACCAGGTAGAAAAGCGGGTTGTTATTGATCCATTGCATGTCCTCCTTGGAGCCGCCGCCGATGGATGTCACCACTACCCGCTCAGGGAGCAGCGTCTTGCGCTTGCCGTTAATAACACCTTCGCGCACCAGCGAGATAACGCCGGGTGGGGTAGCCTCGGAGTGGAAGCCGATGTCCTGCTTGCCGTCGAGCAACCCCATCCTTATCAGCGGCTCGGTGGTGCGACCGACGCCTATCTGTAGGCAATCGCCGTCCTTGATGAGCGAAGCAACGTTGGTGACGATGTCCTTCAGGTAGGGCTCGGGCTCCTTCACCACACGCCCGCCAAGGCTGCCAGTGCCCGGCTGCCCTTTGCGCGACAGGTGCTCAACGAAATAGTCTATTTCCGAGACGTGCACATAGTTATCGCCGTAGGTGCGGATTAGCCTATCGTTCACCTCGGCGATAACTGTCCCGCCCCGCTGCCTCACGGCCTCTATCTCCTGGCGCTTGGTCCACAGCGATGCGCCGAAACTGCAGAAGCCGCGCTCGTCGGGCATCGACACCTCGGTGAGCAGCACGTTGGGGGGGACGTTGTCGGCGCCGAAGGGGATGATGAGCGGCAGATTGATGTCGCACCTACGCTCGTCGAGCATATCCTGTGACGTAGCGGTGGGCCACGATATTGTTATCTCGAAGGCCGTATCCCATCCGGGGTCGTACCAGCCAAAGTCATATCCGGGAGAGGGCGCCAGCACCTTCACACCGGTTAAATCCCCTAGTCGGGCTGCGATCGCCAGCCCCACCGCGTGGGCTTCCCGACCGGCAGTGAAGGCTACGAGGTCTCCCGACTTAACCAGCCCGGCGGCCTCTTCTGCTGAGGTCAGCTTCCTCTGGTATTCTTCCTGCCAGCTTGGCATATTAAACCCTCACTTTGTTGCTTCGGGTGTAGCCGTTTTCGCCCGGTCTTCAAGGAAACCCTTCAGCCCCTTGTCCCTTTTCGCCTTGTAGAGGTTGACCTCATCGGGCCTGAAACGCACATATTGCAGGGCGAGGTGGGAGAGGAAGTGACCCCTCTGGGTTCCACCCACCCCGGTGATATCGAGCGTACCGTTAATCCATTCCTTGGTGACGGAAACAGCCTCGCTGGGCAACTGGCTTAGCGCCTCGGCCCACTTTATCGCTTCCTGCTCAAGCTTATCTATGGGGACTGCCCTGTTGGCGAAGCCCAACGCCACCGCCTCCTTCCCCGACATCTCCGTGATCGTCCGGCCGGCATAGGCTTTATAGGACCACAGGGGCCAGACCGGCCAATCGGTAATCCCATGAAGCTGGCTGCCAAAGCCTCGGATGCCAAACTGCGCATCCTCCGCAGTGATTATGAGGTCGCAGCAGGAGGCCACTATCTGGCTGGCACCGATGCACTTGCCATGCACCTGGGCAATCGTGATCTTGGGGTAATCGGTTATATCCTCGAATTTGGTGCAGCGCCGCCGCTCGAAGCCGTAATAGTCCACCAGCGTGGGATTTATGCCGGGATGAACCGGTGGGGACTCCTCCTTTTCGGGGGAGCTAAGGTCATGGCCGGCGCCAAAGCAGGTACCCGCCCCTCTCAGGATAACTACCCTTACATCGGGGTCGTCATTGGCCTGGTGTAGCGCTGCAGAGAAGTCCTCAAACTGCCGGTCGTTAAAGGCGTTCCTCTTATCCGGACGGTTAAAGGTTATCCGGGCGATGCGGTCGCTGAGCTTCTCATATAGGCTGTCCCGGTATTCCCTCTCTCGATACTCACCATTCTCCCAGTAGCACTTCTGATATTGAGTCTTGAATTCCCAGCCGAATCCTGTGGGCATATTGTGCCTCCTCAGAAATAATTCACATTTTTATTATCGAGCCCTGAATTACTGGCCAGTTACGGTAGGCATACTACCCCGTTTCTGAAAACTTTCTAAAAAGGGCATCCCTCTCCTCGATGGCCGCCTTGAGGCCTTTCTTGTCCCTGACCTTGAAGAAGTTGAACTCACCAGGCTCCATAGTGCGCTGCTGCATCACCAGTTGCATATTGTTGGTAAATCGCCATGCCTCCCCCAGCCCTCTGGCTTCCATAACGGAGTTGATCGCGTCCTTAGCCGGAGCGAGGCCATCGCCTGGTAGGAGGCTGATGCCTTTAGCCAGCCTCATGACCTCATCCTCAAGCTCATCTCGGGGGACCGCCTTATTTATCAACCCGAACTGCTCCGCTTCATTGGCGTCCATGTACCTTCCTGTGTAGAGCAGCTCCTTGGTCTTCTTTATCCCGATGAGCCAGGTCCAGAGGGGCATATGGGGAAGCAGACCCATCCTGAGCAGGGGGTCACCGAAGAGTGCATCGTCAGAGGCTATGGTGATATCACATACCATTGCCAGGTAGCAGCCGGTGCCGAGGCAATGGCCATGCACCTCGGCGATGGTCGGCTTGGCCAGATTGAATATATACTCCCACCTTCGGTTGCGGCGTCGCTCTGCCTCCATACGCCTCTTGATGGTGAGGTTTTCCCCTGGCTCGGATAATACCTCGAAGGTTTCCACCCCGCTAAGGTCCTGCCCCACACTGAAGGCTTGGCCGGCGCCCTTTACCACTACCACCTTCACCTCCAGGTCTGGCTCAGCGGCGGCAAATGCCTCATCCAGCCCTGCCAGCATCGCATCGTTCATCGCATTCAGCTCTTCAGGGCGGTTCAGCGTGATCCAACCGATCCCTTCCTTCTTCTCGTAAATAATCTCGCTCACTTTATGTTCACCTCTTTTTAGGTTGGGGTGGGGGAAAATATTCTTTGAAGGGAGCATCCCTCTCCTCGATGGCTGCCTTGAGCCCCTTCTTATCCCGGACATCGTAAAAGTTGAACTCGCCACGGTCGGTTATGCTTCGTTCCGGCCGCTGGATGGCGCTGAGGACATAAGCATTGCCCGCGAGCCGCCGCGCCGCAGCCAGCCCGCCAAGGTCGAGGGCCGCCATATTGAAAGACCAGAAGTCAGCTAGCTGATCGAAGCCGCCGATACCTGCCGACTTGGTAAAGCCTTCGGTGACGCTGCTCATCTCCTCCTCCAGTTTATCTGCGGATACCGCTTTCATTACCAGACCGACCCGCTCAGCCTCCTTGCCGTCTATGTACTTCCCGGTGAGGAGAAGCTCCTTGGTTTTCTTAAGCCCGATGCGGTATGTCCACAGGGGGTTGGGTGAAGCAAGCCCCATCCTTACCGAGGGGTCGCCCAAGACAGCATCCTCGGTGGCAATGATGGCGCGGCAAGCCATTGCCAGGTCGAGTCCCGCACCCAGGCAGTATCCGTGCACCTGGGCGACGGTAATCTTGGGGAACTCGAAGATGGTTTGCCACCTCCACTGGTTTTGCATCTCGGTGGCAAACATATTATAGAGGTAGGCCTTGCTCCGGGGGTTAGGAGGCATCACCTCATCGGTGCCTACCCCGCTCAGGTCCTGCCCGGCACTAAATGCCCGCCCTGCCCCCTTAATAACGACTACCAGGGAGTCCCAGTCTTGCCTTACTTCATCCAGTGCAGCTAGCAATTCCCGAAACATCGCGTCGTTTATCGCATTTAGCTTATCCGGGCGGTTCAGGGTAATGGTGGCAACCGCACCTTCAATTTTGAGGAGTACATTACGATACTTCATAGCCCTTCTTTCTCATCCCGATGGATATAGCCCATTTTAACTAGAAACAGGAATGGATGGCAACTTCTTTCATCCTTTACCCTTCTCATTCTTCAGAATACTGGTCACTCCCATAGGAAAGGGGAATGACTGATCACTGTTTAATATAAAATCTTCCCCGTCACCAGCCTTGTGATCTCCTCTTCAGGCATACCCAGGAGTTCTCCTAATACGTAGTCGTTGTGTTCCCCGAGCAGCGGTGCCGCAGCGGTGACCCTTGCAGGCGTGGCGGAGAATTTCCAGGGGGGTGCCAGTACATAGAGCTCGCCTTCTTCAGGGTGTTGCACCGCTGTAAAGCATTCCCGCTCCTGGCAGTGAGGATCATTGAAAAGCTCCTCATTGCTGGAGGAGGGTGTTGCGGCTACACCCGCTCTCTGGAGCGTCTCCATTACCTCATAATGGGTGTGGTTTATGGTCCACGCTTCGATGAGCCCGTCCAGTTCCTCATGGTGCTGCCATCGGCCAAGTTGGTCGCTGAACCTTTCATCTCCCGCCCACGGCGGGTTACCCAGGGCACGACAGAGGGCTTCCCACTCATCGTCACGAGAGATGGCAATGCTCACCCACTTATCATCGCCCCGGCAGCGGTAACAATTATGGGGAGCCATAATATCATCACGATTACCACTTCGAGAGTGAACCCTGCCGTTCATGGTATAGTCCATGATGGTCTCACCGATGCCACATGTGAGGGCCTCCCTGGCGGAGAAGTCGATGAATTGCCCCTCGCCGGTCTCCTGGCGGTAGTTCAGGGCGGCTAGGATGGCAAAGGCGGCGCTGGTGCCCGGTCTCAGGTCAGCGCTGCTCCTCATGATTACCGGTGGGCCTTCAGCATAGCCGGTTACCTGCGAAAGCCCGCTGAGCGCTCCCATGGTCACGGCATAGGCGATGTACCCGCTTTCCGGGCCGGTTGATCCATGGCTCGACGCCGAAAGCATTATGATATCCGGACTGATCCCCCTGAGGACACCGTAGCCCAGGCCCAGCCTGTCCATGACGCCAGCCCTGAAGTTGTCCACCACCACATCGCTTATCCGGACCAGTCTCTTGGCCAGCTCGATCCCTTCTATGGTCTTGAGGTTGATGGTTGTTCCCAGCTTATTGGCATTAAGGCTGTTGAAGCAATCGGCGGCCGCCCTTTCCGAGCCAAATACCACCGCCGACTCCTGTCTTCGAAAGTGGTCCACATCCACCTGGCTCTCCACCTTGATAACCTCAGCCCCCATGAATGCCAGGAGCAGCGTTATCTGGGGTCCGGCGGCATACCGGGTAAAATCGAGTATCCGCACTCCACTGAGGCTATCCATATGCCTTTATCTTCGGTCAGATCACCCCTGCCGAGCCGAGCTTGGCCAGCTCCTTATGGGGATGTCCCAGCCACTGAACAAAGACCTCCTCGTTGTGCTCGCCAAGAAGCGGTGCCGGCCTCTTGACCTGACACGGCGTCTCCGAGAACTTATAGGGTACTGATGGATACTTGACCTTACCCGTCCTGGGGTGGTCTATCTCCACAAAGAAACCCCTTGCCTTCAGGTGCTCTGAATCAATCAGATCCTTTGATGTATAGACCATGGCAAAGGGGACTCCCGCGGCCTGTCCTTCGTGATAAAGCTCCTCTTTAGGGTGATTTACCAGCCATTCCGTAAGCAGGGCGTTCAGCAGCTCGCCATGTCGATAGCGACTGGCGTAGTCCTTAAACTTATCATCGCTAGCCCACTCTGGGTCTCCCATAAACGCGACCAGCCGGTCCCACTGTTCCGATTCCCAGGTTATGAACACGGTATAGCCGTCCTGGCACGGCAGGGCACCACCATAGGGAACCCCCTGCTTGGCCCTGGTGATGACCTCTCCCTCGTTGGCTGATCTGACCATATCCAGCCGGTTGAGCGCCATAAGTGATTCCTGTTTGGATATGTCGATCCGCTGCCCGCTACCCGATTTCCCCCTCCAGTAGAGGGCGGCGAGGATGGCGATGGCGGCGCTTAGCCCGCTATCGTAGTCTGCCAGAAACCTCCCAACCTTGAGCGGTGGGCGGCTAATGTTCTCCACACCACCGGGGGTTAGATAGCCCTCGCCACCAAATTGAAAGACATTAAGTGGATAGGTCCTGTAATTGCGGTAGGGGCCGCTTTGCCCGAAAGGGGTGATGGAGGTCATTATAAGACTGGGATTAATCTCCTTGAGGCTTTGGTAGTCCAGACCCCGCTCTGTCATCCATTGGGGCGGGTTATCCTCAACCAGGATGTCGGCTTGCTTCGCCAGTTCCAGAAAAATATCCTTACCGGTCGCTGTGGCCACATTCAGGGTGACACCAAATTTGTTGGTGTTTAGATAGAGGAAGAGCCCGCTTCCCTCCGCATCGGGTATATCGTGGAGGAAGGGGGGCAAACTCCTGGCCGAATCGCCGCCTCCCGGCTCCTCTATCTTCACCACCTCGGCGCCCAGGTCAGCCAGTAGCTTGGTGCAGTAAGGCCCGGCTACCAGCTGGCATAGCTCCAGCACCTTCACGCCTTCCAGGGCTTCTTTGGACATGGTTACTTATCCTGCCCGTCCCAGGATGGTGATAATGGGCAGCAGGCACCCCGGGTGGCCACCCTGGTTATGAGACAGCCCCAGCCTGACATCCTTCAACTGGCGTTCCGGTAGCTGTGCCTTGCCCTGAATCTGCTTATATACCTCGTAGCACTCCCTCAGTCCACTGGCAGCCACAGGGTGTCCGAAGGACTTCAGACCACCGTCGGCATTAACCGGCAGTTCCCCGGTTAGGGTAAAGGTTCCGGCGTCTATATCCTCTTTAGCCTTCCCCTGGGGGCATATACCGATGGCCTCAAGGGTCATCAGCTCGCTTATGGTGAAGCAATCATGTAGCTCCAGGATATCGAGCTCTTTACGGGGGTTGGTGATACCTGCCTGCTCATATGCCTGCTTCGCTGCGGCCTCTGTTTCAGGAAGGTGGATGTAGTCATAACTGGCATCCTCCTTCCCCAGGCCCGGGCCAATGGCAAGCCCGATTCCCTTGACTAATACATAGTCATCGCGGAGGCTTTTGGCCATGTCCGCCTTGGTGAGGATGGCAGCGGCAGCGCCATCGGTGTTGCCACAACAATCGAATAGACCCAGCGGCCAGGCGATGAGCGGTGCGCTGAGCACCTGCTCTATAGTTACCTCCCTGCGAAGGTGCGCCTTGGGGTGGCGTGCCCCATTATAGTGGCTTTTAACCGAGATCCGGGCCAGGGTCTTCCTGCCCTCCTGCGGGTCGATGTCATATGCCTGGAAATACCGGGTGGCGCCCATTGCCCACCTTCCCGGAGCGGTAACATTAATCCCCAGGACAGGGTGGGTGTAGCCCGCGGGAAGCCCGGCGAGGCCGGTATCCTTCAGCTTCTCAAAACCCACGCAGAGCACAATATCATAAGCTCCACAGGCTATGGCATAGGAGGCGTTTCTAATGGTCTCCATCCCGGTGGCGCAGAAGTTTTCCACCCGGGTGATGGGGATGCGGTCGAGCTTTAGCGGCCCGGCGATGCTGATCCCGCCGATACCGGAAAAGGCTGTCCCTACCCAGGCAGCCTGTATGTCCTCGCGCCCCATGCCGGCATCCTCATATGCTTCATAGACCGCGTCGATAATCATGTCGTCGGCGCTCTTATCCCAGTTCTCGCCAAACTTGCAGCACCCCATGCCGACGATGGCAACCTTGTCCTTGATGGTATCCATTCTCTTTTTTTAACCCTTAGGGCTCTCTCGGCGGCCGGCATTTCCAGTAATAGGTATGCATCCCACCGGAATCGTGCATCTTGCGGAAGGTCATCTCCACCGGCATATCCGGCTCAACCTTTTGGGGGTCACGGTCGGTCATCAGGCAATACACCCCCACCTTTCTGTTCTCTTCGCTTTCACCGTACCCATCCGCTAGGTGCACCTTGCTCACGATTGTTGGGGGGTCGCCACTGAGCGCCAGGTTATCCATGGTGTAGGTATATAGCGTGCCCTTTCTGTCGGAGAGCCTGACTCCCTCATACTCATCCTTGGCCCCGCAATAGATACACACCCGCTGCATCGGGTGGAAGGTGCGTCCGCAGCGCTTGCACCTGGAGCCATGGAAGCTGATCAGCTGCTCCCGTTCCCGCCACGCCACCGGAGGAAAGGCATTGGCCTGCTCCCGGGCCTGGGCCTCGATGGGGATAAGCCGGCGGAAGCGCAGGTATTTCTCATAGGTGGGAAGGGTCATCCGCGATGCTAGGTGGCTCCTGATCCCGCGTCTCTCCCTCACCATCTCGATTTCCTCGGTTACCCGCAGGATAAAGGCGTCACCGCCGTCGCCATAGTTGGCAAACAGGATTATATCCCCCGCTCTGGCCTCCTCCAGCGCGGCGACTAGCATCATTAATGCAAAGGCAGCGCCGGTATTTCCCACCGTGGCAAACATGGGATCCTGTACCTGTGTCTTGGGGTCAAAACCCAGTGCTCTTGCCATCTCGGCGTGTCTCCTGGGGTCGGGGGCATAGAAGACCGCCCTGGTGATATCATGCGGCTTCAGGCTGTATTTCTCCATTATACCTGAGATGGCCTCTCTGGTATTCCGCACATAGCCTTCGGTAAGTATAAACCTGTCTTCCCAGTTTCTGGTGAAGGTATCGGTCTCCGTCCTCCATATATCCAGGATTTCGTCGGCGTGGCAGTAGCTGCCCTCGACCTCGCAGACAACACCCTCATCACCTACCAGAAGGGCAGCGGCACCATCGCCAAAGTTCTGCTCGTAGTCCGATTGGGGCTGGCCAAGGCGGCAATCGGCGGCGGCCAGCAAGACCCTCTTTCCAGATCCGCCCTTTACCGCATCGAGCGCAGCCTGAAGGGCGATCGTCCCGGATCTAAGTGAGTCGGTAAAGTCAGCGGTGAAGATTTGGCGGCGCAGGTCAGCGGCGAGGGCAATAAGGCTTGCCGATTGCTTTTCACGGTAGGGCGGTGTTGTGGAGGCAAAATACAGGCCATCGATACTCTGCCGATCGCTGTCCTTCAGGCAGTCGATTATGGCTTCCACTGCCATGGTAGCACTATCTTCATCATAGTTGGCTACGGCCCTTTCTCCTCCCATAGAGCCGCGGTCCCAGGCGCGGGCAATCTCGTCCCGCTTCAGGCGGTATATGGGAATATATGCTCCGTAGGAAACTATCCCGATTTTCATTAAGTTACGCTTGTCTGCCGCTATCTATAGCAGCTCAGCTAGGCAGACTTTTTATCCCTCTCCGGTTGGGGGGGAGCGGGATTAATGTAGCCGGTTAGCAGGGTCTTGGGCACCACATTAATAAGCTCATCTGTAGTGAATATGCCCTCCGGCTTGTAGATAGCCCTTATCTCTACCGGTTCACTGTATATGCCCACTCTACCTGCCTCGGCATGGAATACCTGTCCGTTGATATTGGCGGCCTGGTCAGTAGCCAGGTACACTATGATCGGTGGTATGTGCTCAGGCCCGGGCATGTTCAAGACCTGCTCTGCCTGCTCTTTAGTCATAACCCCGGCCTCAACCCTCTTCCATGTGCCCTGTATGACTTCATCGTTCAGCGTCATCCTGGTAGCGGCAATGGGGGCGAAGCAATTAGCGGTTACCCCGTAGCGTCCCATCTCGCGCGCTATAGAGCGGGTGAGACTCACTATACCGCCCTTAACCGCACCGTAGTTGACATGTCCCATGGTGCCGCGCCATGCATCTGACGTGACGTTGATAATACGGCCATATTTCTGCTCCCGCATCAACACGCAGGCATGGCGACAGGTATTGAAAGTACCTTTTAGGTGTACGATCATTACGGAGTCCCACTCATCCTCGGTCATGTTCCAGATCATCCGATCCCTGAGGTTGCCATGACAGTTGACCAGTATATCGATACGTCCGAATTTATCTACACAGCTCTGTATTATCCGCTGTGCTGCGTTGAAGTCGGCCACTGAATCGTGGTTGGCTATCGCATCGCAGCCCAGTTTTTTAATCTCCTCAACCAGCTGGTCTACCGGCCCCGCTTCAGCACCGCTGCCGTCCCTCGACGCGCCGATATCGTTTGCCACTATGTTGGCCCCTTCCCTGGCCAGGGCCAGGCATACCTCGCGCCCGATCCCACCTGCGGCTCCGGTTATTACGGCATTTTTCCCTTTCAGGTTATCGCTCAATTCTAACCTCCTTAAAAAAATCTGCCGATTAAATATATCATACTATAGCTTGCTTTTGCAAACGCTCTCAGTACTTTATATTGGGAAGCACGGCAGAATTTTCAGACTTTAAAATCTGGCTCAATACAGCTGATTTCTTCCACGTTGTCATGCTGAACTTGTTTCAGCATCCCTTGCTTCGGCCTTCATAACAGTTCATTGTATGGATCTTGAGATTCCGAAACAAGTTCGGAATGACAGGGCGTGGGCGCATCACACTGTCATTCCGCGGCAATCACCACGTCTCAGACCGCTACTTCTGACTTCATACTGAGCCCCGACCCCGAGGCCGACGCTTCGGCCTATATCGGGGGACGCTTCGGCCTAGACCCAGACGGGGGTATGGGGGTGTTCCCCGCTGGCGGAGTTCTGCTGTCATCATCCGGCTTGACCGGATGATCCAGGCATGGTGTCCTCCATTACTACCTCTCAGGGCGGGTGGGAAAATAAAGTATTGCCTCCCCCCAGGCTGACGCTTCAGTCTGTATCGGGGTCAGAATCCATCATGTCTATTTTCATAATAATGACAGAGAACGTGAGTCTATTCTGGTGGCAATGTCACATAGCACCCTCAACGATGTAATGTTCTGGAAGAGACTCTTAGTTTACGATTGCTTCTGGGAGTGATATAATTAGGCGTCAATCAGTTACCATCGACGCTCAATAAAGCTTAATTAATCCCCCTTGGCTAACGGGATAATTGGGCGCTTCAACGTGAAATAAGGAGGTTGGTCTATAGATGAAGGACTGGCGGGAGGAGTATGCGAGCAAGATGGTTTCTGCCGAGGAGGCTGCAGGGCTGGTAAAGTCCGGAGACCGAATTGGCTTTACCACCGGCAGAGAGGCCCATGCTGTGGGCCTGGCCATCGCTGCCCGTCTAGGAGAGCTTAAGGGGGTGCAGGTTTATGTCCCCACCCCGGGTTATGATTTCGGCTGGTATGACATGGGCTGGGAGGATTCATTCAGTATCACCGTTTCCTTTCCGCTGGGGGTGAACCAGGAGATGGTCGAGGAGCGGAGGTGTGATATCGCTTTCGGCTCCCTTTTCCCCTTCGACCTGGAATTTTTCAAGCAGGGTCTCGATGTACTGCTCACCGAGGTTTCGACCCCGGATGATGCGGGCTTCTGCAGCTTTGGCCAGTCATTATGGAACAAGAAAACCCAGGTCAAAGAGGCAAAAAAGGTGATAGCGGAGGTGAATCCCCGTCTGATCCGAACCTACGGCGATAATTATATCCATGTCTCGGAGATAGACTGTTTTGTGGAGCATATCTCTTCCGGGGAGAGCCCCGGCGGTGGGAGCCTGTTGGGCAAGAAGGCCAAAAAGGAACCCGACTGGGCGCAAAGGGAAATTGCCAGGCACGTCGGCTCCATCATAAGGGATGGCGACTGCTTGCAGATAGGCGTCGGCCGCGCTAATGAGCCTCTTATTCAGTTGGGCATACTGGACGGCAAAAGCGATATCGGGTATCACTCAGAGGCCACGGTCCCCGGGATAATCAGACTGGTTCGGGAAGGGGTGATTACGGGTAAACATAAGAATGTTCGCCAGGGGAAAGTGGTGGTCACTTCGGTGGGCGGTGACACAAGGGAGGAGGTGCAGTGGGTCGATATGAACCCCCTGTTTGAGCTGGTAGACGTCGACTGGCTGGAAGATATCAGGGTGATCGCTTCCATCGATAATATGGTGACGATAAACCAGGCACTGGCCATCGACCTTCTGGGGCAGCCGACGGCGGAAAGCCTGGGTGCTCGGTTGATGAGCGGAGCTGGGGGGCAGGTACCCTTCCAGCTCGGAGCTCTCCTTTCCAGGGGAGGGAGGGCGATCACGGTGCTTCCCTCCACCGCTGAGAACGGGAAGGTGTCCCGTATCATGCCAGCGTTGCCGGAGGGTACCACCGTCACCTTGCACAAGAACTGCACCGACCTGGTGGTCACCGAATACGGGGTGGCGCATTTGCGGGGCAGAAGCGTGCGGCAGAAGGCAGAGGAACTGATAAGTGTGGCCCACCCCGACTTTCGTGGCGAACTGAGAAAGGCAGCGCAAAGGTTATTCTGGCCCTAATACTATATTTTAGTAAGGAGGAAGGATTGAGTTACTGTCTCTACGAGGTTGATAAGGAGAAGAGGATCGCAACGCTTACCTTTAATCGACCGGAGAAGCTGCATGCCCTGGTGCCGATGGACGATCTGGAGGAGGTTATCTCCAGGTTATACGAGGCAGATAGGGACGATAATGTGGCGGTAGTGGTCATGAAAGGGTCGGGGCGGGCGTTCGGGGCGGGGTATGATATCGATGCGGTGCGCTCGCGGCGTGGCTTCAGTGAGGACAAGCGTCCCCCGCAGAGGAGGAGGTACTGGGGGGTGGATGAGTGGTGGGGGCGGCGAGGTATCCTGCAGAAAATACTCACCTGTGATAAGGTGACCATTGCCCAGGTGCACGGTTACTGCTACGGGGGCCATTTCGAGATGATGTGTGCCTGTGACCTGGCCATAGCCAGCGAGGATGCGCTTTTTACCCACCCCGGCTACACCTATCTCGGCATCGAGGGCCCGATTCCCCTTTATGTACTCATGATCGGGTGGCGCAGGGTAAAGGAGATGATGCTTCTGGGAGACCCGCTCAACGCCAGCGAAGCAAAAGAATTTGGCCTGGTTAACAGGGTGGTGCCCCTTAGTAAACTGGAAGAGGAAGTTGCTAAGGTAGCTGGGACTATAGCCGGCCGACCCCTTGATGGTATCGTGATGGGAAAGAAAGAGTTCCAGCTGGCGATGGACATAATGGGGCTTTCCGCCGGCTACGACCTGGCCAGCATTTCCCACACCCTGATGAGCAATCTAAAGTTTGGACCTGGAGAGTTTAACCTGATGCGGGAGATAAAGGATAAGGGGCGCACGGGCATGTATTCAGCTAGAGACAAGCGCTACCGCGACCAGGCCTGGCGCGCGGAAGGTGCTGAGAAAAAGAAGAGAAAATAGGCCTGAGATGCGTTGCCATAGGAGCAGGGGTGCCACGTGCGCCCCTGTTTACTTCATATAATCGGGGGTTAACGTGGCTGATACCAGCGGGTCAGTACCGGGAAAGGGGCTCCAAACCAAGTGGCTAGTCCTGGCTGCCGTGATGCTGGGCAGTTTCATGGGCCCCCTGGATGCCAGCATAGTCAATACCGTTCTCCCCGCCATTACCCAGTACTTCCATACCGATGTCTCTATAGCACAGTGGGTGCCGACGGTTTACCTGCTGACAATTAGCTGCTTCATCCTGCTCTACGGCCGGCTGGGGGACATATTCGGCTACAGGAGGATTTTCCTCTACGGCCTGGCCGCTTTCACCGTCAACTCTCTGCTGTGTGGTCTCTCACAGAGCATCTGGATGCTTATAGCATTCAGGGCGCTGCAGGGACTTTCAGCGGGCATGATTATGGCTGTGGGCATGGCTATCATCACATCATCCTTCCCGCCTACCGAGCGGGGAAAGGCCCTGGGCATCTACGCCATTAGCATCGCTGCCGCCCTGGGCCTGGGCCCGACCATTGGCGGTGCCGTCGCCGAGCATCTCAGCTGGCGTTACGTTTTCTTCATCAATGTCCCCATCGGTGTAGTCGCTCTGTGGTGGTGCTACCGGGTCATACCTCAGGGGGTCACCAAGCCAGGGCAGCGTCTCGACTGGTACGGGGTCCTGGCCGTGTTCGTCTTTCTGCTCAGCCTGCTTCTCTCTGCCAATAGAGGTCAGGACTGGGGGTGGCTGTCCCCTGCCTCTATTAGCCTGCTCGTGGTAGCGCTCATCTCCGGCGTGGCTTTTATCTGGCTGGAGCGGAGGATAGAACAGCCGATGCTCAACCTGGCGCTGTTTAAAAGTCGTGTGTTCGGCTTTGCCAGCCTGAGCGCCCTTCTCAACTTCGTGGCGATCTACGCGGTAGTTTTCCTGACACCCTTCTACCTGACCTTCGTGCTGCATTATAGTATCCTCAAAGTGGGGCTGGTTATGGCCGCCTCGCCCGTTGCCACCCTGTTCGTGGCGCCCGTAGCCGGTGCGCTCTCCGACCGCATCGGCAGCCGGGGCCTGGCCTTCTGCGGAATGGTTATCTGCGCCGTAGGTCTGTTCTTACTGAGCGGCCTGGGTGCCACCTCCAGCAGCATCGATGTCATCTGGCGGCTTGTCATCTGTGGTGTGGGAGGGGGGATGTTCCAGAGCCCAAATAACAGCGCCATCATGGGTAGCGTACCGGTCATTCACCTGGGCATTGCATCGGGAATGCTGGCCGCGATGCGTAATGTAGGAATGGTTCTTGGGATAGCTATTGCCGGTGCGGTGCTGTATAACCTGGCTCCGGTGGCAGCCTCCGGTCATATAGGACCACTTACCGTTGTGGAGGTGGAGGAGTTCCTCACTGGCGTGCACTGGGCGTTCATAGCCGGCGCCATAGTAGCTGGCATCGCTGCATTGACGTCGCTGGCTGCCGTGAGGCGGCCTGGAGAGGCTTAGTCTATATGGTGCCTCGCCTTTTCCAATTCATTTCGGAAGTCGGGGTGGGCGATGGAGGTAAGAGCCTGGGCACGCTGAGCGAGGGTCTTGCCCCTAAGCTCGGCGATGCCGTATTCAGTTGCCACACAGTCAACATCATAGCGCGGCACGCTGGTGATAGTGCCCTCCTGAAGCCGTGGGATGATTCGGGAGTGTCGGGAAGACTTACCCTGTATCGATGAGGTAAATGCAATGATCGACCTACCTCCGGGAGCTACCGCCGCCCCCCTCAGCCACTCCGCCTGTCCCCCCACGGCGCTGATCTGCCTGCCCCGGATGGTTTCGGCATTAACCTGTCCGCTGAGGTCGACCTCGATCGCCGAGACTACGGTGATGAAATTATCGAACTGTCGAATGATATTGGCATCGTGGGTATAGGTATAGGGGTGCATCTCAACCTGCGGGTTTTGGTGTATAAAGCGGAAGAGCTTATCGGTGCCGGCGGCCGCGCCGCTCACTGTTTTACCACGGTCGATTGTCTTGCGCTCATTGGTCACCACCCCGCTATCCATTAGGTCAACGGTGCTATCGCTTATCATGCCGGTGTGGATGCCGAGATGGCGCCGGTCACCGAGCATTCTGACCAGTGCTTCGGGTATGGCGCCCACGCCGATGCAAAGCGTGTCCCCGTCAGATATACGCTGGCTCACCACCCTTGCCACCGCCTCCTCCTCAGGGCCTATTTTGGGTTCGGGCCAGGGCTGGACCGGGCGGGAGACCTCTACCAGGTAGTCGAGATCGCTTACATGTATGAGGCTATCGCCGTAGGTATACGGCATCTGCTCGTTCACCTGTGCGATGGCGGTGCGGGCAGCTAGCGCTGCATCGCGGTTGAAGCCGGGAACAGCTCCGAAGCTCAAGTAGCCCTCTTCATCGGGCGGGGAGACATGCACCAGGGCAACATCCAGGGGCACGGTTGTGGTAAATAGGGAGGGGGTCTGGGTCAGGCTGACCGGCAGGAAATCGATGGTGCCGTCCTCGACCCCTTTCCTCAGGTCGGGGCTCACATGCATGGTAACGATATGAAAAAAATCGGTGAGGCCAGCATACGGTGAGCCGGGGATAACCCTACTGTCCAGCAGGTGAGTGCCCTTGAGCCTCTCTCTGTCCTCGACCAGGGCATCTACCAGTGTGCGGGGCTCACCGCAGGTCCCCTCGATAAATACCATATCGCCCGGTTTTACCGCTGCGATCGCCTCTGCGGCGCTCGCCTTTCGGTGAGGTCTATCCCCCACTTTCTTTATCTCTCCACACACCGTCTATATAAACCTTCTCCTTCCCTTTCTCCCAGTGCCCGCCGAAGACGGTGGTCTTATACTCATCGGGAAGCACTATGCCGTGCTGGGTTGCGTATTTTATCATCCTGGTCACCTCCACCACCCGTATCCCCACCTGTCTCGCCATCAGCATTCCCCGCTTATCGCCGCGCACCCCATCCTTGAGGTATCTCGGCCTCTCTCCAGAGTAGATCGTGCTGGTAACACCCCAGCCCCTGGCCACGGGTATCATCATCCTCTTCACCAGGTTCTCCATCTGGTCCAGGCAGGCATCGAAGCCTAGGCCAAAAAATCCCACGGTCAGGTAGCCGGTAACCTTGTTATTCATTAGCTGGGTGAAGATGGCGTAGTATCTAACCCTGGACCAAAGTATGGTGAGCGGGGGCGACAGGGTCAGACCCCACGTCGGTGCACCGAAGATAATGCCGTCGGCCGCTATTACCTTATCGAATATCTCCTGGGCATCGTCCTTTACCTTGCAGGGAGCCTTATTCTCGATGCACCACTGACAGTTTTGGCACATGGCGATTTTTTTATCAGCCAGGGTGACGAACTCGGTCTTCACTTTACCGATTTCACCCTCCAGCTCCCTGGCTCCCTTGAGGCTTTCTTTCACCAATGTGTCGCAGTTGCCGTCCTTAACCGGTGTTGCCGAGAGGCCCAGGATCTTTACATCAACATTGCTCATGCTGCCCGTCCTTTCGATAGTTTATCATGTAGGATTATAGCTAGCTTTGACCTCCAGTGTCAATTTTATAACTCGTGTGGCACATTAGTGATATATCACCTTTATGGATGCCTGTAACAAAATGACTAGCATGCTTTTTATAGCTAAGGTGTCATTGAGGTAGGTTGCATGGGGGATATTAGAAGAGGGGCTACCCATCCTCGGGTAGCCCCCCCATAATCCGCCTGCTGGGCTACTCGCTCTGTCATTTTTTAGTGATAGCTTGAAGTTTTATTAGCGGTGATTGGGGTGAAAGGTTAGCTTTCTCGGAAGGCTATACTAGCTATCACAGAGATACAGCACTTAGCATACTAACCTACCGTATATGTTCCTGTGCCGACTGCTATGAGACATTGTTTTTCGTTGTATAATTCCATGCGGGTGACCGCCAACTTTTTACCAGTACGTAGTACAGAAGCAGTTGCAGTGAACATCTTACCTTTACCTGGCCGTAGATAGTCAACCCTTAAGTCAACTGTACTCATGTTTTTAAATTTCTTAGCTAGTTCTTGCAGGGGTTGTCCTTCTATTTCCTTCAGCATTTTCCAGGCAACCATGGTGCCCCCTATTATATCTATCATGGCTGATATAACTCCGCCATGCAGAGCTCCATCCCCAGGGTATCCACGTAATTCATCACGCATTGCAAGCTTGATAAATACATTGTCGGCATCCATAGGCTCAATCGTGATGCCCAGGAATTCAAGGAAGGGAGGATACCATCCCCGAAGACCAATTTCCTTTAGTAAGCCCTGATACTCTTCGTTAAAATCTTGCATAGTTCCTGTCCTAGCTTTCTGATACGAAATTCGATGACATTGCATTCGGTATATTTGTATACTGCTGGTATGCATCCAATTTGTCAAGCTGACAGCCGTAAAAACGGTGCAGCGATATACTCGCTCTGTAAGCTTCGGTTAAAGTCTGAAGTTTTGTAAGCCACCAATGGGGAAAAGGCTGCTTCCATATTAGCTTCCGCATTCTTTTTCGCGCTGTTCAATCAGGTCGTTTGGCTTGATAGTATTTCGGCTGCTTGCCGCACGCACTCAGTGAAACCTTCAAGGGATGTGTAGATCTCATCAGGCGGAACATCTGCCCGAATCACTACCGCGCCGCTTCGGTAAACAGGACCCTCGACCATCACATTGTCGACCAATCCGAAAGACTCTACAAAGAAGTCGTCGGGCTCAACGCGCTCTGCATAGTCCTTCGCAACATTAGTGTAGCCGAACACGGGCTTATCGCATCCATACATGTAACCAATTTCAACCGCTGTGCCAACATCCATGCTTGGCCCTCTGAATGGGGTAAGATTCGCGATCACGAAGTCACAACTATCCATCAGCTCCACCATAAGGTCAAAGGTGGTGTGCCCAATATAAACTGGAGAATCATGATTGAATAAGGCATCAAAATGAGCATCCAGTGGGTATACCCCCTCGATGTTATACATTGCGCAGATGCGTTTCTTTGCCTTGCCGATTTCAACGGCGTTGGGAAAAAATACATCCGGCCCAGCAAGGTAAACCCGCATAACATTGGGTTCTTTTTCATTATCCTTGATCTGTGAGGTCTTGACCTCCCCCGATTTTGCTAAGATACCGATCCTATTTCCCATTCCTTTCCCCTTGGATAAATATGTCTTGAAGACCCGGAATTATTCTTTCACTTCTAACGTAGTATAGTGTATGGCAGAATACTCTCTATTTAGCTGCCTGTCAACTTGCGGATGCCAAATACTGCGGGACTAAGCTATTCGGCCGGATTAGCAGAACCGGTGCCCGTGTGTGATGTCGTTACAAAATTACGACTGGGGTTGTCCTGGTAAGATTAGGAGCGAGTATAAAATCAAACCACGAATGACATTTCAACTAGAGCAATGTTGGGAGATGAGGGTCACAGGAGGTATTTGACACAGCCATTGATGGACCTATGACGATTAATCTCTGTATTACAGGGGCTTTTATTCTTTCTTAGCTAGAACTTTTCTTTCCGCTCAAATACGACATCTTCCAAATGAAGGACAGCCTCCCCAAATCGACGCCGGCCTCTTTCAAGGATTTGTGTCCATGATTGTCGACTCCTAGCTTTTGCACTTTTTCAAGAAGCTCCGGAACATTCCTCACTCCATATCCCCGGGGAAAGAGATCGCAAATCAATAATGTACCACCGGGAGCCAGGACTCTGAGGGCTTCCTTAATGAGGACTGTACGATCGGGGACTCTAATCTCATGGAAAGTGAAGCCACTCACCACCAGTGAAAACTCTCCATCTTCAAAAGGTAGTTCCAGTGCACTGCCATACTGGAATACGCATCGGTCATTTACCTTTGCTATCATTGCATTATTCTCAGCACGCTCCTTGCTTAGTCCCCAACTGCTCCACGCCGTCTGCCATATATCTACACCGGTCACATTAGCCTCAGGGAAGTCTCTAGCTATCGGCACAGCTATGCGCCCACCACCGGTACCAATATCCAGTACCTTTCCCTTGCCATCCCAATGGGTCCTTAGTTGGCTAAGGAGATTTTCTTCGAGAGCCTTTATATTAGCGGGATATGCCACAGAACCCATGGAATCCCAGAATAAACCAACAGCAATTAATAATACACCGAAAAACCAGCAGATAGCCCATTGCCATGTTGAGTAGGATAACACAGTGAATGCTATAGCTAGTGATATAACTACTACCCCACCTCCGATTAATGCCAAAGTGATAAAAGCACTTACTTTTAACCCATAACATGGCTCCTGAGCTTTTTCTTTCATTGGTTATCTCCTTTCCCTGAAAAGCATATACTCTAAACCTGTCCAATCATTGGTCTTATATATAGGTAATTAGTTGAAGTTTGTATTATATCGTACTGGTTTCTGGCGGGGATATCGTAGACGACTGCGGGACCATTGTCAACGGTCATTCATAAGTGGCAATAAAAAGCATGTGGATGCCTATCATTGCGACCCTGACCGGTAAACCTCAGGGGAAGCTGTCTCACCATTTCTCGCCCAACTGCCCTTAGATGTGTTGCTGTGGGATACCCCCGGATGTCCATGTTGTGGGCGCCGAGTTGGGCAGGTGCTCCAACTGACCCATAGACTGAGGCCCATGCCTAGAAAGGTATGTAGTGTAGTAATGCGAGATAATTACATGACTGGGGAGGTTGCCATACATAACCTGTTGACATGGAGGCGTGGATTGGATATGCTGGAAGACCCAATTTTTGTAGAACTTGTAAGGAGGCGACATGGAACACCAGGTTCAGATAATCGCCAGTGATGCCGGAGGCACCATGACCGACATGATGGTGGTAGACAGCGAGGGTAACTTCACCATCGGCAAAGCGGCAACTACCCCCCAGGATCAATCCCTGGGTGTTTGGGAGTCGCTGACGGATGCCTTCGAGTACTGGGATATCGATTTCAAAAAGCAGGCGGGTACTATCCTCCCCGGTGTCGAGGCTATCGTCTACTGCGGCACTTCGATGATGAATGTGCTTCTCACCGCCACGGGTAAAAAAGTTGGGGTCATCACCCAGCGTGGGGATGAAGACGTCTTCATCCACGAACGGAGCCGCCAGACGTGGACCGGCTATGGTTATCAGGATGTTCTGCATCATGTAACGCATCACCACAACATGCCCCTGGTTCCTCGCAGGCTGGTCAAGGGGGTGACCGGGCGAATAGATATGTTCTCAATGGAGGCAATACCGCTCTATGAGCATGAGGTTGTGAGGGCGGTCGAGGAGCTGCTGGATGAGGGAGTGGAGGCCATCGCCGTGTCCCTATGGTATTCATACCTGAACCCGATGCATGAGTTGAGGGTGTCGGAGATAGCCCAGGAGGTGATGAAGAAGCGGGGTCGAGAGGTGCCGGTGTACCTCTCTTGCCAGCTTTGTCCTATTACCAGGGAGCAACCGCGACTCAACACACTCGTGCTCCATGCCAGCGCTGCGGAGCCCGGACGCGAACAGCTCTCTGGGATCGAGCGCAAGCTTCAGGGCAGTGGATACAGGTATCCTCTACAGATAGTTCTGGCGCACGGAGGCGTGACCAATATTCGCTATCCCCGAATCTATGAAGGGTGTTTCTCTGGGCCTATCGGGGGTCTGCTCGGGGTCCGCTACCTGGAGCAGGTGATGGGGACAGGTAACTGGGTATGCTCCGACATGGGCGGTACCAGCTTCGATGTAGGCCTTATCATGGGTGGGGAGCCTGTTATGCTGCGCGAGGTGGTCATCAACCGCAGGATATTTAATATTCCCACCCTGCTCATGGACACAATCGGCGCAGGGACCGGCATGTATGTCACCATCGATCCCATAACCAGGCGAGTCACTGTCGGTCCGGAGAGCGCCGGGGCTGACCCGGGGCCGGTCTGTTACGAAATGGGCAACGAGGTGCCCACGGTGATGGACTGTGTCCTCATCATGGGCATCCTGAATCCGGACAATTACCTGGGAGGCAAGCTCAAATTGAACAAAGAGAAGGCCCTCAAGGCTATCAAGGAGAAATGTGCCGATGTCCTGGGCGTCGACCCCTATTACCTCGCAGAGGGGGTATATAAGCTCATCAACAGCACTATGAAGGAGCACATCAGGGCAGTGCTCTATGCTCGGGGTTTCACCCCGGCAGATTACTGCCTTCTGGGCTATGGGGGGGCTGGGCCGATGCACCTGGCTGGCTACACCGAAGGTCTGCCCTTCAAGGGAGTGGCCACCCTGCCCTACGCAGCGGCCTTCTCTTCATTCGGTTCTGCTGCGGTGGACATAAGCCACCGGTATCAGAAGTCCACCACGGTTATGATTCACTTTGGAGCCGATGATGCCTTTAAGTTGATGATGGCTCAGCTTATGCTTAATCCTGGGTGGGAAGAGTTGGAGAGGATGGCACAGGCTGACTTCGCTGCCGAGGGCCTACCCTGGGAGCAGGCCAGGGTGCGTCAGATAGCCTACGTGCGCTACGGCAGCCAGATGGACGACATCGAGGTGCCATCGCCGATATCCCGCATCAATAGCGCCGAGGATATGGACAAGCTCATCGCTGCATTTGAGGATCTCTATGAGAGGGTATATGCCGGCGTTGCCAAGCACCCGCAGGCGGGGTATCAGATCTTCGAGTTGGGGCTCACCGCCACCATTCCAAAGGTCAAGCCTAAAATAGTTAAGCGGTCACTGGAGGGAAAGGATCCACCACAAAAAGCCATCAAGGGAGAGAGGGAAGTGTACTTTGACGGCGAGTGGCACAGGGCCGTTATCTACGACATGGACCAGATCAGGCCGGGGAACGAGATCGAGGGGATAGCTGTGGTTGAGGCTCCGGCTACCACCTTCTTCCTGCCGCCGGGGAGACGGGCCAGGATGGATGAGTGGTCGATGCTGTGGCTCACCTGAGGATTCCCCAGTTGGGAAACGGCGATCAGAGGAGGTTATGATGAGCGAGAGCAAAGGAATAGGAGAGGGTGGAAAGACCATCAAGCGTATGATGGAGGAGAATGAGAGGCTGTACCGGGAGACTGGTTGCTATGCCGGTATAACCGAGCCCCACCTACTCAGGGAGAACCCTGTCAAGGGCGAGCTTTTTCATTCCCGGATAATGGCGTCGATGATAGCTGGCAGGGAGACCACCCGTATGGTTTCGGGTTCGCCCTTTGTTCGGGAGGTGGCCGAACTATGCCTCGGCCTCTACACTCCCGAAGGAGACAATATCGCCCAGTCCACTGGCATTCAGATCCACATCAAGCTCATGGGTGACAACATACAGTGGATGATCAATAAGAACTACGAGGAGGAGGTGGGGATTAATGACGGTGATTTCTTCATAGCCAACGAGCCCGTTATATCCGGCATGCACGCCGCTGATGTCTACGACATACTGCCTATTTTCTGGGAAGGCGAGCTGGTCGGCTGGGTATCCACGGTGATCATGGAGATGGACATCGGCGCGGTGAGCCCCGGGTGCATGCCCACACCTAATGTGGAGCGGGGCACGGACGGGCTGAAGTTCTGCTGCGAGCGAATAGGGTCCAACGACAGGTTGAACCGGGACTTCGAGCATAAGATCGAGATCTGCCTGGATATGTCGGACATCTTCTTGCTGGATCGCAAGGGTGCTATTGCGGCCAACATCCGTGTGCGGGAAGAGATCAAGCGCATTATCGATGAATTCGGGATCGAATACTATAAAAGGGCGACCAGGGAGCTTATAGAGGAAGAGCGGCGCAATCAGATTGTCCGCATCCGGCAGCGGATGGTTCCCGGCCGCTACCGCGGCGTGGTGCCTGCTGAGTTTCCCATGGCGGATCAACCGGTAGCCTGGATCCCGGCCAAGCGGGACACCATACGCCTCATTCCCATACAGATGGATGTCCTGCCCGCGGGAGGTCTGGTACTAGACTTCGAGGGATCTGGTGAGTGGGGCTGGCACCCCTTCAATGGTACACCCCAGGCAGTATGGGGTGGCGTCTCAATAGTCACCGTGCAGACCCTGTCATACGATGGGCGCGGTAATCTGGGGTCGCTTCTTCCCATTGAGGTAAAGGAGCCGCCTATCGACTCCCTGCTCAATCCTAGCCAGATCAAGAAGCTGGCAACCTCCACGCCGTGGGCCCCCTTACTGGATGTGTTCGGTATGTGGACGCACCTCTTGGGGATTGCCTTCTATCTGCGCGGCTTCAGGGAGGAGACCTTTAACTACCGCTCTTCTGCTGGCTGGCAGATGGCCGGCTATGATCAAATGGGTACCAAGCGCCCTCTGCTGGCCGCTGGAACCGGTTACTTCGGCCCGGGTGCCTGCGGGGTCTGCGACGGGGTCGATTGTGGAGGGTGGCTGGCTACACCGGAGGTCGACCTGGGAAGTGCAGAGGTTTGGGAGCTCTTCGTACCCCATATGGAGATGTCTCACCGAATCGAACCCTATTCAGTAGGCTACGGAAGGTTCCGCTCCGGCCTGGCAATTCCCCAGGTGGTGATGATTCATAGAAGTCAGCAGTTAGTCGGCAGCGGGGCACTTGGTACCGCTTCGGATGGTATCATCCCCAACCTTGGCCAGTTCGGGGGATACCCCGGCGGCAGGCGGAACACCCTGTTGCTGCGCTATAAAAATCTCCCCCAGTTAATGGAGAAAAGGCAGCCGCTGCTCTACGAAGTGGGCCACCCGGCAGATTTAAAGGACCGCTTCCCCGGGGAGGTCTTCGACCTCGGCCTCATACCGGTGCCGACGGAGATCTACGAGGGTGACCTCCTCGTTTCAAATAGTGGTGCCGCTGGGGGGCTTGGCGATCCAATCGAAAGGGACCCGGAGCTGATAATCGCTGACATGGACAACGGGCTCACCACCGAGTGGCAGGCCACTAACATCTACTGTGTTAAGACCAGCTACGATGAGGAGGAGAAGCAGTGGAGGGTGGATGGGGCTGCCACTGAAGAACTACGCCAGGCGAAGCGCAAAGATAGACTGGCCAGGGGCGTGCCGGCGAAGGAATGGTGGCAGAGGTCGCGTCAGCGGATTGCAAACCGCAATATTGATGGCAGGATTCTGGAGATGTACCAGAGCAGTATGAGGCTCAGCGAGGCCTTCACCCGGGAGTTCAAAGACTTCTGGGCGCTGCCCGATGACTTTAATCTGTGAGGTGAAGAGATGTCATACAGCAAAGAGGACTTGAGAGACCTTTATGATGGCAGGCTACCCTGGCACAAGACGTTCGAAATCATGAGCAAGCCCAAGGACGATGATAGATTCGACAAGTATGTCGAGATACTAGAGGAGCGCGTCTCCCACCCTGAGAGGATACTGATGCCCCTGGGCGACCACCTCAACGTGGTGCAGAAGGGCGTAGAGAGGGTGGTGAAGTGTGACTGTGGACACGAGTTCGGGGACTGGCGGAAGAACTGGAAGCTGAATGCCCTCATCTTCGCCAGAGATGACACTGAGAAGCTGGAGGAGGTTTATCCCGGACTCAAGTGCCCCGACCCTGACCTGTGCGAAGTGCGAGAGTTCTACTGCCCGGGGTGTGGCAGCATGCTCATGGTGGAGGCTGTACCCGCAGGCTATCCGCTCGTCTTCGATGCCCTGCCCGATATAGATAGTTTCTATAGGGAGTGGCTGAGCAGGCCGCTTCCCGACGAGAAGGAGTTTCGGGATATGACCTACGATGTCACCGCGGAGTGGGGACATGATCTCGAATGAGGCTCACTGATAGCAGGGCTGCTGTCAGGTATAAATGTTGAAAAGGAGGAGTAAGATAAAGACATTAGTTAATGGCGGAGGGGATGGCCAAGGCCACCGACCCCGATTACTAATTGACCGTGACGCAGATGATGACCAGAGGCAATCCCGTGTGTGAGTGGGTTATTGAAGGAGGTTAGCGGATTGAGTCATTACCATTTTATCTGCAGAGGATATAGGAGGAAAAAATGACTACTGAAATCTTGATTTATATCGGCGGCGTATATCTACTAGTTTGGGCACTTACTCATTTTTACTTCCCCAAGCTACTCGATTGGGAAAATGCACTGGCTAAGCTGGATGATTTCAACCGTATTCTAATGCTTATCTTCAGTAAGTTGTTGCTCGTTTTCTATTTGGTCACAGCGCTCATTTGCTTTATTTTTGCAGGGGAGTTACCAGATACAGATATCGGACTAGCAGTTCTGATATTTCTTTCATTATATTGGCTTGTAAGGGCTCTTTTACAGGTCCAGTATTTTGGTTTTAGAAAAGCAAATACGTTGAATGTACAACTATCGTCCAGTGATGTTTCAAATCAAACTATATCGTACATTCTTTTTATAACTTTTCTGATAGGGTTTGGGCTCTTTCTTGCACCGGCTATCCTCACAATATTCTAAGGCTTCGAAAGAAAGAAGTGGTTTCGGAGCTCTCTTGCTTGTCATTACACTGTAAGTTGAGCTGTAGAACCGCGTTTGGAGCTTTGTTATATCTGTTGTGTAAAGCAACCTGGAAACAAGCCTCCGTCTTTCGGATCGACTTCTTTATCAACTTATTGACTCTTGGATAACACTTGAATTATCCTTCGGTCCAGAAGGAGGTGTACCCCTGACCGCATACTGCATGGAATTCCGCGTAAGAGGCTGGGCTTTCCAGATGATGCCCGGCCTCTTTTATGCTCATTGCACAGTCTGCTATATTGTGTTGAGGAAGGCTGCTTTGGAGGCCTACTTAAAACCAAGACGAGGCATGTTGGAATGCACCCCTTTAGAACTGGACACTGGTATAAGATATAATGAGGCCACCGGGAAGGGGTAAAACAGATGAACCGAAGAGTGTGGTCTAACGAAGAGAAGGCAACCATTATACTGGAGATGCTTCGTGGATATG
>DAOUEU010000085.1:0-7491 GCA_034430255.1 Dehalococcoidia bacterium | reverse complement strand
TTGCTGCACCGTTCTCAAAATAGTCTCAGCTTCAGAACCGGGGTCAATAATCATCCCTTGCTTGGTTGAAGATGAACCAACTATGTAGCAGTTGGCGGCGAAAGGACCGACCGCTAGCATTTTTACAATCATTGCTCTTTTCTCTGGTAATCTTACAGTTGAATTCGTGAAGTATAGCACGGGGCTCCATTGTGAGGAAAATCACTGGTAAATGAAGTAGATAAACAAGGCTGGAGAGGAGTTAGAGGCCTACAAAGGATGATAACACGCAACGTAGTGGTCCTCGCCAATAAGCTCGAGTGCTGGCTCAAGTTCACGGCACTCTTGGCTGGCCCGAGAACATCTGGGGTGAAAGGTGCAGCCGGGTGGTGGATTGGCCGGGCTGGGTACCTCACCAGGCAGGACAATACGACCGACCCTCCTATTAGGATCAGGGACTGGCGTTGACGCAACCAGGGACTGGGAATAGGGATGAAGTGGTTTGTGAAATATTTCCTCAGGCTTTGCCATCTCCACTACCTTACCCAAATACATCACGGCGATATAGTCACATACACTCTCGGCAATTAAAAGCTCGTGGGTGATGTAGAGATAAGTAAGTCCAAACTCACTTTTCAGGTCCTTCAAAAGGTTGAGGATCTGTGCCTGGACAGAAACATCCAGAGCAGAGGTGGGTTCATCAAAGGCAATAAAGTCCGGTTTCGTAGCCAGGGCACGTGCGATGGCGATGCGCTGCCGCTGACCGCCACTAAACTGGTGGGGATAGCGCTCCAGTTGCCCTGCGCTCAACCCAACCGTGAGCAACAGCTCCTCGACCGCTGTCTCCCTCGCCTGGCCTGACAGAACATGGTGTACAGTCAGCGGCTCAGCAACTATATTCTTTATCTTCATCCGCGGGTCAAGTGAAGTAAAAGGGTCCTGGTGGACAAGCTGGGCACGGCGACGAAATAAGCGGACCATGTTACCGGAAAATTTTGCCAGATCATTCTCTTTCAGCAGAGAATTCAATTTACTATTGTTCTGGCCCAGCGACTCCAACTTCTCTATCTCCGCTTTCACCTCATCGGGAACATCAAAATAGATATGTCCACTGGTTGGTTTCAAGAGACGGACAGCTGTCTTGGCAAGCGTGGTCTTGCCGCAGCCAGATTCGCCGACCAGTCCCAGCCACTGTCCCCGCTTAATCGTCAGGCTGACACCGTCCACCGCTTTGACCGCTCCCACCGGTCTTCTGAGAACACCACCGACTATCGGGAAGTGTTTCTTCAGTTTTCTGATATCCATTAATGTGTTCATAGATTAAACCTTAGACTAGAAAAGATGACAGGCCACCATATGGTCCTTGTTGATCTCTTTGAGTTTGGCTTTCTCCTGCTGGCATACCGGCTTGGCGCTCGGGCACCTTGGATGAAAGCGACAACCGGTCGGCGGGTTCAACGGGTCAGCCAGTTGTCCGGGGATGGTCTGCAGTTGCTTCCCAGGCATAGGAACGGCATCCAGTAAAGCCTTGGTATAAGGGTGTGATGGGTTGAGGAATAACTCCTCAACGCTGGCCACTTCGCAGAGACTTCCGGCGTACATAACCGCCACCCGGTCACAGACTTCGGATGCCACTCCCAGGTTATGGGTAATAAAAAGAACAGAGGCTCCCTTTTCCACTTTAATGCGCCGGAACAGTTCCAGCATCTGGGCTTGAATAGTGACATCAAGCGAGGTAGTGGGCTCGTCGGCGATGAGAAGCTCCGGAGAGCAGGCAAGTGCCATGGCAATGACTGCCCGCTGTTTCATACCGCCCGAAAGTTCGTGAGGGTAGTGAATAGCCACACGGGCCGCGTCGGGGATTTCCACATCTTTAAGCATATCAACCGTCAGCAAATTGGACTCATCTTTTAATCGCCAGAGAAGCCGTCTGAAAAATGGGACATGGCTCAAGAAACGCGGCTCAAAGAGATTAGATTCCTGAGCTATCTTGTCGTAAAGTCTCCTCTGCCAGCGCCAGAAGGGCCTCTTCATGCCAGCGGCAAAGCCGTCCCCATCTCTGAGCGATCTATCTACTTGTTCCTTTGCCCGCTTGCCCAGTTCGCGGCGCTGGTGAAGCAAGAAGACCTCGGAGATTTGATCACCTATGGTATATACAGGGTTCAAAGCAGCTCCCGGCTCCTGGAAGACCATGGATATCTTGTTGCCGCGGATGGACCTCATCTTATCCTCGCTCAATTTCAGCAGCTCGATTTCGCTGTGGAGATCTCTGTCAAAAAAGGCGATGCTGCCCGATTCTATCCTGCCTGGGTAGGGGATAAGGCGAAGGATGGCCAGGGCGGTCATCGTCTTTCCAGAACCGGTTTCACCTACTATCCCCAGTGTTTCCCCCTGCCTGATGTCAAGGTTCAGGCCATCGATGGCGTGGACCACGCCTTCATAAGTATAGAACCTGACTGTTAGGTCTCTTATAGTGATAATGTTTTCCATCTAGCGCCTCGCCAACCTGGGATCAAGAATATCCCTGAAGGCATCCCCAAGGAGATTCCAGGCCAGCACAAAGAAGAGGATGAATAGGCCGGGAATGGTCACTGCGAACCAGTACCTAAACGGGTCACCCGATGGCCCTACGATCCAGTTGCGGGCAAATGATGTCAACTGCCCCCAGTCGGCGTAGCCTTCAGGAGCGCCCAGGCCGAGAAAGCTCAGTGCTGCCGCTGCCAGGACCACCGCTCCTATGTCCAGTGAAGCCATAACTAGGGTGGGGTAAATGGAGTTGGGCAGCGCATGGCGCATTACGACCCTGAAGTTTGAGGCGCCAATGCCGCGAGAAGCCTCGATGTAATCCTCCTCGCGCACCTGTAGTATGTCACCGCGGATTAGCCGCGCATAGGAAGGCCACGAAACCACGCAAAGAGCGATCATAACGCTCTTCAGGCTGGGTCCCAGGGCAGCCACGATTGCCATGGCCAGAATGAGAGCCGGGAAGGCCAGGAAGACATCGGTGATGCGCATGATAATCTCGTCGATAACCCCACCGAAGTATCCAGCCAGGCTGCCCAGTACAATCCCTACGACAAGCACGATACCAATCACCAATAAGCCCACGTGAAATGCCGAGCGGGTGCCCCAGATGACCCCGTAGAAGATATCGTACTGCCCCTCGGTGGTGCCGAAGATATGCTCCTCGCTGGGAAGTTTTGGTGTTGCAGAGTAACCATCACGTGGTATCATATAGTTATCCAGATGACCTTCCGGCGGTGGAGCTATAAGGGGAGCGAAGATGGCGATGAAGGCAAAGATAAACAGAATTATGATTCCCGCCAACGAAAGCGGGTTCTTAACAAGCTGCCGTACCATGAATTTCCAGTCGCTCACTGTACTGTTCCTCCCAATCTCACTCGCGGGTCAACGCGGGTGTAAAGTATATCAACTACTAGGTTGACCAGCACAAACAGGACGGAATTAAAGAGTGCAAAACCCAGGACCGATGCTATATCCAGACGAATTGCCGACTGCCAGGCCCACCAGCCGATGCCCTTAAAGGTGAAGATGGTCTCGGTGATAACGACACCGTTCATCATGCCGGCAAACACATAACCGGATACGGTTATCACCGGGATGAGGGCATTGCGGCGGGCGTGCTTGTTGACCACCACCCTTTCAGAAAGCCCTTTGGCCCTGGCGGTGAGGATGTATCCCTTGCCCAGGGACTCCAGCATGCTGGAGCGCATAAGCCTCATAATAAAGGCCACCTGGGTCACCGAAAGGGTGATGACCGGCAAGATGAGATGTCTTAAGGCATCCAGAAGCACCGCTCCATTAAGATTGAGGATGGCATCAATAGTGTTGATATGAGTATAGCGGGTGAACTCGGCGGAGTTGACCACCATGTCCATCGGGATACCCAGTCGATGCGGCGGCAGGAGGCCGGTGAAGTAGCCGTAAAAGACCATTAGCAATAACAGTCCCAGCCAGAAAGTGGGCAGCGACCATCCGAAGATGGCCATTACCCGTGTCCCATGGTCGAGCGGCCTGTCCTTGTGGGCGGCGGCCCGGCTTCCGAGGAAGATGCCCGTAAAAATGATAATCGGTGTCGTGAATATTGCCAGTTCCAGGGTAGCCGGCAAGAAACTCCAGATAGCGTCCCAAACAGGCATCCCCACCACCTTTGACCAGCCGAGATTACCACTGAACACCTGGCTCATCCAATTGCCGTACTGTACCCAGAACGGCTGGTCAAGACCATAGGTTTCAATTATAAGAGGTATATTGAGCATCTGCCTGGAACTGGTGACATAAAGAGCTGCTCGCTCTATCGGGGAGAACAGCATAGTAATGCCGAAGATGAAGATAGTCACCCCGAAAAGCACGGGTATAAGAAGGAACAGGCGCCGGATAATATAAGACCTGAGTTCCAAAGCACACCTTTATATCATGAAGGAACCCCCGCATGCAAGCGGGGGTTCCTTGGGTCGTTTCACCAGCTCACAAGGAGCTTTGAAACTGAATCATCACATTAGCTTGAGGGTCCTCCGATAATCATATTAAAGAAGAATGAATCGATGTTAAGCGAAGGCAGGTTTAGGTAGGAGTTGAGGCCTATCTCCTCCTCCATCTCGTCGTATCTACTCGCCGGAACATAGACAAGGTCGGCATCTCCAGCCATGAGTGCCAGTCTTCGGTCAGTCCATTCGTCTACGATCATGTAGTAGATATGATCAAACGGCACAGAACCTCCGTGGTAGCTGGGGTTCGCATCATATGTGATCTGAATGGCCTGCTGCCACTGGTTCAGTTCCCAGCCTCCGGTGCCATTCATCTTGTCGAAGAGGGCGGTATCACCAGCGTTCTCAGGGTGCAGAACTCTGGCAACGTCTCCTTCAGTGCCATTCCAGTCGCCCTGAGCAATGCACCACTCCTTCTCAACAATCGAGGACCACCCGCCACACAGGATCTGTTGGAACACTCCGGTCGTGTACCAGTGATCACCACCATTCAGCGTAAACACTACGTCCTGGCCGTCAACCTGGACCGAAGCATTAACAGCTGCAAAATTAGTATCATCATAGCCGCTAACACCCAGTAACGCGCTGAAGATCATCCACAAAGGTCCACCCGGCCTGTCCTGGCACATCGCCCGCTCGAAGCTGTATTCAACATCTTCGGGGGTCAGGTTGTTACCAGTCTTCTGGAACGGGATGCCTTCCTGGATGGTGAAGCTCAGGGTGTGAGCTCCCGCGTTCCATGTCCCCGTATCGGTAGCCAGAACGGGCACGAAGGTATCGGTGCTGTTGCCATCATAGTAAATAAGCGTCTCATAGACATAACGCGCCTGCTCAAGGCTAGCGTTGTCGTACATCCAGGCTGGATCGAGGGACTCGGCGTCTCCGATGGTTTGCTGGATAAAGGTATCAGGGTTATTATACGGTATGTCAAGTCCATTCTTCGATTTGGTTAGACCATACGGATCGCCGAAATAACAGGGTTCAGCGGGGTTGTAATTGAAGCCAGTTATATGCTGGGTGAAATAGCGCCTCGGTAGCGCCTGGAACAGACAGATACCAGGGGCGTCAGTGTAGTAACGTTCTTGCAAAGCATCGTACTGCTCTTGTTGGGTCACGGGATTGGTATCCTCGAAAGCCGCCTGGATCTGGGCGTCGAGTGTAGCATCGCCGTAGCCCTGGAAGTAAGAGAAAGTACCATAGCTGGCCATGAAGGCAGTGATGTAGTTATCGGCGTGGGAGTAGTCGGGCATCCACCCTATCTGAAACATGGGCATATCTCGAGTGCCGAAGATTTTGCCCAGTATAGTCGGCCACGCCAGTGGCAGAATGCTGATCTGGAATTTGGGATTGATATCGCTCAGTTGCTCAGCCAGTATTTCACAGGCTGCTTTACGATCTATATTACCGGCATTGTAGAGCAGGGTGAATTTGAATCCCTTGTCCCAGACTTCGCCGTCCCAGGCAAGCTTCAGGTGCTCCTCAGCTGCCGTCAGGCAATGGCTGTACATCGGCGCATCGGGGTCGAAGCCAATAAGCCCTGATGTGACGGGTGCACCCCTCTGTATACCATTACCCTGCAGACCATCCTCGAGGTAAGTGTCATAGTCAAAGGCATAGCAAAAGCCTACGCGCACGTCTAGGTCAGTGAAGAAGTCCACCGGGATACCGTTACCGTCAAGTGCACCACTGCCGATATACTCACTGGGTAGTTCTTCTCCTCCTCCATCACAGCCGATGAGGCCCACGCTAAGAGCCAGTACCACGGCTAATGAAATAAAAAGTACTTTTTTCAAACTATTTCTCCTCCTTTCTAAAACTTTTCAAAACTGCATTACCTTCTTAACCTTTTTCTATCGTATATTCTTTACCTTATCACCCCCTTTCATTTACGCTTTCATATTTTGGCTTTGCTATCTTAGATAAGCTCTCCTTTGTAAAGTAACTCGTCCTCACCTCCTTTCACTAGTGTTTATAGTGCTATATTACGCTATTTATGTTAAAATCTTGTTAAGTAAGCCTGTAAAGCGTTCTCTCGAGACTTTTTCACAATTTCATCCGCATCTGTAAGAAGCCAGCGAACCTGTCTGAGAGATGCCGGGCACTGGTTCCGATACGAATCCACAATAGCAACCTCACAAACACAAAACTCGCTCTTTCTCAGGCAAAGACACGCATTAGGGTTAGGTGCACTTACCCTGAACTTCCATGATAACTTGCCTCTGGAAATTTGTCAATAGGTTTATCAGCGGGGTTCAGTAAACTCGTGGTTGTAGGAGATTATCGAGGGTGATAGAATTAAGGCAAAGGTTTATAAGGGGGTCAGATATGCCTCAGATGTTGGTGTATTTTTTCAGGGTCACGTACAAACAGCAAAGGACGCTATTTCAACAGAGCTATGACGTTGACATCCAAAAGGTCATAAATCCAAAGGACATTATCAACCGATATGAAAGAGATTGGAGATTCTCTAAACCTACGGTTAAGGGTAACTACCTTATGGGTAAGTTTGGCTTTGTGCGAAGAGGGAAAGAGGAAATAGGGGATTACGACGAAGAGCAGCAAGACTTTATCCGACAGACTATAGACGCAAAGCAAACGACATGGGTACTCTATGTCATTGATTTTGAGAACCATGTGTTGGCTTTCGAGGCTAAACCACCGTTAATCTATTACCAATCATTCAAGGGGGCGTTCCAAAAGAATCTTGATAGTAACTACCCGCATCTCAATTTCATAGTGGAAGACTTCGTACAGACATCGAAATTCGTGTCATGGGTAAAAGAGGAAGTGGATAGAGTCACGAACTTCAAGGCTAGTCTTCGTGCTCGGAATCCTAATTACGCCAGAGACCCCGAATTCATCCAAAGGTTGATGGGAGAAACCAATGCTGATAGGGCAAATTTAGAGTTTAGCAAATCAAAGGACTCTATAGACTCCCTAAACACAGAGACTGTGATAAATGACGTAGTGATATACGGCGAGGAAGGTTACTCATCCATTGGCG
>DAOUEU010000084.1:0-3380 GCA_034430255.1 Dehalococcoidia bacterium | reverse complement strand
CACCGGTGCGAAACTGGCGATGGCTCCCTGGGGCAGAGCACAGGTTATCCTCTTTCGCCATGTCACTGCGACTATCATACCTACTAAGCCGAAGATGAAACACAGGTAGTGGAGAAACCAGGCTATAGTTAGGGCGCCGATTGCCAGCCCTATCGCCAGTGGCAGCATCTTCCATGCGGGGAATATCTTTTTTGAGGGGAGGGGGCGGTGACTGACACGCTGCATCCTGGCATCGACCTTGCGGTCGAGGTAGTTGGTGAGGCCGTTGGCGGCGCCGCTCCCCAGAAGGAGGGCCAGGGTGGCGAGGAGGAGTGTATCTATGGGTGGTTGGCCCCCACCAGCGACCACCGCCGCGCAAAAGCCGATGAAGGTGAGCAGGACGGTTTCGCGGGGCTTTAACACCTCGATATAGTTAAGCATGGTTTTGAATGTCACCCTTGATTGGATGCTCTCGATAAACACCTGAATAAGCTCCTTTTACCAAAGTAGCTTCTTCGGCTATGCCACGCGTGTCGCGGTGGCAGCCTCTTCATGCTTTTATATGCCAGCACTACTTGATTAATCCTGCCCTCTCTTTCTGGCATCGGCCACTGATTTGTGGTATGCCCTAATAATATCATGTCTACGCAGTACACCCAGCATCTGGGAGGGGTCGGCCCTGGACACTACAGGTATCCGCCCCACGTCCATAGTCCCTAACCTCAACATGATATCACGCACGCTCTGGTCAGGGTAGGCAGTAACCGGATTTCTGGTGGCAATATCGCCCACCTTTTGGTGGGGAATATTCCTTTTCAGGCCCTCCTCCACATCGCTAAGGGTAACACAGCCATAGAGGCTTCCATCCTTGCTCACAACAGGGAAGCCGTGATGCCCTGTTCTTTCCATCATGCGCACCAGCTTGGTAACCGGCATCTCTGTTGAGACAGTTGGGAAATCATGAGTCATTATTTCCCCTACGGTGATAGACTGCAGCGGGTCCATCTCCCCCTCAATAATCCTACCGCCTCTCCTCAGTACCTTTAGTGTGTAGATGGACTCACGGCTCATGCGCCGTGCGATATAGGTGCTGATTACCACTGACAGCATCAAGGGCAGGATAATCGTATAGTCGCGGGTCATCTCGAAAATGATGAGTATGGCTGTTATGGGGGCATGGGAAGTGGCGGCAAATACCGCTCCCATACCCACAAGCCCGAAGGCACCGGGATCGGTAGCTACTGAAGGAAACAATGCATTAGCTCCCCTGCCAAAGACCTCCCCGAGCATGGCCCCGATGAATAGCGATGGGGCAAATACGCCACCACTGCCGCCGCTACCGAGAGTGAAGGAGGTAGCCACTATCTTGAGCACGCACAGCGCTACGAGCAAGCCGATAGCAAACTCGCCCAGGATAGCGCTCTCCACCCCGTCATAGCCGACGCCGAAAAGCTGGGGGTAGTAAAGCCCGATCAGGCCCACGGCGAGACCACCGACAGCGGGCTTTATATACTCGGGGAAGCGCCATGCCTCGAAGATGTCTTCGCACTTGTAAAGGGCCTTAACGAAGCCCAGGGCGACGAAGGCAGCGGCAATACCCAGCAGGATATAAAGGGGTAGTTCCCAGCCGCTGCTCCAGATGTATGTCGGTATCCGGGTGAAGGTGGGACTCTGACCCAGGAAGACAGTGGCGATCGCAGTGGCGATGATGGCACTGAGTCCGACGAAGAGGAAGTTGCGGACGGTGAAGCGGCGAAGGATCAGCTCCAGCCCGAAGAATATCCCGGCGATTGGGGCATTGAAAGTAGCGGCGATTCCACCTGCAGCCCCACAGGCAATCAGCAACCTGACCCAGTCCTCAGGCAGGCGGAACCATTGACCCACGGCTGAGCCTATGGCGGAGCCGATCTGGACAATGGGACCCTCGCGCCCAGCGGAACCACCACTCCCGATGCAGATGGAAGAGGCCAGGGACTTGACTACGGCAACCCTGGGTCTTATGCGTCCCTTTTGCGTGGCAACTGCCAGCATCACCTCGGGGACACCATGCCCTTTGGCCTCTCGGGCGAGGAAACGGATCAGGAGTCCGACTACCAGCCCCCCTAATGCGGGGAGTATGATCACATAGTATTTTCCCAGGAAGCCGAATGCGGTCTCACCGCCATCGAAAAAGAGCGTATGAAATTCTAAGATCATCCATCTGAAGAGCACTGCCCCCAGTCCTGAGGACAGCCCTACCAGGATGATCAGGGTGACCCCCCGGGTAATCTCCGAGGTGCGCCAGAACTCGGGGATCTGTCGCAGCCTCGCTCCCAGGTGAAAAATCAATGTGCCAGTAACTCCTCGAGCACACTAGCCACATCCTCCGCTGAAACATCATTGCGGAAGGTAGTGCGGCCGATGCTCTCGAGCAGCACCCACTTTATCTCCCGCTCCCTCACCTTCTTGTCCAGTGCCATAGCCTGTAGCACCCTGTTCCGATTCACACCCGAGCAGGAGGTAGGTAGTCCAAACCCCGCAATAAGCCGCTTCTGTCGCGCGACGGTTTCCGCCGGGATAAGCCCCAGTCGCTCGCTGATCATAGCAGCGCCAGTCATGCCGATGGCGACCGCCTCTCCGTGAAGGAAGCGCTCATATTCGGTGGCTGCTTCAAGCCCGTGGGCGATGGTGTGCCCGTAGTTCAGTACCATTCGCCGCCCCTGCTCCTTTTCGTCCTGGCTTACCACCGTCGCTTTGAGCATAGCGCTTCGCCTGATTGCCTCTGTGGTCGGTGCAGGCTCAAGAGCCTTGAGTTCGGTTGCATGAACCTCCAGGAATTGGACAAACTCGGCATCCAGAATTAAGCCGTGCTTTATCACCTCGGCCCACCCCGAGACGAGCTCCCGCTTTGGAAGCGTGGTCAGGGTGCTCACATCGGCGGTGACCAGTCGGGGTTGATAGAAGGCGCCGATGAGGTTTTTTGCCCTGGGGTGATTTACCGCTACCTTCCCACCAATGGCGGCATCGGCCATGGCGATGAGCGATGTGGGTACCTGAACCAGGGGCAGGCCGCGTAGGAAAGTAGCGGCAGCGAAGCCAGCGAGGTCGCCCACCATGCCCCCTCCCAGGGCGACGATGGCATGGACCCGCTCGGTACGGCGCTCCACCAGCCAGTCGTAGAGCTTCACCGCAGTATCGATGGTCTTCGTTGTTTCTCTAGGGGGCACCAGGAAGGACTCCACATCGAAGCCAGCCTGCTCCAGGGAGGTGCAGGCTCGGTGGCCATGGTGCTGAAATACGTTCTCGTCACTGATGATGCTGGCACAGTCGCTGAGACTTAGCTGGCGCATCCTCCTGCCCATGTCATCCAGTAGGCCCCAGCCCACGAAGACCGGGTAGCTCCCGGTGGGCGTGTTTACCAC
>DAOUEU010000083.1:0-4714 GCA_034430255.1 Dehalococcoidia bacterium | reverse complement strand
AGTAGTGTCAAAGGCGTTTTTCAGGGGAATGCTGGTGGGGGTGGCGCTCGCTGGCTGTGTTATTACCCTTTTTTGGATGAGCAGGGCTATGAGAAGGAAGAACTAAAGGTGAAGGTGACTGAAATCTATGAGGAGATAATACCATTTCGCATTATGAGACTGGTGCTGGGCGTGTTTATCGCTTTAACGGTATTGTTCCTCGGACTCTTTGCCTATCAGGTTTTGGTAGGGCCGGTTAGTGCTAATCCAGCCCCGGACTGGTTCTATCTCATTATGTTTTTGTGGTTTGCTGGATTCACCGCTCTTATCAGGAACTTCAATAAGCTAGCCATTATGATCACTACTCAATCTATTGCTGTTGGTTTTGGAATTTTTAAGCGCGCTATACCGTGGAATGATGTTAATAGCTGTTATTTAGACGATGCTTCGGCAATTGGGAGCTATGGAGGTTGGGGCATTCGCACGGCGAAGGTTAAAGGCAAGTGGAGGCTGGTGTACAATGTTATCGGCAGCCCCACAGTTGTGCTGGAGCTTGAGAAAGGCAGGTTCAGGGAGTTTGTGTTTTCCACTAAAAACCCGGAGAGGGTAATGGAGGTTGTAAGGAAGCAGACTCTGGAATGACGATTCGTTTCGATAAACGATTGTTGTAGATAGGATGAGCAGTGGGAAGATACAATTGGCACAATCTTAACAAGACGGAGCTGAACGTCTGTGTAAAAAGCTATATCAAGCAGGAGTTTATTAGAATGAGTTTCAATGTCCATGTATGTAATTTGAGCAGACGAGCAACTGGCCTCATTGTCCGTAAGACTAATGGTCGTGATTACACTGTGCAAATCAGGTCTATTCGCCGGCTCCATTATACCTATTTTCTTAAGGATGATTTCAAGCTAATGGACGATTTGCTGGCTGCTATTGCACTTTGCTATGAAGGAAAGGAGCCACAATTATACCTTATTCCATCTACAGCATGGCGTAAACCAAATGCCCTCTTAGTTGACCGCGATTACATCGACAAGGAGAGCAAGCCTGAGTGGGGCTTAAACTTATCTGAAAAGAACTTACAATTGTTAGATCAATTCACATTTGCGAAGATGATTAAAAGACTATAGATATGTGTGATAGATTTTAGAAGGAGAGTATACTTGAACCTCAAAGGCGTAGCCCATAAATTCGGGGCTAATGTGGATACCGATGCCATCATCCCCGCACGCTACCTTAATGTCTCTGAGCCGGAGGAGTTGGCGGGGCACTGCATGGAGGGCATCGATAGCGGTTTCTTGAGCCGGGTGAAGGCGGGAGACATCATCGTGGCTACCACCAACTTCGGCTGCGGCTCATCGCGGGAGCATGCCCCTATAGCCATCAAGGCAGCGGGGGTGTCCTGCGTCATCGCTCAGAGCTTCGCCCGCATCTTCTTCCGCAATGCCATCAACATCGGCCTGCCCCTGCTTGAGTGCGCCCAGGCGGATGAGATCGAGCAGGGCGATGAGCTGGAGGTGGCGCTGGGAAAGGGAGAGATCAGGGACATCACCAGAAATAAGGTGTTCAAGGCGGAAAAATACCCCGATTTCATGCTCCAGATTATTTCTTCGGGGGGTCTTATAGAGTATACCAGGAAGAATATGGAAGCGAGGGAGGCTCAGTGAAATTCAATATCGCGCTGCTTCCTGGCGATGGCGTTGGCCCTGAGGTTGCTGCCGAGGGGGTCAAGGTTCTTGAGGCGGTGCGCAGAAGATTCGGGCACGAGCTCTCCTTTCATGATGGAGACATCGGCGGCATAGCCATTGACAAGTATGGGGTCGCCCTGACGCCTGAGACCCTTTCGATGTGCCGGAGGTGCGATGCAGTGCTCCTGGGGGCGGTCGGCGGCCCCAAGTGGGATGACCCGACAGCAGAGGTTCGCCCGGAAGACGGGCTTCTCGGTCTCAGAAAGGGTCTCAAGCTCTTTGCCAACCTGCGCCCGGTTAAGGTTCTCCCCCCTCTAATCGATTCCACCACCCTGAAGCCGGAGGCCATAAGGGGCGTTGACCTCATGGTGGTGAGGGAGCTCACCGGCGGGATTTACTTCGGCAGGCCCAAAAAGCAGTGGCGGACAGCGAGGGGGAGAAAGGCGGTGGATAGCATGCTCTACTCGGAGCGGGAGATCGAGCGTATCATGAGGGTTGGCTTTGAGGTGGCGCGCAGTCGGCGAAAAAAGCTGGTCTCGGTGGATAAGGCCAATGTCCTGGAATCGTCCCGCCTGTGGCGGCAGATCGCCGTCGAGCTCTCAGCAGATTACCCCGATGTGGAGCTTCAGCATATGCTGATAGATGCCTGCGCCATGAGGCTGATACAGCGCCCTGCCGATTTCGATGTCCTCGTCACCGGCAACATGTTCGGCGATATTATAACTGACGAGGCCTCAATGCTCGCCGGCTCGATGGGGATGCTTCCCTCGGCGAGCCTCGCCGGTGTGCCCAGGGCTGGCGGGATGACCTTTGGCATGTATGAGCCAATTCACGGCAGCGCACCGCGGAGGGCGGGGCAGAATATTGCCAACCCCATCGCCACGATTAAGAGCGCCGCCATGATGCTCCGCTACTCGCTGGGGGTGGTCGAGGGTGCTGATGCGGTTGAAGAAGCGGTAAGCCATGCCCTGGAAAAGGGCTATCGTACCTATGATATAATGCAGGAAGGCAAGACCAAGGTAGGGACGTGGGAGATGGGAGATATAGTGGCGGAGAGGGTGAGCTAGGGGGGGTAGTGATGACACGGGTACAGCTCTATGACACCACACTTCGCGATGGGGCGCAGCGCGAGGGCATATCCTTCACCGTGGAGGATAAGCTACGCATCGCTAGTAAGCTCGATGAGCTGGGCATCCACTTCATCGAGGGTGGCTGGCCGGGCTCAAACCCCAAGGACGAGGAGTTTTTCAGTAAAGCCCAGGGCCTTTCCTTCTCCCATGCATGCCTGGTAGCTTTTGGCAGCACCCGACACCCGAAAGGCAAAGCGGAAAAAGACCCCAACCTTCGTGCCCTGCTCGATGCCAAAACACAGGTGGTTACGATTGTGGGCAAGAGCTGGGACCTGCACGTCACCCAGGTGTTGGAGACCACCCTGGATGAGAACCTGCGAATGATTGCAGACTCTATAGGCTACCTCAAATCCAACGGGAGAAGGGTCTTCTTCGATGCGGAGCACTTCTTCGATGGCTATAAAGCGAATGCTTCTTATGCCCTCAAGACCATAAAATCCGCTGCTGAGTCGGGTGCTGAGTGCCTCATCCTCTGCGATACCAACGGTGGTGCGATGCCAGTTGATGTAGCCGCTGCCTGCGATGCTGCCCGTAAGGTGGTCGGCACCCCGCTGGGCATCCATGCCCATAACGATGCCGAGCTCGCCGTGGCCAACTCTCTGACCGCCATCAATGCCGGTGCCACCCAGGTCCAGGGCACCATCAACGGTTATGGAGAGCGCTGTGGTAATGCCAACCTGTGCTCTATCATCCCCGCCCTCAAGCTCAAAATGGGCATCGATTGCGTGAGCGATGAGCAACTCGCCAGGCTGAGCGAGGTCGCTCACTATGTAAGCGAGGTCGCCAATCTTACTGTCGATTCCCACCTTCCCTACGTGGGAGCCAGTGCCTTTGCCCACAAGGGCGGCCTCCATGTGGCTGCCATGATGAAGTGGGACAGGAGCTATCATCATGTAAATCCCGGTGTCGTGGGCAACCAGTGGCGAACACTGGTATCGGAGCTCTCTGGAAAAGGGAGTATCATTCGTAAAGCGAGGGAGCAGGGCCTGGAGGTTGGCCCTGAAGGTGGAGAGGCGCGTGCCATATTGGAGCGGGTTAAGTCCATGGAGAGCCGTGGTTTCCAGTATGACAGTGCTGAGGCATCCTTCGAGCTGCTGATACGCCGCGCCCAGCCAGACTACCATCCACTCTTTGAGCTGGTCGACTTCATGGTGGTGGTGGAGAAAAGGCGCCGACCTTCAGTGATGGAGATCGAGGAGGAGCTATTATCCGAGGCAACGGTGAAGGTTAAGGTAGGTGGCGAAGTGATCCATACCGCAGCCGAGGGCAATGGGCCGGTTAATGCCCTGGATGCCGCAATGCGCAAAGCGCTTCAATTTTTTTATCCCGACATTGAGGTGGTGCGCCTGGTGGACTATAAGGTGCGCGTCATAGAGGGGGCTGGGGGAACAGGTGCCCGGGTGCGCGTCCTCATCGAATCGAGCGATGGGGAGCAGGAGTGGCGGACGGTCGGCAGCTCCACCAACATCATCGAGGCGAGCTGGCTGGCGCTTGCCGATAGCCTGGAGTACTGGCTGCTGAAAAGGGGAACCGCGCCTCGGTAACCGTTTCATCGGGATTGAAAATGTCTGTTTCTTCTATGTGTTGGTCTCTAAAAAGGGCGAAAAGTAAGTAAAATCTAGCTTCTAGAGCGCTGGGAGTATCTTGGGGCTAGGAAGGCCTCGTTAATCTAGGTCAACCGGCTGACATACGGAGGGTCGCCTGGATATTAAGCGGCGGTATATCCTCGGGGTCGATTATAACATCCACAACTACAGGTCCCTTTTCCGATAATGCGGCATCCAGCACCTGTTCTATTTGATCAGGGGAATCAAGCCGGTAACCCGAAGCTCCGAAACACCTGGCAAGTTCCGCGAAGTCCGGGTTGCCGTGCTCGGTCCCAAGGACACGGCCCCCAAACTGGAGTTTCTGCCT
>DAOUEU010000082.1:0-2494 GCA_034430255.1 Dehalococcoidia bacterium | reverse complement strand
ATGTAGCATTCGAGACAGCGTGGCAAGGTGCTCTAACCTGTTCAATAGCCGAGAGTACCGATAATACCACCTTCTCGACAGCTTACCTAGCAACTGTGACGATTGCATCTTCCACCGACACAAACCAGGCTGAGTCTTTGGAAGTACGGGCTGAGGAAATGACAGACGGCTATCGCTATCTTAGGGTAGAGGTAGCGCCGGCTGCGGGAACTGGCAACCTGTATAGTGCAGTCAATGTCAGGTTCAATCCGAGGTATCTGGCTCCGTAAGGAGCCTGCCGAATATGGTGGGTCGGGGGTCGGGGGGTTCTCCCTCCTTCCCCCTGATCCCCGAAAATAGGAGGGAATTTTGATAGAACAAGCAACAAGGGAACTGGCTCGATTCCTGAAAATCTCGTATAAGCAAGCCTTAAAGAGAGTCCAGGAATACACCGTAGTTGAGGCTGCCGAGAAATGGGTTACAGCTAACCCTAAGACAGCAGAAGATGTCACAGAGTGGTATAAAAAAGCAGACCACTATCTCTACGAACTAATAAAGTGGAACTATGACTCTCCCGTTTATCATAGTTTCGTTCAGCCGCTTCTTACATATCATGGTGAGAAGATACTAGAGATAGGAGCAGGGATAGGGTCATTATGTATTGCCCTAGCCTATGCAGGCAACAATGTGACCTACTGCGACATATCGGAGAAACTGTCGGCTTTTGCCAAGCAGAGATTCGCCGATAGGGGACTGGATATTAAGATAATCCACGACCTGAAAAGCCAGCGAGACTTCAACATCGTAATTGCCAACGACTTCTTTGAGCATATCCACAAAGACGCTTTGCCTAAGTTATTAAAGCAGATAGCAGGCTGCCTCAAGAATGGCGGGTTTGTTTATCACCGGTCTAACTTCAAGCAACAGGACATCTTCCCGATGCACTTTGACCATTCGGAGTATTTTACCAAGATGGCCAGGGATGCCAATTTAATAGAGCGCTCTAATGGTGACTTAGTCAAAGGTGGAGAAAGTAAAGGTATTCATGTTGGTGTCCCGATGTTGGGGCCAATGACTGACGAATGGTTCTACTCATTCGTAGGATTGGACAAACCCCCGGGAACGAGATTAACAAAGGTTTCCAGTAGGCCGGCTGATGTGGCCAGGAACGATATAATCCGGCAATTAGAAAAGGATTGGTTATTCTTCATGGACTCAGACCAGACCTTTCATCCACAGACGTTACGGAAACTCATGTCTTGGGACCTTCCCGTAGTGAGCGGGCTATACTTCAAGTCACCCGGCAATCCCGTGCCTCACTGTTATAAGTACGCTTATCAGGAGACAACGGGACCAATCAAGGATGCACACTTTTACGAATCCGTAATTGACCCAATAGCTCAATTCCTGTTCAAGCATACCGATAAGATAAAACAGAACGAGGCTGTGGTTTTACCTTCCAAGAAGGAAGATTTAATAGAATGTGATGGTGTTGGGGGAGGGTGTCTCTTGGTACACAGGCAGGTTTTAGATGCTATCGAGCCTCCCTGGTTTGAATACAACAAGGGGACATTCGTGGGTGAGGATTTCTATTTCTGCCGGAAGGTAGAGGCTGCGGGATTTAAGATATTCCTTGATCCCGGGGTGATATGCGGGCACAAGATGAAAGGCTTTATCGGTGCTGAGCACTTCCTGAACTTCCTAACTACAAGAGGAAAGAAAATAGACGATGTTTACCCCTATCCCTGGAAAGAGCCCGGGGAGGCAGTGACAAAATGAAAGACCTCTTATTTATGCAAGTAGAGACTACGAATCACTGTAACGCTAAGTGTATTTTCTGCCCGCATCATGAATTCAAGGAAAAGGGCTTTATAACTGATGAACTCTACGATAAGATTCTCGATGAAGCGAAGCAATTACCTAGTTTGACTCAATTCATCCCTATGTTGACTGGAGAACCGTTCTTAGATAAGAAGTTCATCCCGCGACTTAAGAAACTGAGAGAGACTTTGCCTAATGTAGATGTAGAGGTTTATACAAACGGCAGTCTCTTGACGGACGAGGTCATAAATCAGCTTAAAGATATTCCTAATATAAGATACAGCATTTCCCTAAATGGGCTGAATCCAGGGACGCGGGAATCTATCATGGGACTTAAAGATTACCGGGAAGTAGTACGAGCCTTCAAGACTATGGAGCGGCTCGGAGTCAAGTACCGGGCGACGATGGTGGCTTATCCCACTATCAGCCAGGAAGAATTGAAGGGGTTTATTCAGTCAGGCGGGACGGTGATTCAGTATCAATCATGGGCGGGTACTCAATATCCTTACGAAAGACGAAGGTGGACATCTTGTCCTAGAGCGATTAACGGCATGACTATTCGTTACAACGGCGATGTGGTTTTATGCTGCTTCGACCCCTTCGGGGAGGTAACATTTGGAAATCTAAACAACGAAACAATAGAGGAGATATGGCAAAGCGAGAAACACCAACACTACCAGATGATGCACAGACA
>DAOUEU010000081.1:0-2840 GCA_034430255.1 Dehalococcoidia bacterium | reverse complement strand
TAGACATCATGCTCGTGGCGGCACACTGGGGGAGGGGTGTGAGTGAGGGGGTGGTTTGGATCACGAAAGGCGCGAAAGGTCACGATAGAGCTGCTCTTGACAAGGGTCGGAAAACATGCTAGTATTATCGTACTTTCCTAAAATATGATTTAGTCAAGAGGGAGGTGTAATGACTGAACAGGTGAGATTGGCGACTGTCCAGAAAAGAGGCCAGGTGACTATCCCGATCGAGCTTCGTCGCAAATTCGGGATTGAGGAAGGAGGCATCGTGGCCTTTAGCGAAGCCGAAGAGGGGATCCTGATCTCCCCCCGTGAGGTCCTGGCGATGGGCGCTTTGGATCGGATCGGGAAAGTCCTTAAGGAGCGAGGGATCACTCTTGGGGAACTGATTGAGTCGGGGAGAGAGGTCCGAGGTCGAATAGTCAAGGAGGAGTATGGCCTTAGTGCGGAGAAGGAGAGATGATATTGAGGTGGCTCAACGAAACTTGGCCGATGGGTGCGAAGATGCCCTTGATGGTTGCTCAGGCCAACGAAGCAAACAACGCAACCGATGAGACGCCAGCCAAGGCTGCACCCTTGTGTGCCCTGAGGCTGGCATTTTTGTTCAACAATGGAGGTCAGAAATGAGCAAGAAGAGCGAATTCGCAAATAGGATTCAAGGCATAATTCAAGCAGCAGGCCAGCTTTGGCCGGGAAGGGAGAAAGCGATGAAGAAGACAGCAAAGCATCTCGTACCTAATTTCGGCACTCTCGTGATCCTTGGGCTGTTCCTTCTTGCCCAAACTGTGGGAGCGAATCCCGTTGGTGCACCGCAGAGCCAAGGGCCATCTGCCACCATGATTAGCTACCAGGGGCGGCTGACTGATGCCGATGGTGTTCCCCTGAGTGGCGATTATCAGATGCGATTTGCCCTGTATGACGTGCCGACAGGGGGAAGTCCATGCTGGAGCGAAACACAAACCGTCTCCGTCTCCGACGGGCTTTTCAACGTGCTGCTGGGCAGCACTAACTCCATTGACCATTCATGTCTCACAGGAGATGTCTATCTCGGAATTAAAGTTGGAGACGACTTTGAGATGACACCTCGGGAGCTGCTCACCAGTGTGCCCTATGCAGTACATGCAGGCATCCAAGATGGGGCTGTGACGACGGCGAAGTTGGCAGATGGGGCGGTGACCACTGCCAAACTCAATCTAGTTGATGGCAACGTCGGCATCGGGACGGCGGACCCAGGGGAAAAACTTGTGGTTGCCAGAACTGATTTTGCCGGGTTTAATCCGGCAAACGTCGCTGCTGAGCTTATCTCAAACAAACATTCTTTCTTGAAGCTCACTCCAGGTGGAGCCGGAATGGATTCGTGGGGTATCTTTGCTGGTGGAGACAACGATAGGCTTGGAATATACAGTTATGGAGGGCAAGCAGAAAGGGTATCAGTCTTGGAGAGCGGCAACGTCGGCATCGGAACGACGAGTCCGGATAGTAAACTCCACATAGTTGGAGGTAATGTACCCTTACTGGTAAAAGGGACATGGAGCGTACCAGCTAATGCGGTCGGAATAAGATTGTGTAATGTGAATGATGAAGCTGTGTTTGATGTATGGCAGGATGGAGAGGTAAATATACAAGGCAACGTCGGCATCGGGACGAGGGAGCCGGGGGCAAAATTATCTATAGCCGATGGGGGTGCAACTGCAGGCACTCCGCTTCTTAAGGTTGGTGACGATTCTTTTCTTACAGATGTAGATGTACAGAATACATTGGGGATCTATGGCAATCAGGATAGTACGACAGCATCAATAAGGCTTGGCAGTAATGGTGGGACAATATCAGGAAATAACGGCAATATAGTCATAAGAGAAAGTCTACATATCGAAGGGCCGGACCTGTGCATCAGCCATGCGCCGCGTGGCGATGGCGGCCGGGCATTGGTGCATGACGCCGGTGACACGCTGACCATCAACTATGACCATGATTTCGCTGGCGGGGTCAAGATCAACGGGCCGGTGACATGCGACGCGTTGGTCGAGGCCAACTTACAGACGAAAAAGGAACTAGATGCCGGCCGGATTGACCGCTTCCAGAAAGGGGACGTGCTCTGTTGGGGCATGGATCAGCTTGAACTATGCTCTACTCCCAACGATCGGCTGGTGCAGGCCATAGCGGGTTCCAGGGGGCGGCCTATCGTCATCGGCGCAGAGGTCATCAATGTGTTAGGGCCGGTGCGCAGAGGCGATTTGTTAGTGGCCTCAGGCGTGCCAGGCTATGCTATGACCAACAATGACCCCGCCCCTGGAACGGTGATAGCCCAGGCTTTGGAGGATTTCGAGGGGGAGAAGGGGATTATCAAGGCGATGATCCGGAAATTCTGAGGTGGCAACGAATCGGCAGAGGATAAATGGACAATCACGTCTCTCACTCACTTCCCAACCATCGGAGAAGCGAATAAAGCACTATGCTGGTAGAGAAAGGGCGGAAAGATGAGATTATGGGGTAGAATAGCATCTTGGATAGGCAGAGCTGCAAACCTTGCCATGTTCTTGCTAGCCCTATTGCTTTTGCTGACCCCATGTCAGGCGGCGAGTGTGTCAGTGGCAGGGCCTAACCCTGATGTGACGCCGACGCCTTATGCGAGACCTCTGGCAACGCCAACACCCGCCAAGGAAGCAAAGCCACTACCCCACACACTGGATGAAGCAGCCCAAATTGCAAGCGAGTTGATCTCTCACGAAGCGCGAGTCGGTAGAATGCCTATCTGGTCCGGAGCCACCATCAATGAGCCGATGACGTACCTAGATTTGAACCAAGAACCAGTTGCATACGTATTTTCTGTCGTCAGAGAG
>DAOUEU010000080.1:0-4315 GCA_034430255.1 Dehalococcoidia bacterium | reverse complement strand
GGACAGTTCGTTGTCATCATGATAGATGAGAAGGGGGAGCGCATCCCCCTTACCATTGCCGACTGGGATCGAGAGGAGGGTAGCATAACCATCGTTTTCATGGAGGTGGGGGTTACCACGCGCAGGCTGGCCCAGCTCAAGGCTGGCGACTCCATCGCCAACTTTATCGGCCCCCTGGGTGTGCCATCCCATATCGAGAGGTTCGGCACCGTGGTCTGCGTTGGCGGGGGGGTTGGCGTCGCCCCTATCTTCCCCATCGCCCGCGCGCTCAAAGAGGCAGGGAATAGGGTGATCTCCATTCTCGGGGCCCGCAACAGGGACCTCCTTTTCTGGGAGGACCGGGTGCGAGAGGTAAGCGATAGCTTGACTGTAACCACCGATGATGGCTCTTATGGTCGCAAAGCCCTTGTTACCGAGCCGCTTAAGGAGCTTATGGAAGGGTCCGAGAAGGTCGACCGGGTGGTTGCCATCGGCCCCGCAGTGATGATGAAGTTTTGCTCGCTGACCACCAAATCTTTCGCTGTCCCCACTATTGTCAGCCTCAACCCGATTATGGTCGACGGCACTGGTATGTGCGGCTGCTGTAGGGTGGAGGTTGGCGGTGAGACGAAGTTCACCTGCGTTGACGGTCCCGAATTCGATGGACACCAGGTCGACTGGGACCTCGTCTTTGCCCGCCAGCGTATCTATCTCGATGAGGAAAAGCATGCCATGGAATGTTCTTGTAGGGAGGAGGTGAGCCGTGGCTAAACTCGATCTGAACCGTGTGCCGATGCCCAAGCAGGAGCCCCTGGTGCGGGCTAAGAACTTTAATGAGGTCGCCCAGGGATACAGTGAGGAGCAAGCCAACTACGAGGCAAACCGGTGCATCCAGTGTCCCAAGAAACCCTGTATTGAGGGATGCCCTGTAGATGTGGATATACCCGAATTTATCAACGCGATACGGGAAGGCGATATGCCCGAGGCGGTCAGGATCTTAAAGGGCAAGAACAGCCTACCCGGCATCTGCGGCCGGGTCTGCCCCCAGGAGACACAGTGCGAATCGCTCTGCTCCCTGGGAAAGAAGGGGGCACCGATAGCTATCGGACGCCTGGAGCGCTATGTAGCTGACTGGGAGCTGTCCCAGGGGAAGATGAAAAAGCCCCAGATCACTAAGGCAACGGGTAAAAGAGTGGCAGTGATAGGCTCGGGGCCGGCGGGGCTTACGGCTGCCGCCGACCTGGCCAAGATGGGTCACCAGGTAACACTCTTTGAGGCGCTCCATGTCGCCGGTGGCGTGCTCATGTATGGCATACCTGAGTTCCGGTTGCCCAAGCACATCGTTCAGACCGAGGTTCAATACGTAAAATCTCTGGGGGTGGAGGTCAGGTTGGACTCCGTGGTGGGTAAGACCATGACCATCGATGAAGTTATGGAGGATGGCTATGATGCTGTCTTCATGGGCACCGGTGCGGGGTTGCCGATGTTCCTGAACATCCCCGGCGAGAACCTCAACGGCATCTATTCGGCCAACGAGTTCCTTACCAGAACCAACCTTATGAAGGCCTACCTATTCCCTGAATACGACACACCGATCAAGCGGGGGGGGCGGGTTATGGTGATCGGAGGTGGTAATGTGGCTATGGATTCCGCCAGGTGTGCCTTGAGGCTCGGCGCCGATGAGGTCTATATTGTCTATCGGCGTTCTGAGGCGGAGATGCCGGCAAGGCGGGAGGAGGTGGAAAACGCCCAGGAAGAGGGGATTATTTTCAAATTCCTTACCAATCCAAAGCGGTTTATTGGCAATGACCAGGGATGGGTAGTGGGTGCTGAGTGCTATGAGATGGAGCTGGGGGAGCCGGACGATAGTGGCCGGCGGCGACCGATCACTAAAGAGGGCAGCGAGTTCATGCTTGACGTTGAAACCGTTGTCGTCGCACTGGGCACTACCCCCAACCCCCTGGTTCCCACCACCACCAAGGGGCTGGATGTCACCAAGCGGGGTACGGTGGTCGCTGATGAGGAGGATGGCAAGACCACCAAGCCCGGGGTCTGGGCTGGCGGCGATGTGGTTACTGGCGCTGCCACCGTGATAAGCGCCATGGGGGCGGGTAAGCGGGCCGCAGCCTCTATAGATGAATATCTCAGGCAGCAAAGAGGCTAAGATGATGGTTATGGCTGAGGCGACCAAGGTCAGTATAACCATCGACGGCAAAGATATACTAGCTCATGTAGACCAGACCATCCTCGAGGTTTGCCGCGACAATAATATTCCTATTCCCACTCTTTGTCACGATGATTACTTGCGACCTCTTGGGGGTTGCTGGATATGTGTGGTTGATGTCAAGGGTTACGGGCTTATGCCCAGTTGTACCACCCGCGTGTGGGCGGGGATGGTGGTGGAAAGCGACAACGAGAAAGTTCGCACCGCTCGTAAAGCTAGACTAGAAGAATTTTTAGCCAACCATTATGGCGATTGTGTTGCACCCTGTCGAATCGCATGTCCTGCTGGGGTGGACGTTCAAGGCTATGTCGCCCTTATCGCTCGGGGGCAGTATCGTGACGCAGTGGCTCTCATTAAGGAAGCGATCCCCATGCCCGCAGTCATCGGACGCGTCTGCCCCCACCCTTGCGAATCGGCATGCCGTCGCAATCTGGTGGATGAACCATTAGCCATCTGCAGCCTTAAGCGGTTTGCCGCAGATTATGGATTCCTCTTTGGTGAGGAAGCTTTTATCTCAGCGTCGGAGCCCAAGAGCGGATTCAGCGTTGCTATCATCGGGGCTGGGCCAGCAGGCCTCTCCGCTGCGTACTATCTGGCGCAGATGGGACACACGACGGAGGTCTTTGAATCTCTACCGCAGCCCGGTGGCATGTTGCGTTATGGGATACCAGATTACCGCCTGCCCCGGGATATACTTGACCGAGAGATCGCTGCCATAGAGGCCGTGGGGGTGAAGATTAAAACCCTCTCTGTGCTAGGTAGAGATTTCACTTTACAAAAGCTCTTCGACGATGGTTTTAAGGCTATCTTCCTAGCCATAGGGGCTCATAATAGCCAGAAGATACGAGTTGATGGAGAGGACCTGGAGGGCGTCCTTCCGGGAACCGACTTTCTGCGTTCTGTGGCGCTGGGCGAACCCCTGAAAGTAGGCAGTCAAGTGGCGGTAATCGGTGGAGGGAATACGGCTATCGATGCGGCGCGAACCGCACTGCGCCTGGGAGCAGATGACGTGACGATCGTTTACCGCCGCTCCAGGGCGGAGATGCCAGCCAGCGATTGGGAGGTGGAGGAGGCGGAGGAAGAGGGTGTCAGGCTTCACTTCTTGGCGGCACCGGTTAGGATAATTGGAGAAGATGGCAGGGTGAGCGGGCTTGTCTGCAACAGAATGGCATTAGGTGAGCCGGATGAAAGCGGACGCCGCCGGCCAGAGCCGATACCCGGCTCTGAATTCAGCGTGCCAGTCGACACAGTTATCGCTGCCATTGGACAGACCACTGATGTATCCTTCCTCGAAGCAGAGCAAGCTAGCTCCGAGCGAGGCACTGTCAATATCGGCAAAGGAGATATCATCATTACTCACCCTGAATCTTTGCAGACCGACATGAATGGGGTTTTCGCTGGGGGCGATGCGGTAACGGGACCAGCACGGGCAGTGGACGCGATGGCAGCGGGGAAGAGGGCCGCAATCGCAATCGGTCGCTATCTAAGTGGCGAAGAGCTGGAAAGTGTGGGCCAACCTTTCAACTTGAGCAAAGGCGAGCTCGACGAGATGAGTAAAGATGAGTTCAATGATATTGAGCGTCAGCCGAGGCGAGAGATGCCAAAACTCAGACCTCTGGAGAGACGTGATAATTTCCAGGAAATAGAACTCGGCTACACCGAGGATATGGCTAGAAAAGAAGCGGAAAGGTGCATGTCCTGTGGTTGCAAGGCGGCCGATTACTGTACTCTACGTCAGCTCTCAGCAGAGTACAAAGTACCATATCCCACTATCAGACGGGACACATATATTTATCCTGTAGATAGATCTCATCCTTTCATAGAGATCGATGCCAACAAGTGCATCGCCTGCATCCGCTGCATCCGAACGTGCCTGGATGTACAGAATGTTGGGGCACTGAGCTTCTGCTATAGGGTAGCTGTCCCCCCCTATGCCAAATCGCTACTGAATACGAATTGCGAATCCTGTGGCCAATGCGTCGCTAGCTGCCCGGTAGGAGCGCTTGTCGCTAGAGATAGATTGCCCCCACTCACAGAGGTGAGCACGATATGTCCTTATTGCGGTGTGGGTTGCGGCGTTCTGCTCGGTGTAATAGGCAATTCCATCGTCAG
>DAOUEU010000079.1:0-4851 GCA_034430255.1 Dehalococcoidia bacterium | reverse complement strand
TCTCGAGAAACAGTGGCATCTCCTGCTGAGATACATTTGACAGTTTGGCTAGCTTTGAGGAAACCAGGGGTTTGCTCTCATCGCTTATCTCGGCAAGGGTCTTGGCAAATAAATCCAGAGACAAGGATACCTCCTCGTTATCCCTTGCTGGCCACTGCCAGGCCGGGTATATAGAGGGGCGGGGCGCTGAGCGCACCACCCACCCATCTCGCTTCACTACCGATAGAAACCAGCTTCTTCAAGGCTTGGTAGATATTTCCCGATACCATGGTATCCTTCACACGCCCTACCATCTCCCCGTTCTCCACCTTGTATCCCAGCAGGACATTGCCACTGAACTCGCCCCCCAGAACGTTCCCCTGCCCCGCCCCAATGAGCTGCTCGATAACCAGCCCCTCTTTCATATCTTGGACCATCTCTTTAAATGGGGTATCCCCCTCTTCAATTACCAGGGCGCTCACCGATGGTGTAGGCATGCCCCCCCCAGCCCTGCTGCCGCTGCCGGTGCTCCTGGCACCGGCGATGGCCGCAGTCTGCAGGTCATAAAGGAAGCCTGCTACCACTCCCCTTTCGATGAGTGCTGTCCTCCGACTGGGCACCCCTTCATCATCGCAGGGGCGGCTGGCTGGGCGATAGTTGAGGGTGGCATCGTCCCATAAAGAGAACCTTTCATCGAAGATCAGCTCTCCCTGTTTTCCTCCCAGCGGTGAGGCCCCCTCCAGCACCATCTTACCGTTAACCGCGAGCGCCAGTGGGGTAAGCAGGGCGCTTGCTACCCCTTTAGGGGTAAAAATCACCGGAAATTCCCCTGTTGCTATCGAGGCAGGTCGCCCCGCCAGCTCCAGTTGCTCCATCGTAGCGTTAGCTATCTCCTGAAATTCCCTTATCGGGTGGCAGGAGCTATCGCTCTCGCCGACGAATAGCATATCCGTATCGCGAATAAGCGTCCCTTCGATGCCAATGGCGAAGTAGCTCCTGCGGTAGCTGGCCTCGCCGCCGCGGGAGTTCAGGATATTAACCACTCCCACGCCCCTGGTCACCCCGGCCTCGCAGACCAAATCCGGGGTGTGGCCAAGAATTATGTCAAGGAGCGAGTTGCCCATTTCGACCATATCCTCTACAGCTACATATTCCACATCGGCGTCGTAGACCTGGATTTGGGGGTAGGACTGCGCCGTGGGAAGGATGAACTTCGCCTCGGCGCCGAACCGGGCGGTCTCCACCGCCATGTCCACCAGCACCTGAGGGTCATCCAGCCTGGTTGTGGTGGCAAAACCGATCTTCCCGTCCTTGACGATTCGCAGAGAGACGGAAGTCGATTCCGCGGTCTCCAGCATCTTGAGGCGATTGGCTTCAAAGCCGACCGGCGTCTCCTTCGACGAGACGAGGAAGACCTCGGCCTCCTCAGCCACCTTTTTCGACAGTTTAAGGATATTTTCCAAAATTCATTCTCCCCGAAAGCAATTGACAAAAAGGAGTGCCACCCATACACCGAAGATTAGAATGGGGAGAATAATGCCGAGAACGATATTTATCGACCACCCCTTTCTACCACTTGCTATTTCATTATATTCAGGAATAGCTTGACGCAAAATCTTTTTGATTGGATTCATCGTTTTCTGCCTTTGTACCGCTGCTGTATATACCCAGACCACAGTGACGATAATACCAGCAACTCCGATTATGATTATTGACCCCTTGTTTATCGAGGTTCTTGCTAGAAGAGCCGCAAATGCAGCAAAAAGCATAGCCTCGGCGACCATAAAGAAGTTCGCTCTATTTGTGAATAGATGGTCTTCGTGCAGACACCACTCCCATAGTCCCTGAATTTGCTTGGGTGATTTCGTTGACTGTGGGCTATGCTTTTCCCCTCCCATTTACTACCTCCTTATCTCCCTCCCACCAGGCACTTCTGAATCCTTATGTGGGGGCTGCCGTTGGAGACGGGGAGCGGGGACTGCGCCCCCTTGCCGCAACCACCCCCCTGGTTCATCTCCAGGTCATTTCCTATGGCATCTATGTTACCCAGGGTGGTGAACACGTTGCCGGTTAGCACCACAGGTCGGAGTAGCTCCTCCACTCTGCCATTACGGATCATGTACGCCTCGCCTGCGGAGAAGGTGAACATCTCCATCGAGGTCATACCACCATACCAGTTCTTCACATAGACCCCCTCCTTGATATCGGCTATCATATCCTCGAAGGAGATGCCCTGTGGCTCGATGAAGGTATTGGTCATGCGAACAATCGGGGGATGTCGATAATCCAGCGCCCTGGCGTTTCCGGTGGGCTTTTCCCCCATCTTGGCTGCGGTCTCCCGCGAGTGAAGCCTCCCCACCAGCACCCCTTCCTTAATTAGATAGCTCCTGGTGGCGGGCACGCCCTCATCGTCATATTTGTAGCTACCTCGAAGCCCGGGTACAGCAGCGCCGTCGACGATGTTGAGGTGCTCTCCACCGAACCTCCTCCCTAAGACCATAACATCCTTCAGGCGGTCGTTTTCATAAACGAAATCGGATTCGGAGAGGTGGCCGAAGGCCTCATGGGCGAAGACACCGGCAAGGACCGGGTCCAACACCACAGTATACTCCCCTCCCTTAACCCGGGGCGCGGAAAGAAGCGCTACGGCGCGCTGTGCCACCTCCCCTACCTCCTGATGAAGTACCTCCAAAGCGCCGAAGTCGCCGCTTGAGCCTATGCTGAGCGCCACCTGCTGCACATCGCCATCCTCCCTGGCAATCACCATCAGGCGCAAGCTGAGGTCCACCTTCGTCTGCTCGATATAGCTGCCCTCTGAGTTAGCGAAAATAACCGTTTTCTTGCTATCCCCATAGGCTATCACGGAGGTCTGTATCTTGGGGGTGGCCCAGATTAACTCGTTATACTCATCGAGGAGACGATTCTTCTGTGCCAAAGAGACGGTGGCAGGGTCCCTTTTAATGCTGGGTACCACCGTGTCCACCACCGGCTCCACCGGGCTGAGCCTGCTCTCCTCCCCTTTTTTAGACTCCTGTGCCCTAACCTTCCCCACCAACCCCGCCTGCTTCACCGCCAGCATAACCTTATCCCGCAGCCCGCCTATCTCGTTGAAGCTGACAAAGCCCCACCCTCCGCTAACCAGGGCACGCGCATTACCGCCTAGGCTGGTGCTGCGGCCAATATCCTCCAGCTCCCTCCCCCGGTAACGGATACGGCTCGCCTCCCGCTCCTCGATGCGAACCTCAATGTAATCGGCATCCTGCCTCTCGAGGGCGCTTACGATCTGCCCTCGTATCTCATCGCTCGCTGCCACTTTATAACCTCAATCTATCTATAGAGTCGGATTTCCCGCCAATTCTAATGCACCCGTTAGCTTCGCTTCCATGGTGGGCAGGTTTAGTTTACCGAGGGAGCAGGTATATTGTCAATAATTGAGTGATCCCTGCTACCGTGAGTCTCCCTTCACCTTATCACCCCGTGATGCTTTGCGATAAACTAATCCCTCGGGAAAAGCAAGGGAGGAAAAATCCCTGCTAAACCATAGGTTTTCCCAGGCAGGAGATATAAGTGGGAGTCCACCGAGGCCGACAGGTCAGCCGACACTACCACCTAGATCGGGCGGGGATTTTTTAGGTAGGTTGGAGCACCCACCCCAATCATTCTAATAGTAACTATATCAATATCCATAATAGTCTTGCGCGACGTATCACTACGTACTTTATACCGCACAACACTGTCCTGCCATTAAATCCTGTGATAGAATAGCATAACACTCTATCCTTAAGAGGGGGAGGGTAAATCTGGACCTTATCGCCCTGGTCACAGTCCTGGTTGTCGCCTTTATCGGGGGGATGATTGCCCGCCGCCTCGGCTTGCCGGTCATCCTGGGCTATCTTATCGGCGGCATCGCTGTCGGTCCCTATGGTTTTGGTCTGGTCGGTGACGTTGAGCAGATCAGGACCCTGGCGGAGATCGGGGTTGTCCTCCTGCTTTTCACCCTGGGTCTTGAGTTCTCCCTGAAAACACTGAGGCGCACGGGGCGGGTTGCCATTATTGGTGGCATGGTTCAGATCCTGGCCACCACGGCTCTGGGGCTAGTGATAGGCATATCGCTTCACTGGCCGCTTACGGAGGCTCTCTTCTTTGGCTTTTTCATCGCCCTTTCCAGCACCATGATAGTGCTCAAGCTCCTCATGGAGCGGGGCGAGCTGGACACCGCTCACGGTCGCGTCATGATCGGCATACTGCTGGTGCAGGACCTGGCGGTGGTGCCGATGATGGTGGTGCTGCCCGTCATCGGGGAGCCAGGTTGGGCAGCCGCATTAGGCATAGCAGTGCTTAAGGCTGTGCTTTTCCTGGGAACAATGCTTGTCCTGGGGCTGTGGGTCCTGCCCCGGGTTATGAGGCGGGTGGCCGGGCTGCGCTCCAGGGAGCTTTTCCTGCTGGCCGTATTCGGCCTGTGCCTGGCGGTGGCCTTTACCAGCGATTACTTCGGGATATCGCTGGCGTTGGGTGCCTTCGTCGCCGGGCTACTGATAAGCGAGTCCGATTATGCTTATCAGGCCCTCGCCGAGGTCATCCCACTGCGCGACATCTTTGCCACCCTCTTTTTTGTCTCCCTTGGCATGCTAATCGATCCCCGCTTCCTGGCGGATAATATCGGGGCGGTCAGTGTGGTGGTGATCGCAATCATCGGAGGCAAGTTTATCATCTGCTCTCTCATCCCCTGGCTCTTCGGCTATAGTGCCAAGACCACGCTCTATGTCGGTGCCGGGATGTTTCAGATCGGGGAGTTCAGCTTCGTACTGGCCGCTGCCGCCCTGGGCGAGGGGGTTATGTCCAAATACCTGTACGACTTGACCTTGACCAGCG
>DAOUEU010000078.1:0-10988 GCA_034430255.1 Dehalococcoidia bacterium | reverse complement strand
AGGCTACGAATACTGGCGGTGTTTTTTTTAGTAATGGCGCTCCTCTCTATAGGGGTAGTACCGCTAGTTACAGAGGCGCAGATTCCTCCTGCGCTCTACCGCTGCACCGTTTATAACTGTGATGCGCTTGTAGGTGCGGGGTGGACGGTGGAAGCCTATGTTGGAACAGAGGTAACTCCGCGGGCTTCGGGACTCACGGGCGGTAGCGGTGTATGTATCCTGGAGGTTTCGGTGACCCAGCCCGAGGTTGACTCATCTGCGGCCATAAGCTTCAAGGTCAACGGGGAGCTTGCCACTGAGACGCCGGGGGTGGATGTGACGCTGGAGGCCCCGGAGGTCCGCCTGGATATCTGCCTGACTCAACCGGTAGCTGAAGCCGATGGCCCCTACTCCGGTTATGAGGGTGATGTTATAAACCTGTATGGCTCGGCAACCGGTGGGGTGCTGCCCTATAGCTATGCCTGGGACCTAGACTACGACGGACTGTTTGATGACTCCACGGATCAGAACCCGACATATAGCTGGGGCACGGCAGGAGACTACACCGTCGAGCTTAAGGTGACCGATAATTTAGCACAGATAGATACCGACACGGCGTATGTGCACATCGAGCCGGAGTGTGAATTCCAGTTTCCTCACGGCCTCAGCCAGGACACAGCGGCGATCTTCGCCAGGTACTATGGCTGCGAGACGGTTTCTCTTCCCACTTTAACTGAGCCCGCTCAGCTTATAGCAGTATGGTACTATAATGAGGCTACCAAGACCTGGGAGTGGTTTAGGCCGGGGTGGCCGGAGAGCACCCTGACCAGCCTTGAGAACGGCGAGATCTACCTCATCATCGTGCAGAGTACATGCACATGGACTATACCGCAGATATAATTTAAGATATAGAGGATGAGTTAGCTAACTTAGAAAGGAGGGAAAGAGAAGTGCGAAAATTCAGAATATTGGTGACTGTGATCTTTATAGCGGCCCTTCTGGCTCTGGCAGCAGTCCCATTAACTGCGGAGGCACAGCTTCCCGCTGCGCTCTACCGGTGTACCGTGTATGAGGATGGTGCGCTTGTAGGCGCGGGGAGGACTGTCGATGCCTATGTAGGCACCGAGACCTCCCCTCGGGCGTCGTCGGTAACGAGCGCTTTAAGCGTTGCTATACTGGAGGTTCCGGTAACGTTGGCCGATTTTGACCCCGCAAAGGCAATAAGCTTCAAGGTTGATGCGGTGCTTGCCACCGAGACTCCAGATGTTGACGTGACCCTGGGAGCCCCGGAGGTCCAGCTGGACCTCATTACTGATCCCTGCAACCCGACAACGGTGACAAACCTGGCAGTGACTGGCGAGGATAGTGATTCCATAGACCTGAGCTGGACGGCACCGGGTGAGGACCCTGACGGCACCGGCACCTGCACTGCCTACCATATCCGCTACGCTTTATCCCAGATATCGACCCCGGCAGGCTGGGTAGCGGCGACCGATGCAACGGGCGAGCCTACCCCCAGCGCACCGGGTACGCCGGAGAACTTCACTGTTAATGGCCTGAGCCCGGGTACTACCTACTGGTTTGCCCTGAAGGCTGAGGATGATGTCGGCAAGCTGTCTGAACTCTCCAACAGCCCCAGTGGCACCACCACCGAGCCGGGGATGAGCCTCGGCGGGGGCTGGAATATCATATCGACGCCGGTGACCCTGGAGAGCACTGGCAACAAAAATAGGTTTGGGAGCATTGTTCCCACAGGTGTGGTGGCTGCCTATCGCCGCTATGGCACCAACTGGTATTCGGTAACGTCCACATACATTCTCAAACCGCTGGAGGGCATCTACGTTAAGGTTGCTACCGGAGGGACTGAGTGTTACTTTGTCCCGGAAGATGGCAACACCGCGCCACCTACCCGGACTCTGTACGCCGGATGGAACTTAATCGGGCCGGCGCCGGGTTACGACGGTGGCTTCCCCGATTCGCCAGCGATGGAAGTCCTCCTGACAGGTACTATGTATACAGGGGGATGGCTCGATGGCACGTATAAATTTAGCAACGTGGTTAGCCCCGCTTTGAATCAGCCCGGTTGGACATTCAATCCGTGGTACTCCTCTACAGAGCCTGACATGCTCCCGTACAAGGGCTACTTTGTCTATATGCAGGCCTCTGGCATCATAGCAGGATACAGCACAACACCGCTTGCTCCATAAGTGGTAATCAAGCAAGGCTATACCAGATGGGGGCTTAATTTTAAGCCCCCATCTGAATTTAAAGGGAGTTTTTAAAATATGAGCTGGAATACGACGCACAGGATAATACTCGGTCTGTGCCTGGCCTTTCTGCTGCTATGTTTTGCTTCGCCGGTCTCTGCCCAGCCTATCTCTCTCCTGCCCCATGCTTTCTACGGGAATGTAACCATCGGCGGCCAGCCGGCGCCGCTGGGAACGCTGATTGAAGCTCGGGGTGAGCACATCGTTACTCCACCCCCGGACCCGGTAACTGGACTTATAGGTAATCCTATATGGACTACAGAGGTAGGTAAATACGGTGGTGGCGATAATCCATTATTTGTCCAAGGGACGGAAGAGCTAATGGATGGTGAAACCATCGAGTTTTATATCAACTATAAAAGAGCAGACCAGGACTTCACCTTCCAAAGCGGAGAGGTAACACAACTGGACCTCTCCGTGGACTGGGCGCCCCCGGTCACCCCCACGCCGACGGTAGCGCCAACAGTAACTCCTGCCACTACACCTACGGTAACACCCACACCGACGCCCACGCCCACGCCCACACCGATAGTGGGCACCTCTGTAGCTATTGGGTGTGCCAGTGTACCGGTGAGTGGCAGTGTTAATACCGACATTACCATAGCTACCGATGAAGCGGAAGGCATAGGTTCAGCCACTATTACGCTAACGGTGGATACGGCTGTTGTCAGTTTTGGCGGTGTGGATGCTGGAGACCTTGGCGAGGTTATATGGAATACAGCTAACGGCACCACAACCATGACCGCGGCAACAGGTGCTTCACCGGGGCCTACAGGTACTGTCACATTTGCCACCGTGACGTTAAATGCGGTAGGCAGTAGTGGCGATTGCAGCGACCTGGATATTACTGTGACATCGCTTAATGACGGGACGGCGGGCGACCCGCAGCCGATAACCCCGGATAAAGTGACCGATTGCACCTTCTGCATCGAAACGACGGTAACGCCAACGCCGACCACGACACCAACGCCCACGCCAGGCGGTGGGTTAAGCGGTGGCGCGGTTGCCGGGATAGTGGTGGGTTCGCTTATAGCGGGGGCACTGGTAATGTTGCTTATAATGAGGAGGGGAGGGTAACAAAATCCTAAATACTAAACAGAATACTGGGGTCCGGGGTCAGGCTGGCCGATTGCCCGATCAAGTTGGGCAACAAGCTTGGCCAGCCTAACCACACGGGGTTGCGGTCTTGTATTTTGAGAATTGGAATTTTGAATTTGTTTAGTGCTTAGAAATTAGTATTTCGAATTTATCCAATTGGAAATTGGATATTAGCATTTAATTTTAATCGTTCTGGAAAGGAGCTGCAGATGAGAAAGAGAAAGGTTGCCAGTATCCTTGTCCCTGCTCTGGTTATTGCAATCGCTCTCGGCCTGGTTTCCGGGGCTGTGGCTCAGGCTCCAGAGGGAGCGGTAACCGACCTCGCATTACTGCAACAGCTGGAGGAGGCTGATGCCGTCGAAGTGCCGCAGCAGGCCCCGCAGAAGCTCCAGGCAGCACCGCTCAGTACCGACTTCGTCGGATGCATCGAGAATCCACCGGAGCCCTTCTACGGCTATATGCCCCCGCCGATGGACCTGAGCCACCTCCAGGATATCCCGGTGAGGCGGGGAGGGGCACAAATACTGCCCAGCGCCTTTAACTGGAGTGATTCGGGCGATGTGACCCCGGTTAAGGACCAGAATACGTGTGGAACCTGCTGGATATTCGGCACGCTCTCCGCCGTGGAATCGAGGGTCTTGATCGTGGACGGGGTGGAGTATGATTTCTCCGAGCAGAATGTTGCCTGCTGCACCGACCCATCATGGGTCTACCTGAACAACGACCGCTGTATGGGAGGTGGCTGGTCATGGCTTGCCACCGATGTTCTCACCAAGAAAGGGACCAGGCTTGAGTCCTGTGACCCCTATAATACAGTCACCATCGATACCGAGCCCTGCAACGATAGCTGTTCCACAATCAAGAGGGTCACGGGGTATCGCTGGATAACCGATAATCCTAACGATACAGCCGCGGTTAAGGATGCCATTTACAACTATGGTCCGGTCTCCATGGCCTTTTATTACGGCGATGCCCACATGTACTCTGGTTCTATCTATTACTATCCAGGATGCACGGAAGAAGCCAATCATCTCGTCTCTATTGTCGGGTGGGATGACGGCATAGCGCACCCGCTTGGTGGCGGCTCCGGGGCGTGGATAGTAAAGAATAGCTGGGGCACCGGCTGGGGGGATAGCGGATACTTCTATCTGTGCTACGGCTCAGCGAACATGCAGGAGGTAGCCTCCTATCGCTACCAGGACTACGACCCCAACGAGGATCTGTATTACTGGGATGAAGCCGGCTGGGTGGCCGCTATCGGTCTGGGTAGACCAACTCTATGGATGGGCAGTGTCTTCAACTCGGGTCAGGACGGCGACCTAACCCATGTGGAGTTCTGGACAACGAGCAACGGTGCCCAGTATGATATTTACGTTTATGATGGCTCCTTTGGAACTCAGCTTACCTACCAGGCAGGAACCTGTGATGAGCTTGGCTACTATTCAGTACCACTGAGCATCCCTGTCCCGCTCACCAACGGCCAGCAGTTTAGTGTAGCTGTCGAGATGACAACGCCGGGCTATTATTACCCCTTGCCTGCGGAGGGCTATTTAGAGGTTGAAGGGGTTGTACTTGCCGATCCCCCTATACAGACCGGGGCGAGCTTCTACAGTGACGATGGCAGCTCCTGGGATGATCTGGGCCCTTATGGCTTCAACGCCTGCCTGCGGGCCAGGGTAACCACAAGCGGCGGTCCTACGCCAACACCGACGCCTACACCTACACCTACACCTACACTAACGCCAACCCCGACTCCCACGCCAACGCCTACACCGGCTCCACCTGTTTTGGAAGAAATATCATGGTACAATGGTGCAGGAAATGTCAGTCCTGCTGAGGGCGATGAACTGGTCTTCAAGTTCAGCGAGGAGATGGATACCTCCACTATTGACTCACCAAACATCGAAGATAGGTTGCCTACAAACCCCGATCATAGCTATGGCACGCTGACCCGTGATGACCTGGATTGGAGCAACGGAAATAAGTGGCTAACGGTGACCATTGGTCCGGGTGAGACTATCGAAGGCGGGGAGACGGTGGACCCGTCTAGCTATGTGAAATCTGCCGCGGGTTTACCTGATGAGACTACATCGCCCGGGCCGGAGATTCCAACAGCACCAACACCGACCCCGTTTATCTGGGAGTTCCCGCACGGACTCAGCAATGACTCAACGGCGCTCTTCCCCAGGCGTTATGGCGGAGCTGAGGTTGTCTTGGTTGACCTCGCTCCACCTAGTGAGCTTATCCTAGTATGGTACTACGATGAGGCTGCCATGACCTGGGAGTGGGGCAGGCCAGGCTGGCCGGAGAGTACACTGGAGACGCTGGAGAACTGGAACATCTACCTCATCATCGTGGAGAGTGCGTGCACCTGGGAGATACCACAGCCGTCATAGTCTTGTACATTAAGATCAAGAATGCATGAACTAACTAAAGAAGGAGAAGGGAATTGATTAAGTTTCGAATACTGGCTACGATTATATTTGTAGCGGCGGTACTGGCTTTGGGGTTCCCGTTGTTTGCCGAGGCCCAGCTTCCTCCCGCCCTCTACCGCTGCATCGTATATGAGGATGGTGTGCTTGCGGGAGCAAACTGTAATGTCACTGCCTATGTAGGAAGCGAGACAGCCCCACGGGTTTGGGAATTAACCAACTCTTACGGAGTAGCTATCCTGGTGGTTCCGGTGACCGGGGCTGAGATTAACTCGCCCGAGCCTATTAGCTTCAAAGTCGATGGTGCACTCGCCACCGAGACACCGGACGTTTCCGTTACAATGGAAGCACCTGAGGTCCGCCTGGACGTCAACACCGGTGAGGGCGGGTTAAGCGGAGGAGCGATTGCGGGGATAGTGATAGGTTCGCTGATAGCGTTGGGCTTGATAACATGGCTCATAATAAGGAGACGGGGGTAATGTAACCCTGTGAGACAGCTGAAAAAGAGGCGCCCCGATTGTATCGGGGCTGGGGGTCTGGGGTTTATTCCCCCCAGCTTAAAAAAGTCCCCCGAGATTGGGGGATTAGGGGGTTTAATGAGACTACTTCAGCAGTCTCATTAAAATAAGAATCTTGAATTTATTTAGGGCTTAGAAATTAATATTTAGAATTTTAACCTAAAGCTGTGCTTCATTCTTCCCCTCGTAAAAGAACTGGAGATGAGGAGGGGAAAATTCGTCAGAATCCTTGTCCCCGCTCTAATTATTATCGTTGCCCTCAGCCTGATATTGCGCACCAGTACGGGTTATGTAGCGATGGGGAAATGTGTCAGTAACCCTGTTTTGCTTTAGTATCACCGCCCGATAGACGGGGAGCATGACACTAACCTGAATAGGGTTGGCCCATAAAGAGGATTTATCAAAATTGACTTAGTATGAAAGGAAAGAGAGAAATGAGCAGAGTGCATAGGTTGCGAACAGTGGCAACCATGTTGATGCCGGTGTTGCTATTGGCCTTCGCTGTATCGATGTCGATGGCTACAGCAGCCGGTGCGGATACCACGAACCCCTGCGCCTACATAGGCTACGCATTTGTGGATGATCAGGCGGTGCCTGCTGGCACTGGCATCCGCGTTCTAGAGGACAGCATGGTATTGGATGATACAACCACTGGCCTACCGGAGCTGCATGACAATCAATTCTACCTGCCTAGCGTCATTGCTGAGGCGGGGACGGAGGTTAATTTCGAGATATGGTTTGATGGGGCGGGTGAGTGGCTGCCCGCAGACGAAACCGCTATCCATGAAGATTCTGGCAGGGTAGAGGTTGACCTGCATGCCTGGAGTGGCACACCGGTGACACCAACTGCTACCCCTACCACTGTGCCTACGGCAACCCCCACTGCTTCGCCTACTCACGATGCTACGCCGACGCCCACGCCTGGTGGTGGCGGGTTAGGTGGAGGAGCGATTGCGGGGATCGTGATAGGTTCGCTGATAGTGATGGGCCTGGTAATGTGGGTGTTGATAAGGAGACGTAAGAAATCCTAAACAAGCACCAATGACCGGAATCAGGAATACAAAACAGTATGACCTGGAGGGGAGAGCGGCCAGTTTGCCACGACCATTGATAAGGTACAGCTGAAAAAGAGGTGCCCCGATTGTATCGGGGCTGGGGGTCTGGGGGTGTCCCCCAGCTTAAAAAAGTCCCCCAAGATTGGGGGATTAGGGGGTGGATTGAGAATATTTCAGCAGTCTCTATAAGTAGAGCACGGCGGGTGGTTTTGAATTTGTCTGGAGCTTAGAAATTGGTATTTCGAATCTGAGGATTTGGTGGTGTAGCGGCGATGGTAGGTGGTCTATACCAGCTTCCCCAGCCTGTGGCCGCCAATGAGGTGGAAGTGGAGGTGGGGCACCTCCTGACCGCCATCGGAACCCGAGCATACTATCAGCCGGTAGCCGCTCTCTGAGATACCCTCGCTCTTTGCCAGCTCGCATGCTACATAGACCAGGCGTCCCATGAGGGACTGGTGCTCGGCACCGATGTCGGCGGGCGCCAGGATGTGTTCTCTGGGTATGATGAGGACATGGGTTGGCGCCTGGGGATGTATGTCGCGAAAGGCGATGACCTCACTATCCCGATAGATGGTATCGCTCGGTAGCTCGCCACTTACAATGCGGCAAAAGACGCAGTCCTTGTTCACCTCACCCCCTGGCCCCCTCTCCTCGAGGAGAGGGGGGAAAATATATCTGGGGGACACCCCCAGACCCCTGCCCCCGATTGTATCGGGGGAGTCCCCTTTATGCTAAGAATAGAGAGAGAAATATATCTTGGTGATACCCTCTGGCCCTCCGCCATAGCGGAGGGGAGTTAATTTAGCCGGTGGAGTCCGATAGGTCTGCCGACGCTCCGGCTTACCCCCAGACACCGCCCCCAATTGTATCGGGGGACTCCCTGGTGAGTCGCAGGCAGTCTCCTATTATAGGAGCCCGGGGATTGCCACGTCACTAGGGCTCCTCGCGATGACGGCACTGTGTCCGGCTCCTCACAATACTGAGTAGCCTGGAGCGGATGCCCCAACCTACCTATGAAGCGCCCTGAAACGCTGAACCCTGTTTCTAGAGCCCGAGCTCCTGGGCTACTTTCTCCCGGTGCCAGTCGGAGGTGCCGAACAGCGACTCGGCTGCCTTGGAGGCCTTGAAGTAAAGCGGCATGTCGTGATCCAGGCAGAAGCCGATGCCACCGTGGATCTGGTGGCCAAGCTGGGTAACACGCCGGTAGGCATCGTTGGTCCACGCCTTGGCCATGGAGACCTCCATCGTGGCTGGAAGCCCCTCTGAGAGCTTCCAGACAGCCTGGTAGGTGATGAAGCGGGAGCCATCTACATCGGTCAGCATGTTGGCGCAGTGGTGCTGTACCGCCTGGAAGCTGCCGATGGGACGGCCGAACTGGATCCGCTCCTTGGCATAGGCCACGCTCATGTCGAGTGTCGCCTGAGCGCCGCCAACCATTTCGGCACACTTGGCCGCCGCTGCCTTCTCCAGCACCTTCTCCACCACCGGCCAGCCCTTGTCCACCTCGCCCAGCACGCTAGCCTTGGGTAGCTTTACGCTGTCGAAGCTGACCTCGCACTGCTTGCTGCCGGATATGGTCCTGAGCAGCGTGGTGGTTATCCCCGGCGCCTTTCCGTCCACCACAAGCAGGGTGATCCCATCTTCGGGTGCACCCCCTTCCTTGGTCCGGGCGACGACTATGATATAGTCGGCGATGTGAGCGTTCTCCACGAAGAGCTTGGTGCCACTTATCACATAGCCGTCACCGTCGGCCACCGCCTTGACCGTAATCGCCGACGCATCGTAGCTGGCGCTGGGCTCGGTTATGGCCAGCGTGGCGATGGCCTCGCCGGAGGCTATCTTTGATAGGAGGTCCTTTTTCTGCTGCTCGCTTCCCGCTTCAAGGATAGTGAGTCCAGCGAGCACCACCGTGGAGAAGAAGGGGCCGGGGAGACAGGCGCGCCCCATCTCCTCGAGGAGCACCGCCAGATCGAGGAAGGTCATCCCCATGCCGTCGTATTCCTCGGGGAAGGCCAGGCCCATCCAGCCCAGCTCCGCCATCTTGGCCCACATCTCCGGCTTGTAGCCCACCTCATCCTCGGCCATCTCCTTTACCAGATCAGTGGGGCATTCCGTGGTAAGGAAGTCGCGTGCTGACGTTCGTAGCATCTCCTGTTCTTCACTAAAGCCTAGGTCCATAATCCGCTCCTTTTTTTTAGAACTTTTAGAACCACTCTATCTATTGTCCTGCTATCGTCCTGAGGTTTATTATTACATAACCTATTTAACCGGTTCGTGCTGCTTAAAATTTTCAGCCTCGGGGCAGGCCCAGGCCCCTTATGGCAATGGCATTTCGCTGCACCTCGGAGGTGCCGGCTGCTATGGTAGCGCCCACCCCCAGTATGGACTGCAGCGCCATGTTGCATTCTGGGTCGACCCATTTAGAGTCCCTCATCAGCATCCCGTAGAGCCCCATAAGCTCCGCTCCGGTGTGGCCCGCGTGCTGCTGGAACTCGGAGCCGAAAACCCTGGCTATCGATGCCTCCCACTCGGGCTCCTGGCCCAGGGTCTGCAGCCAGGCAACCCTCTAGGCCAGCATGCGGGCTATACGCCCCTCGATGTAGAGGGTTGCCAGCTTCTGCCTCACTACAGGGTTCTTTGCGGGGGTGTGTCCGTCTGGCTGCGGCTTCTTCGACCATTCAATCAGGCGGTCGACGTTCCGCAGAGCGAGGGCGATACGGTAGATGCCGGAGCGCTCGAAGCCGGCAGCGGTCATCGCTACCTTCCATCCGCGGTTTATCTCCCCCACGACGTTCCTCTTGGGGACTCTGACGTTATCGTAGAAGACCTCCGAGAAAGAGCGCTCCTTGGACATGGTGACCAGCGGGCTGACGGTAATCCCCGGGGTCCTGAAATCTATCAGGAAGAAGGTAATCCCGCGGTGTTTGGGCTCGGCGTCGGGGTCGGTCTTGGCTAGCAGGAAGCACCAGTCGGCGTGATGCGCCATACTGGTCCATACCTTCTGCCCGTTGATGACATAGTCGTCTCCGTCATCCACCGCCCTGGTCTTCAGATTCGGCAGGTCCGAGCCAGCCTCCGGTTCGCTCCACCCCTGACACCATACCACCTCTCCGGCAGCTATCTTGGACAGGTGCTCCTTCTTCTGCTCCTCGTTGCCGTGTTTCATTAATGCTGGAGCCAGCATGCCGACTCCGCCGAAGTCCAGGCCGGGGGCACCGTAGTAATTCATCTCCTCATTGAGGATGACGCTCAGCATATGCTGGTCCTGCCCGCCGTACTCCTTGGGCCAGGCTATATTGACCCACCCTTTCGCCGCCAGCTTCTTAGTCATGGAGCGTGCGACCTGCCACTCCTCATCGGTCTCCACGTGCCCGCCGACACCGGCCTCGAAGCCAGGGGGAAGCTCCTTTTTTATAAAGTCCCGGATCTCCTGCCTGAACTTCTCTTGCTCTGGAGTGAAGCTAAAATCCATTCTCCTACCTTTCCCATCAACTTTTTAAACGTTTAACGTTCTAAAGGCCAAGCGACCGGGCGACCACCTCTCTGTGATCTTCAGTGTTGCCGAAGGTGGGGTGGGCAGCCATGGACCTTCTATAGTAGAGGCCCATGTCGTGGTCCCTGGATGTGCCGATGGCCCCG
>DAOUEU010000077.1:0-4853 GCA_034430255.1 Dehalococcoidia bacterium | reverse complement strand
CCAACTTGGTGGCATCCGCCGTAATTACACGAGCGATAGGATACACCAGGGCGTTATCTCCCATGTTAAGCGCCTCTACGATAATCTCCCGTGCGATTGGATATGCCAGGGCAATGCAGTCAGGATTAATTATATCTACAACCATTACAAGGTTGAGGGCCAGAACGATTGCTACCTCACCCGGCTTAACTGTATCCCCCGTAATCTCACGTGCGTTGGGGTATATCAGGTCAACATCCTCTGCTTTAGTTATATCCACTACTCTTACGAGATTGAGGAATAGAACAATCGTTTCTTCTCCGGCGCTGGCAGTATCTACCATAATCTCTCAAGTAGTGGGATATACTAGGGCACTCTCCCTTGACTTGGGTGTATCGGTTGCCATCTCCCGGGCGATGGGAATTGTAAGGGTGGTTACTTCTGGATTAACCGCCTCCACGACTGTCTCAAGGACGGTAACCTATATTCGCTCAACAACTTCTAGTTTAGCGATGTCTGTTGTTATTATTATAAGGGCTGTAGAGGGAGTTACTTATGTGAGGATAGTGACAACTGCCCTGAGTGTATCAGTTAGTGTTTCAAGGGTAATGGGTTATGGGAAAGCGATAACTGCTAGCCTTGCCGTATCTATAATTATCCATTATTGCACGTATATGGGGCATTTATTGAGGCACCCGTTATCAAGGTTACCAATAAGCAGGATGCCGTACTTTCGCAGCAGGAGGGTGTGTGAATGACAGCGACATATGATATTGAAACACTTGTGGGTCAGGTTAGATTAGTGATAGGGGACACGGATGTTCATCCGGCTACTGATGCAGCGTTCACCGATGAGGAGATAACATACTTCCTCACGAAGCATTCCAATAATATACCCTTAGCCGCTGCCGATGCGCTAGAAGCGTGGGCGGCTAAATATGCTGCCAATGCCGATACTGAGAAGATTGGCGATTACTCCTACGCACAGAAGACGGTAGACAATATGATGAAACTTGCCAAGCAATTAAGGGATGCTGAGGCTGAGCTTACGGAGGGTGTGCCTGTATCCACATGGGCAGAGATTGATTTAACGGCGGGTAGCGCTATTACTGCGGAGGAAGAATAAGTGTCATTTACGGATTTACTGGTTAATAGTTGCACCGTCCAACGGTTTACGGAGGGTGATGCCGATGCTTACGGCACTAAAGTCAAGGAGTGGGATGATCACTTACCAGGCCAAGCGTGCCGTTTAATGGCAGGTAAGGGCAGAGAAGTAACTGTCGGGGCAGAGGTGGTGATTGCTGACTATACATTATTCATAGGGGATGTGGATATCACCGAGCAGGACAGGGTTGTTGTGGATGATGTGACTTATGAGGTGCTACTGGTAGCAGATAAGCAGAATGCTATCTATAGCCACCATAAGGAGTGTTATATGAGGGGAATACGATGAAGTTAAATATAAGAATCCTCTCTAATCTCAAAACAGGTGAGGCTAAGAGGAAACTTAATAATCTTGCTGAGGATTCTCTAAAGGAAGTTATAGTCAAGATTGCGGCCGATTCAGTTAAGGATTCACCGTATCTAACGGGTAATAACAGGCGGTCTATTGCATATAACGCGAAGGGGTTAGAGGGATCGGTTTACTCTACATCGGGCTATGGCGGCTTTCTTGAGATGGGCACTTCTCACATGGCTGCCCGCCCTTATATGGGACCGGCACTTGATCGACATATCGGCAAGTTAGGGGAAATTATGCAGGAGAAGTTCTAATGGGCGACACTAATTCGATAATAAGAGCCTACCTAGTGGGGCAGAGTGGTATAACCGATATTGTGGAGGATAGGGTTTACTGCCCACGGCTTCCTGAGAATGCTACCCTGCCTGCTGTGGGATTCTTTACTCGGGGTGGTCGGTCAACACCTTATATCCCATACATTGTAGAGCCTAGTATCCAGTTTGATTGTTGGGCAGATGACCCAATAGAAGCTAGAAGCCTGTATATGGCGATATTTGATGCACTACAGGGCATTCAGAACGAATCGGTGGTGGTTGGCTCGGATACTTTTCATATACTGAGTGCTATTGAAGAGGTACAAGGCCAGGACTTGCAGGATGTGGATATACCAACATACTTCCGTGTCCTGGCCTTTTTTAAAATATTAATAAATACGAAGGAGGATTAAAATGGCAAATCTGGTAATGGTAGTGGCAGAAGTAGATAAGGACGGCATTCTGGATATTGGTGCTCATGCTAATGTGAGGGCTGGCGATGATGCAGACACGTTTACCATGCCGAATGACGGACGCACAGTGTTGGTAGTTGAGGCAGGTACGGGTGACACCTTCACTTTTACAGCAGTACCAGACAAGTTTGGTAGGACAGAAACATTGGCACCAGTAGTTGCTGCTGGTAAATTCGCCATAATAGGCCCGTTTCTACCCGACCTGTGGAATGACTCTACTGGTTATATTACTATCACGCCCACAACAGGGAATTCCGATGATTTTCTGCTGGCTGTGCGAGTGAATGACCCAAGTTAAATAAATAAAGAGGAGGTATAAGGCAATGGCAAATACAATCGCAAATGTGTTGGTAGGTGTGGCGACGCTATCAATAAAGTACCCTGTAGGGGGAAGTTATGTTACGGCAGGTTTTACGGAGGATGGCGTGACTTTGGAATATACTGCCGATACAACGGACATTGAAGTAGAGGAGGAGACATTCCCAATCGGTCGAGTGATAGCTAAAGAGAAATTAGCGGTTACCTGCAATATGGCTGAAAGCTCGCTTTACAATATGGATAAGGCGATTGCTGGTAGTGTCTTAGCTGCCAGCACGATAACCATAGGAGCAGGCACCAATAAGGAAATGAGTATCAAGATAGTAGGGACAAACCCGGCAGGTTATGATCGGACTATCGAAATACCATTGGCTACTGCCACGGGTACTGTTGGGATGGGGTACAAGAAGGATGAGATAACCGTAGTCCCCGTCACATTTGAAGCGCTTAAGGGCGCCAGTGACGTTTGCACTATAGTAGATAGCGCATCATAAAGGAGATCTATGACTGAAAAAAGGACTGACGAAGAGAAGGTGTGTCGGGCGCCCTTGATAGTGGTATTCGGGGGTAAGGAATACGAGGTTGCCCCCCTCGTAATCCGTGATTCAAGGGCGTGGAGGCAGGAGCTTGTGGGCACTTTGTCCGAACTACCCAAGTATGCCCAAGCAACTACTGATAAGCCCGATGAGTTCAAGGTAGCTATCGAGGCATTGCTAATCAGTATGCCCGACCAAGTTGTTGACCTGTTTTTTAGATACGCTAAAGACCTGGACAGGGATGAGATTGAGGGCATAGCTACCGATGATGAAATGGCTACGGCCTTTGGACAGGTGGTTAAAGTAGCATTCCCTTTAGCGAAGGGGCTGGTAGGAGCGATGGAAGTTCTAGGGCAACAATAGGAGAAGCCTTTGAATTTATGATGGCAGAATGGCACTTACCGCCCGATTATATTGTGGACAACTGGACGGACGAGTTGTTCTGCCTCATGTGTGAGAAGTTGGTGGAAAGAAAGAAGCGGGAAATTGCCGCTCTTGAAAAGCCGCGTGGCAATCCGCGAGGAGCAATGGTAAGCGATCAAGATTTATTCAGACGGGCAAGCAACCTGATAAAGGTGGAGCGACATGGCGATTAGTGCTGGCGATGTAATGGTGCAGATCGGCGCCGACACGGGGGGGCTAGACCGGGCGCTCGATCAAACTGGCGGTAAGATAAACTCCTCTACTGCAAAGTGGCAGAAGAGGATGAAGGTAGCAGGCGCCGCTATGGTCGGCGCTGTTGCTGGTATTGGCATAGCCTCACTGAAGGCAGCATCGGACTTCGATACTGCCATGCGTGAGGTGAATACCATGATGAACCTCAGCACGGAGGAGTTCAATGACTTCAAGGGCGAGATCCGTGAAATGTCACGGGACATGGGGGTGAACGCCGTTGAGTCTGCGGAGGCGCTATACCAAGCCATATCAGCAGGGGTGCCGAAAGAGAATGTCGTAGATTTCCTTACCATAGCTACAAAAGCTGCTATCGGTGGCGTTACAGATACCACTACGGCAGTGGACGGCCTCACCACAGTTATTAACGCCTTCAAGCTTCCCATGAGTGATGCCGAGCGTGTGGCCGACATCATGTTCACCACTGTCAAGAATGGTAAGACCACCATGGAAGAGTTATCGGCTTCTATGTTCAATGTTGCGCCGATAGCTGCTACATCGGGGGTTAAGTTTGACACAATAGCGGCGGCACTAGCCACGATGACCAAGCAGGGTATACCCACCGCCCAGGCAACCACGATGCTCAGGCAGGCCATAGTAGCCACACAGAAACCAACGGGGGATATGGAGCAGGCTATTTCAGACTTGGGCTATGAGAGTGGGCAAGCGATGATTGCGGAGTTAGGGTTCGCTGGCGCTATGCAGGTATTGCGAGATTATACCGATGACAGTAACGAGAAGCTGATGGCTATGTTTGGCTCGGTTGAGGGTGGCTCGGCGGTAATGGCCTTAACTGGTGAAAACGCACAAACCTTTGCTGATGACATAGAAGCTATAGGTACTGCGGCGGGTGCATCTGAAACGTCCTTCTAGGAGATGGAGGAAACAACATCACGGAAGTTGGAAACATTAAAAACTACATTTTCTGATATATCAATCAGTATCGGTGAGGCTTTGACACCTGCCCTTATATCACTTATGGATTCCTTGACGCCTATAATTGACAGCTTTGCTGATTGGGCTGAGGATAACTCTGATACTTTAGCTGCGATCTTGGGTATTGTGGGAGCATTGGGTATACTTTTGTTAGCTGCTGGACCAG
>DAOUEU010000076.1:0-1704 GCA_034430255.1 Dehalococcoidia bacterium | reverse complement strand
TGGCATTGCTGACAAATGGTGCATCCAAGAGCGACGAGAGCAGCAGTTCCAATATAGATAGCATCGGCGCCTAGGGCGATGGCTTTAGCTACATCGCCGCTATTCCTAATCCCACCTGCGATTACGACAGAGGCCTGATTTCGGATGCCCTCTTGTCTGAGGCGGTCATCTACGGAAGCGAGAGCTAGTTCAATGGGAATGCCAACGTTGTCACGGATGATCTTAGGCGCGGCTCCCGTAGAGCCTCGCAGCCCATCGAGAACTATAATGTCTGCTCCTGCCCGTACCATGCCACTGGCAATAGCTGCTGAATTGTGAACAGCAGCAATTTTTACTGCTACTGGCTTGGTGTAGTTTGTGGCTTCCTTTAAGGCATAGACAAGCTGTGCCAGGTCCTCAATGGAGTAGATATCGTGCTGTGGAGCTGGGGATAAGGCATCTGTGCCTTTAGGAATCATTCGGGTGCTTGATACTTCGGCACTCACCTTCTCGCCGGGGAGATGCCCCCCGATGCCAGGCTTAGCCCCTTGCCCAATCTTAATTTCCACTACCTTGGCTACATCGAGATATTCAGGGTGAACTCCAAACCGCCCTGAAGCTACTTGGACTATAGTGTTGTCCCCATACTTATAAAGCTTGGGGTGAAGTCCACCCTCACCCGTGTTCCACAAGGTTCCCATCTCAGTGGCAGCTCTGGCCAGGGACTCCTGTACATTCAGGCTTACTGCACCATAAGACATAGCGGAAAACATTACGGGAACCTCGAGTTTGACCTGGGGAGCCAAATCTGTCTTAAGACCCAGCGAGCCAGACTCAAACTCTACCCTGTCAGGTTTCTGCCCCAGATAGGTAGTTAACTCCATCGGTTCACGTAGAGGGTCAATAGAGGGATTGGTCACCTGGCTGGCATTAAGAACCAGATGGTCCCAGTAGATGCGGTAGCTCTTATCATTTCCCATTCCAGTGAGAAGTACGCCACCGGTCTCGGATTGTTTGATGATATCTTCGATAACCTCGGAGCGCCAGTTGTAGTTCTCTCTGTAATCCAGTGGATTTCTTCTGATAGTCAAAGCCTCAGTGGGACAAAAGACTACGCAACGGTGGCAGCCAACACAATTCTCCTCGCGGCTCTTTAGTTCATCGTCCTCAATATCATAAGAATAAACGTCAAAGGTGCACTGGTTGACACACACCTCGCATCTGATACACCGAGAATCGTCTCTCTCCACTATGAATTTTGGCGGCAAATATGTCTTCATCTCATCCTTTTCGTACAGGTATGCCTTTTTCCGCTAAGTAATCTTTCGCCTGACGAATGGAATAAATCTGATAATGAAAGATGCTAGCGGCGAGAACAGCATCAGCTTTGCCTATGACTAAAGCCTCATAGAGATGCTCCAAATTGCCGGCACCACCGCTGGCAATGACTGGCACCATCACTGCTTCACTAATAGCGCGTGTCAATTCTAGGTCATATCCAGTTCGCTGACCATCGGCATCCCAGCTGGTGAGGAGCAGTTCTCCAGCACCAAGAGCCACAACCTGCTTAGCCCATTCAATGGCGTCTGTACCAGTAGGCTTTCGTCCCCCGTGAGTGCAGACCTCCCATTTAGCATCGGTACCATTTTTTAGTCGCTTAGCATCGATAGCCACGACAATGCACTGACTGCCAAATTTCTCTGCTCCTTCAGTGATAAGCTTGGG
>DAOUEU010000075.1:0-20814 GCA_034430255.1 Dehalococcoidia bacterium | reverse complement strand
ATGTCTACCGCATTGACAATGGTGCAGGAGAAAGGGCTCGATCTGCCCTTCATAGTTGTCTCTGGCGCCATTGGCGAAGAGGCTGCTGTGGCAGCAATGCGAGCCGGCGCCCATGACTATGTCATGAAGGGTAATATTACGCGACTAGCCCCCGTCGTTGAAAGGGAGTTACGAGAAGCAGAGATGCGCCGTGAGCGCAAGCGGGTGGAGGAGGAGCGGGAACGGCTGCTCCACGAGCTAGAGGACAGGTCAAAGGAGCTGTCCCAGCTCCTTTTTATTTCCTCGCATGACCTGCAGGAGCCGCTGGTTAATATCCAGGGCTTCACCAGGGAGATGGAGCTATCTTTACAAGAGGTGCACTCACTGCTGGAGAGCGGGGATATACCCCCCGCAGTGAAAGAAAAGCTGGTTGCCACGATCGATAAAGATATTACCGATTCGCTTAACTATATACTCGCCGGCACCATCAAGATAGACACACTGCTGAAGGGGCTGCTGAAGGTCTCTCGCCTGGGGCGAGCGACACTCACCATCGAGAAACTCAACATGAAAGACCTGATAGCCAAAGTTGTGGAGAGTTTTGAGTTTCAGATCAGAAAGGCAGGGGCCAAGCTGGAGGTGGGGAGGCTGCCCCCATGTTGGGGCGATAGAGTACAGATTAACCAGGTCTTCTCCAACCTCATTGGCAATGCGCTGAAATACCTCGACCCGGAGCTGCCAGGCATCATCAGCATTTCAGGTAGGAAAGAGGACAACAAAGTGGTATATACCGTGGAGGACAACGGGATCGGCATCGCGCCGGAGCACCATGATACGGTCTTCCAGATATTCCAGCGCGTTCACCCCAAAGACAGCTCCGGAGAAGGGCTGGGGCTTACCATCGTGCGCCATATCCTCGAGCGACACGGCGGAAACATATGGCTTGAATCCGAACCGGGTAAAGGAAGCAGGTTCCACGTGGCTTTGCCAATTAGGAATTGGTAATTAGTTATTAGTAGATTGAGAAAGTTGATGGCTCATAGCTCATGGTTGACGGTCATTGGTTTCTTCTATATTGTCATGCTGAACTTGTTTCAGCATCCCCGTATTAATCTTGAGATTCCGAAACAAGTTCGGAATGACATAGGGTTATGTAAATGATTCGGGGCAGGTCGGAGTATGTTATTACGGGCAGGTTGTAGCGTCTGCTCCAACCCACCCAAGGGTTTCACCAGTTCGGCCTCCCCCAGAAATACCTCCCAGAGAGGGTAGGTGGAAAATGATATGATCGTACTAGGCAATTGGGGAACAGAAGGAATTGGAGATTTGGAGCAAGATGAGGTCTGCAATTAACTTGTTGACCAATAAGTAATTTTAGGAAGGAGTATAAATTGAATGCTTAAAAAAGAAATGGTCATACTCATAGCCGAGGACGATGAAGGGCATGCCACCCTCATCAAGAAAAACCTGGCCCGCTCCGGCATCCTCAACGAGATAATACACTTTAAAGACGGAGATGAAACCCTGGATTTCCTGCTGAAGAGGGGCAAGGGACCTCATCGTGAGCCAGGTAAACATTACCTCCTGCTATTGGATATTCGCATGCCCAGGGTCGATGGGATTGAGGTGCTCCGTCAGGTGAAAGGGCATGATGAGCTGCGCAAGATACCCGTAATCATGATCACCACCACCGATGACCCCCGTGAGGTTGACCGCTGCCACACCCTGGGCTGTAGCCACTACATTACCAAGCCCGTTGATTACGAGATGTTTGTGAAGGCTATCAGGCAGTTGGGTCTCTTCCTCCTGGTGATCGAGGTGCCAGCCATCTACAACGGATAAGTTAATGCAACATAAGTTTAGGGATAATAACATAGGGACATAGTATGTATGGATGATAAAATTATCGTCGTAGATGATGACCAGGCCCTAGCGCGACTGGTTCAGAAAGAGCTTCAGCGTCTCGGCTATAACACCGCAGTGGCGGCAAATGGGGCGCAAGCCATTGAATGCATAGCTAACAACCCGGTCAAACTGTTGCTAGTGGACTACCGTCTGCCAGACATGACCGGCGATAAGGTTATTAAAACCATGACAGAACGGGGATACAACTTTCCATTCATAGTGGTCACCGGCCAAGGTGATGAAGAGACAGCCGTGGAGATGATGAAGCTGGGCGCACGGGACTATCTGGTAAAGGATTCCACGTTTATTGACCGGCTGCCTCAAGCTATAGAGAGAACGCTGGAACAGTTTGCTATCGAACAAAAACTGGCTGAGGCGGAGGAGGAGGTCAAGCGCTCCTCCAGGCGAGTACAGGCGCTCTATACCGTCGGCCAGGCAGTCAGCCGTTCCCTCGACATGGATAAGCTACTAACCCAGAGCTTAAAGGCAACTCTCGATGTGATGAATACCGATGTCGGCGGCATCTACTTCTCAGACCTGCAGGCTGGTTCGCTCACCCTCATGGCACACAGCGGCCTGTCCCAGGACTACATCGGCAGCATAGGAATCATTAAGCTCGATGAGGAGGAAATCAAGCTGGCGATGGAGTCCCATCAGCCCGTCCTTGAACTGGAAAAGGTGTTCAAAAAGACCAACCTCAAAACTGTTACAGCCGCATTGAAAAAGGATGGGCTGCAGGCATACGTCATGGTCCCCCTCTGGTCCAGGGGCACGTCTCTGGGTTCACTGGTGATCGCCGACCACCGTGAGCACCACTTCAGCCCCGATGAGCTGGACCTCCTCTCAGCAATCGGCACCGAGATAGCCGTGGGCATTGAAAACGCCCTCCTGCTCCAGAGAACAAAAGAGCTATCCCTAACCGATGAGCTGACCGGCCTCTATAACCGCCGCCACTTCTACGAAACGCTCGAGTCTGAACTCTACCGCACACTGCGAAACGGCCGTCCCTTCTCCCTGGTAATGCTAGACCTCGACGGCTTCAAGGAATACAACGACAGGTTCGGACACAGCCTGGGCGACAGCATCCTGCAATCCTTCGCCCAAACCCTTCGCTCAACACTGCGGAAGAGCGATACCTCCTTCCGCTACGGCGGCGATGAGTTCGCCATCATCCTAGCCGCAACCGATGCCAATCGGGCCAAGCAGGTCATCGACCGCATCAGGGCAAAATGGCTTAAAAATCCCGAAGCTCACCACCCTACCCTCGAAACCCCCCTCGGCTTCAGCGCCGGTATCGCCCAGTTCCCCGAAAATGCCGAAACGGCAGATGCACTGGTCTTCCTCGCCGATTCAGCCCTCTACTACGCCAAGCGGGAGGGTGGGTATAGGGCTACAATGGTCTCTGACATCACCGCAATTAAGTCCGATGTCCTCAGCACGGCAACGCTGGACCAGGTTTATGCCCTCGCTGCCACTGTGGACGCCAGAGACCCCTATACATACGGCCATTCAGCAAGGGTCGCCGATATCGCTCAAAAACTGGCCAAAGCCATAGGACTGCCGGAAAAGGAGTTGGCCGACCTCTATGCTGCCTCCCTCCTACACGATGTCGGCAAGGTGGGTATCCCCGACGCAGTCCTCACCAAACTCGATGCACTGACAGCGAAGGAATGGGAAATTATTAAGAAGCACTCGGCCGAAGGGGCAAGGATCGTCGGTTACGTCAAGGGGCTGGCAGCGCTGGTTCCGGTAATCCTGCACCACCACGAGTGGTACGACGGCACCGGTTACCCCGACGGATTGAAGGGGGAGGAGATACCCCTCGCCGCCAGGATAATTAGCTTGGCAGACGCCTATGACACCATGACCACCTCTCGCCCTTATCGAGACGTTGTTTCTCATCAGAAGGCTTGTAATGAAATTAAAAGCCAATCGGGCACCCAGTTCGACCCCGAGCTGGTGGAGGTGTTCTGCCGGATCATGGCTGAGGATACTGGAGATTAGTTACCGGTAATTGGGGATTAGAGATGTCCGATAGCTTATGGTTACTTGTCGAGATACCCGCTTCATTTTTAGCCAGATGTTCGTATGGGGTGTCCAGAGGGGGTTTCCCCATAAAAAACCTCCCAGGGTGGGTGCGAAAATGCACGTTTGCACTGGCCTTATCTATCAGTACTATGGCAGCAGGAACACGGAGACCGATGGGCCTGGATTCCCGCCTGCGCGGGAATGACAAGAGTGTAGGGTTCATCCAGATATATAAAGCGTATTCTCGAAGCAACTACATTTGGTTACAACCAGAACGTTGTCATGCTGAACGCGTTTAAGCATATTAATCTTGAGATTACGTAGGTGATTGGGGGCAGGTCAGATCCTCCGCTCCGACCCCAGTGTACGCTGACATCAAGAGCCAGAGCGGGTCTCTCACAAACCACTAGCCCAGCAAACTAATTTACCAGTTAACAAATCTGCGCACTCGCTTGACATCCCCTTCCCCACGTGATAAATTTAACAAGCGCAACACAAGACTTAGAAAGGGGGACACTCTATGCCCAATATGATCGTTTGCGTAAAACAGATAGCCGATCCCGAGGCGCCGCCGGGCAGTTTCAAGATCGATGAGGCAGCAAAACAGGCTGTGCCAGCAGCAGGTGTTTCGCAGGTGGTTAGCCCCTTCGATGAGCAGGCAGTGGAGGCAGCGCTGCGGATCAAGGATGCCCATGGCGGCAAGATCACTGTGCTCAGCCTGGGCAAAAATTTTGTCATGGACGTGATCAAGAAGCCACTATCCATGGGCGCCGATGAGCTGATCCTGCTCCAGGACACCGCCTTCGAAGGTGGCGATAGCCACTCCACAGCCTACGCCCTGGCCATGGCGATTAAAAAGGTGGGCGAGTATGACCTTATCTTCTGTGGCCGGCAGGCTGCAGACTGGGATGCTGGTCAGGTAGGCTCCGGCATCGCCGAGATCCTGGGAATACCCAGCATCACCCCTGTACAGAAAGTGGAGCTGGTCAACAGCAATATAAAGGTGGAGCGGGTGGTCATGGATGGCTACCAGGTAATCGAGGCTTCTACCCCGCTTCTGGTCACGGTATCAAACGAGCTTGGCGAGCCTCGCTATCCCAAGCTTAAGGGGATTATGGCAGCGGCAAAGAAAGAGGTGCCCACCTGGAACGCACAGGATATAGGCGCCGATACATCAAAGCTCGGTGCCTCCGGGGTACGCGCCAAACTGCAACAGCTCTTCATCCCAGTCAAGGAAGCAAAGTGCGAAATCATCGAGGGAGAGAGCCCCGAGGAGGCAGCGGAAGCCCTGGCACTGAAACTCAGAGAGACCAGACTAATATGATGATGAACAGGGTGCTCTTAATCCTCACCCTGAATCCCCAAATTAACGGGGAATAGATACTTCGATGCACCGAGGCCGCCCAGGTCGGCTCACACTCCGGCCAAGGTAGTACGAAACATCAACCTGAATAACGGTTAATAAGAGAGTAAGTGTAAAAAGACTTCACAGGAGGTTTAATTTATGGCTGATTATAAAGGGGTAATGGTCTGCGGCGAGATCATCGAGGGGAAGCTGGCAGCAATCACCCTGGAGCTACTCGGCGGTGGCCGCGGACTTGCCGACGCACTGGGCGAGGAGCTCTCCCTGGTCCTTATGGGCAGTGGCCTGGGCGACCTGGGCAAAGAGGCAATCGCCTTTGGCGCAGACAAGGTCTACACCGTTGATGACCCGCTGCTCAAGGATTATCTGACCGACGCCTACGTGGCGGTGATGGAAAAGGTGGTGAAGCAGGTTTCGCCAAGTATCCTGATCATGGGAACAACACCGATGGGGCGCGACCTGGCACCGAGGCTAGCCTTCAGGCTCGAGACCGCCGTCTCCATGGACTGCGTGGCTCTAGAAATCGACCCCGGCTCCAAGCTCCTGCTCCAGACACGACCGGTCTACGGAGGCAATGCAAGGGCAGTCTTCATCTGCGAGGATAGCAGGCCCCAAATGGCCGCGGTAAGGGCAAAGGCAATGGACCCCAGGGAGCGGGATGATGCCAGGAAGGGAGAGGTGAGCACCATCGAGGCAGGGCTCGACCCATCAATTATCAGGACAAAGGTTGTCGATATGGTGAAGGAGGAGGTTGCCGGGATCAAGCTGGAGGATGCCGAGGTGATAGTCACCGGGGGGCGCGGCATAGGAAGCGCCGAGGGCTTCAAGGAGCTTGAACCGCTGGCCAAGGCCCTGGGCGCGGCGATCGGGGCGACCAGGCCGCCCTGCGATAATGGCTGGGTGCCAGCCTCGCTACAGGTCGGGCTCACCGGGAAGATCGTGAGCCCCACTCTCTATATCGCGGTGGCCCTGTCCGGCTCCAGCCAGCACATCGCCGGATGCTCCGGCGCCAAGAACATCGTCGCCATAAACAAGGACCCCGAGGCCAACATATTCAAGGAGGCCCGCTTTGGGGTTGTCGGCGACTACAAGAAGGTACTCCCCGCCTTCACCAAGAAGGTACAGGAGCTGCTGGGCTAATAAAAAAAACTACCTATAGTAATAAAGGGTAATGTCTTATTTCAGCCACCTAATTTATATCTATAGGGTTACTCTTTTTCCTTCTCCCGCTCGGCGATGACGCGCTGGGTCAGGTGAGCCGGCACCTCCTCATAGTGGCTGAACTCCATCTGGAAGCTGCCCCGACCCTGGGTCATGGAGCGCAGGTCAATGGCATAGCGCTGAACCTCAGGGAGGGGCGCCTGAGCCTCAACCACGTTCCACCCACCCTGCGGGTTCATTCCCATTACCTTGCCCCGCTTGCTGTTGAGATCACCGATAATATCGCCGATGTAGCTCTCGGGCACGGTGATTTTCATGTTCACTATTGGCTCAAGTAAAACCGGCTGCCCATCAGCAAGACCCTTCCTCAGGGCATGGGAACCAGCGATCTTGAAGGCCATATCCGAGGAATCGACGGCGTGATAACTACCATCGTAGAGCGTTACTTTTATGTCAACCACAGGATATCTCGCCAGCACTCCCTCCTGAAGTGCCTCAGAAACCCCCTTCCCCACGGCTGGGATGTAGTTCTTGGGCACCGCCCCGCCCACGATGCGGTTGCTGAACTCATAGCCCGCTCCCCGGGGCAGTGGCTCCACTTCCAAGAAGACATGCGCATACTGACCATGCCCGCCCGTTTGCTTCTTATGTTTGTATTCCGCCCTTGTCGAACTGGTGACTGTTTCTTTGTAGGGAACCCTGGGAGTCTCTATCCTGACCGATACTCCGAACTTGCGCTGCATCTTATCCGCTACCACCTCCAGGTGGGTCTCGCCCATGCCGGAGAGGACGGTCTCCGTGGTATCTGCCTCACGTCGAACCTGCAGGGAGGGATCCTCTTCAGCGATCCTGGAGAGTGATGAACCCAGCTTATCCAGGTCTTCCTTGGTCTTGGGGTGTACCGCCACGCTCATGGAGGGTAGGGGAAATTCAATAGCGGGCAGGATCAGGGGATGGTCTTTTCCGGACAGGGTGTCACCGGTGCTGGTCTCCGCCAGCTTGGCTACTGCCCCGACATCCCCCGCCACCAGATGAGGCACCGGCTCCTGAACCTTACCCCGAAGCATAAAGATCTGCCCGATGCGCTCCTGGCAGTCCCTGGTGGCATTCCAGACGGTGGAGTCGCTGTAGAGGGTGCCGGAGTAGACCCTGAAGCAGGTAAGCTTGCCTACATAGGGGTCTGCGCTGGTCTTGAACACCAGCGCAGACAGAGGAGCTGTTGCATCGGGTTCGATAGTTTCTTCCTGCTTTGACTTGGGGTTTGTCGCTGAGATCTGCCCTCTATCTTTGGGGGAGGGCAGGTAATAGCAAATGGCATCCAAAAGCCCGGTAGTGCCCATGTTCTCCTGCGCCGCGCCCACCAGAACCGGTACTACCTGCCCACCAAGGGTGGCTACGCGCAGACCCTGGCGGATCTCCTCCTCGGTAAGCGCCTCGCCCTCCAGGTATTTGGTAATGAGGTTATCGTCTGTTTCCGCTACCGTCTCCACCAGCTTCTCACGAAATTCTTCAGCCTGACTCTTCAGGGAATCGGGGATCTCCCCCTCCTTATCCTTCAAATAAGCCTTCATGGTAACGAGGTCCACCACCCCCTCGAAATTCTCCTGAGCACCAATGGGGAGCTGTATAGGTAGACACCGCTTCCCCAAATTCCCCTGAATCTCCTCTAAAACCTTGAGGAAGTTGGCATTCTCCCTATCGATCTTGTTTATAAATACGAGACGGGGAATGTTTCGCTCCTCGGCATAGCCCCAGACCAGCTCGGTGCCTACCTCCACTCCGGAGGAGGCACATACCACGATAACCGCCCCATCGGCAACGCGCACCGCAGACCTGACCTCGCCCACGAAGTCGGCGTAGCCCGGGGTGTCAAATAGATTCACCTTTAGCCCCTGCCACTGGCAGGGAATTAGCGAGAGATAGATGCTAATCTTGCGCTTGACTTCGTCAGGGTCATAGTCAGAGGTAGTGTTCCCCTGTTCCACCCTACCCAAGCGGGTGATCGCCCCCGAGCTATAGAGCATCGCCTCGGAGAGCGAGGTCTTGCCAGCACCCGAGTGGGAAAGCAGTACCACATTGCGCATCTGCTCAGTGGTATATTGCGGCATTAACTATCCCCCTTCACTTGATCTCGATCTTGGTCCTGCCCTCGCCCTGGGTCTTTTCCCTTCCCTCCATTCGCTCGATGGCGCGATCGATCAGGCTTTTGAGGGCGAGCAACCTCTCCTTACGCGCCTTGTAGAGATGGCCCCTCGCCTCCTCAGGCAGCAGCCGCAGCAGTGGCACCTTAATGCGGATCACCAACTCCTCTCCAGGGTTATGCTCCACCTCAAGAATCTTTTCACCCATGTGATCACCTCCTTTCCCTAGCTCTCTTGGTCAAACCTGATGCGCAGTTTCTCCTCCTCGAACTTCGCCTCCTTGACGGTTAAGCTGGCTAGAGTATGAGGGAGGATGATATTTCTTTTATAGTTCGCCACCTGAACAATAAGCTCATCACCATTTTTAAGTAGGGAAATATCCCCTTTGGTGATGAAGGGGAGTCTCAGGGTTAGCACATAGTAGCCATCTTCCTTCTCGATGCCCTGCGCCTGTCCACGGAAGAAAACCTCAGTGGGGTCCCGTTCCCCGTAGATGACCTCCGCCACAAGGTGGAGCATCCCTATGCCGACCACCTCCTGTTCCAGAAGGGGGATAGACAAGATCGGTATCGGGGCGAAAGATTCCTCTATCATTATGTAGTACTTGCTTTGGCTCTCCTTCCAGGATTCAAAGTAGCGGTCGTCGACCTTCTCCGGGATGAGGCGATTGCAGATCACCAGGTCAGTTGCATAGCCATAGAGGTTGAGGTAGGTATAGGCGCGTTGCGCCTCCTTGATCACCATCTTCTCCGGGTTGACCACCAGGCGTATCGACGCCTTTTCTGGGTCGGTAAGCACGGTTTGCATACGCGACAGCTGCTTAAACAAACGCTCCATCGACTGGAAGACCTCATCATCTGGCATGGGCATCCCCAGCACGTGTTTCACAATGGGGCGTGCTACAACGGCAGCCTTCCTATGGATGGGGAAAATCCTATCCATATACCATTGGAGAACCTCAGGGTAACTGAGGAAACGCAACATCTCCCCGGTGGGGGCGCAGTCAATAATGATCAGATCGTAGTCACCGCTGTCATAGTATTTTACAATGTATAGCAGGTTTGCCAGCTCCTCCATACCGGGAAAAACAGCCATCTCATCGGCCTTAATCCCCTCCATGCCTCGCCACGCCATCAGCGCTACCATCCAGTCCTGAATGTCAACCAACTGAGTCTCCATGGTTTTACATATATCCGTCTCCTGTCCCCATAGATTTGGCGCAATAAGCTGGGGCTCACCGGAGAGAGGTATGTCAAAGGAGTCGCCAAGGCTATGGGCAGTATCGGTGCTCAGCACGATGGTACGATAGCCCAGCTCGGCCGCTTTCACGGCCGTAGCTGCCGCAATGGTGGTCTTCCCCACCCCTCCCTTCCCCGTATAGAGAAGAAACCTCATCTTTTCTCTCCGACTCCATTATAACCCTTTTGGTGAATGGCTGACAATGCTGATACCGCTCAGGCTCACTGGCTACCCGAATCTACTAATCGAGCACAGGTGTTGCTCATTCCACTGGTTAGGTGCTATAATCAGCTACACTGCAGCTAATTGAGTGGGGGAAATGAAGCTAAGCCGCGAAGATGTATTGCACCTCGCCACCCTTTGCCGGTTGGGCCTCTCCGAGGAGGAGATTGAGAGACTCCAGGAGCAGCTTTCCCATATTCTCGAGAACTTCGAGGTCATGCAGCAGGTCGATACCAGCGATGTCCCCCCTACCGCATATCCCATCCCGCTGGAGAACGTGGTCAGGGAGGACGAGGTAGCGCCCTCACTCCCCCAGAGCGATATTCTCGCCAACGCCCCCCATCAGGAGGAGGGTTACTTCAGGGTGAAGGTGGTGCTGGAGCAATGAGAACCGCTATCATAAAAATCAGCAGGTAATAGAGGAGTTGACTATCGCGCAGGTCGAAAAAAGGGGAGTAACTTGAACCGCTATAACCTTACCATTCACCAGGCTCACCAGCTTCTCAAGAAAAGAGAGCTCTCCTCTCTGGAGCTAACCAGAGCAGTGCTGGAGCGCATAGCCCGGGTGGAAAAAAAGGTTCATGCCTTCGTTACCGTGACCGAGGACGAGGCGCTTCACCAGGCAGCGCAGGCAGATGAGCGAATCAGGGGCGGGGAGATAACCCCCCTGACCGGAGTCCCGGTGCTCATCAAGGATAACATTTGCACCAAGGCAGTCACCACCACCTGCTCATCGAGGATGCTGGAAAATTTCGTCCCCCCTTATGACGCCACGGTGGTTGAGAAGCTGAGGGATGCCGGCATGGTGATGGTGGGCAAGGGGAATATGGACGAGTTCGCCATGGGCTCATCCAACGAGCACTCCGCCTTCTTCCCCACCTGTAACCCGTGGGACCTGGAGCGGGTTCCCGGTGGCTCGAGCGGGGGGCCGGCGGTGGGGGTGGCCACCGGTGAGGCAGTCTACGCCATAGGCTCCGATACCGGAGGAAGCATCCGCCAGCCAGCCGGGTTCTGCAACGTGGTGGGCATGAAACCTACCTACGGCCGGGTCTCCAGATACGGCCTGGTAGCCTTCGCCAGCTCCCTGGACCAGGTAGGGCCGCTTACCAGGGATGTTACCGACTCGGCGCTGGTGATGAATACTATCGCCGGGTACGACCCCAGGGATTCGACCTCGGCAAACTATCCCGTCCCCGACTATACAGAGTCACTCATACCCGATCTCAAGGGGCTTAATCTGGGCGTTCCCAGGGAGTACTTCCTTGAGGGGATGCAAAGGGGGGTGGAGGAGACAATGCGCAGCGCCATCGCCGCGCTAGAGGAGCTGGGCGCAACGGTGGATTGGGAGGTGTCGCTGCCCCATACCAAATACGGCCTGTCCGCTTACTATATCATTGCCCCTTCGGAGGCGATGGCCAACCTCGCCCGCTACGATGGGGTGAAGTACGGATTCTCATATGACGGCGAGAGCATGTGGGATGATATGGAGAAGACAAGGGGCTATGGCTTTGGCCCCGAGGTGAAACGGCGCATCATACTGGGCACCTATGCCCTCTCTGCTGGCTACTACGATGCCTACTACCTGAAGGCGCAAAAGGTGCGCACCCTGATCAGGCGGGAGTTCGAGCAGGCCTTTGAGCGCTACGATGCACTTATAACCCCCACCTCGCCCACGGTGCCCTTCAAGATCGGGGAGAAGGTGGATGACCCGCTCCAGATGTACCTGAGCGACGTCTGTACCCTGCCCATAAACATCGCCGGCATACCCGGCATTTCCATCCCCGCCGGCTTCTGCGATGGGCTGCCGGTTGGGATGCAGATTCTGGGTAAGCCTTTCAGCGAGGAGATGCTCCTCCGTATCGGCTTCGCCTACGAACAGGCAAACGGGTGGTGGGAGCGGCGTCCGCAGCTTGAAAAAGGGAGTGCGGTGGCTGGAGATTTGAAAAGGGGATAAGTATCCATGTGGTTTTATCTGGTGATATTCCTGGTAGTTACTGCCATTTTCCTACTTGATACCGGAGAGGAGGGAAAGTAATGCAATGGAAATACTGGCCAATCATCGGGCACTTCTCAATACTTCTCCTCGGGGTCCTGTTGCTTGTGGGGTTCATCCGCTACGAAGGTTCAGCAGAGGGACCCACACCAACAGCATCGCCGACACCGATGCCAACAGTGGTGATGTCGTGCCAGCAAGCAAACGATGCAATTCAGGACGCCGTCAGTGATTATCACAATAATACAGGAAAGTGGCCTACCTCTGACGGCCAGCCAGGAGATATTCTGTGGACAAAGCTTGTTCCCAACTATATGGATAGCGCCCCCAGCATCGATAGCAGGTGCGACTGGTGGGTGAACAGCGAACCGGAGGGGGAGGTCTGCATCAAGAACAGGTGCTGAGGCTGCACCTGTGGCACGTCGTGCTCACCAAATTAGGTAGGATAGAAAGGGAAAGTCAGTTGCTATGACCTACGGGCAGGCTACTCGCTGCGGCGAGCTGAGAACACCGAATTACAGAGGGCGTAACGAACAGTCAAAATCCAGTTCATAATCGGCAAAGCCAAAGCATAGGAGGTATATAATGAGGATCACAAAGGTTATCTTATCATTGCTTCTGGGCACCCTGCTGGTGTCCACATTCGCCTGCTCCGAGGGACCGAGTCCAACACCAACACCCACGCCGACACCAGTCCCCACCATCGCCTATAATGATATGAATACCGGCGGAGACGCCGGTAACAACATGGAGACTGCCGCTAGAATTTCTCTTCCCGCCAGTGGTACCGGTTACCTCAACGAAGTCCCCGGTGACAATCAGGACTACTATACATTCAATATCTCCGCGCCGGGCGCTATAAATGTCTCTATGACACCATCATTTGGTGCTAACTTCAACCTGTGCCTGAAGAACCCTACTGGTACCACCGTGGCCAGTTCCAACAGGTCTGGCTATGAAACGGAGTCGATCTCTTACCAGGTGGCGGAAACTGAATACTGGTTTGTAGGGGTAGACCAGCAGGCGGGAAGCGGCAACTACTCCCTGAGCATATCATTTAACCCCATATTCCAGAACGATATGAACACGGGAGGCGATGCCGGTAATACCCCAGAGACCGCCGCCAGCATCTCCCTTCCTGCTACCGGAACCGGTTACCTCGATGAGGCTATTGGTGACAGTTGGGACTACTATACCTTCCTTATTACTGCACCCGGCACCATCAATGTTTCCATGACGCCCTCTTTCGGTGCTGACTTCAATATCTACCTTGAGGACCCTTACGGGACAACCCGAGCCAGTTCCACCAAAGCCGGTTATCAACCGGATACTATCTCCTATAATAATTCAACGAGTGGATACTGGTTTGTTAGGGTAGAGCAGGAGGCAGGAAGCGGCAATTACTCCTTGAGCATATCTTTCGAATGAGCCAGCCGCACGGCAGTTCCATGAAAAGCGTTTCCACGACGGGAGACTGGATGCCGCCAGCGATAGCCCCAGCCTCAATAAACACCTCTCCTCCGAAGAACGCTTTTCCTGATTTAACCAGGAGATAGTACGAGATTTCTTCCGGTGGCAATCTAATGTTTGAAATAGATGCTCCCCAGCCAATCCAGGTCACCTGCTACTCCGGGCGTAGCTATGCCGACCGCCCCGCTTCGTTAGTCTGGCAGGGTAAGCAGTATGAAGTGAATGAAGTGGAAAAAGAATGGCTTGAACCGCGACAAAAACACTTCATAGTTAGAGCTACGGACAAAAAGGGCGAAAGAGGTGAGAAGCGGTTCGATATCTGCTATGATGAGCGGGAGGATTCGTGGTCGCTACGCGAGGTCTAGTGAATACCTTCATTGATAAGGGAGAGCTGGCACTGCTTGCCAGGGAGACCAGCGAGATGACGGCTTTTGACTCATATCTGAAAAATCGCCTTTCCGATAGCGCTATCGATGGGCTCAAAGCATGGGAATATGGCAAGCTGGTGAGATTCATCGGCGACTTCGGCGGGCTTCAGGTGCTCGATGTAGGGCCGGGGGACAGCACCTTCTGCCTATATCTAGCGAAAAAAGGGGCATCGGTCGTCACCATCGACTACCCCCAGCCGATGGCGCCGGATAAGGAGGGCTTCAGAAGAAGATGCCGAGAAAACAGCGTCGCCGTCCACTGCGGGAACATGATACAAATGCCATATAAGAATGAAAAATTCGACCTGGTAACCTGTATTTCCACCATCGAGCATCTGGATGTAACCCCGAATTGGCAGCCCATTCCTTACCCGGATTTTATCGCACTAACACGTAGAGCCCTTGTCGAGATGGGGCGGGTGCTCAAGGAGGGCGGATATCTATACATTACCTCGGACGCCTATGAGCCGCAGCGTCAGAAGACGGATAACTGGAGCCTGGGGGCGATATATAATGGCATCGGCGCTGCCTACAGCATCCATGACATCGAGGATGTATTCGCAAACACCATCAGGCGGGCCGGCCTTTCCCTGGTGAATGGCTATGACTACCGGCCAGACCTGGTGCTTTATGACCCCCAGAGGTGCAACTACCGTGGCAGATACTTCACTACCTTCGGCGTCCTGGCGCAAAAGGGATGTGGACGATGATCCTGGTTAGCGGTGGAACCGGCTTTGTGGGCAGCTACCTCATCTCCAGGCTGGCAAGTGGCGAAAAAGGCCATGGAAAGATAAAATGCCTGGTGAGAGATCCCGAAAATTCCAGGGCGCAGGCGCTGCGGGAGCGGGGGGTAGAGCTGGCACCGGGAGATGTGACCCGACCTCAAAGCCTAAGGGAGGCAATGCAGGGGGCGGACACCGTCATCCACCTGGTGGCGATAATCAGGGAGAGTAAGGCGGCCACTTTCCAGGGGGTTAACGCCCAGGGAACAGGGAATATGGTGGATGCTGCCCTGGCCTCGGGCGTTAAGCGGTTCATCCATATAAGTGCCCTGGGTGCCAGTCCTGATCCCGGGTACCGCTATACCTATTCCAAGTGGCAGGGGGAGGAGGCAATGCGAAGCAGCAACCTGGACTATACCATCCTCAGGCCATCGGTCATCTTTGGCCAGGGCTACGGCTACAGCTTCGTTGACAGCATGATACGCTCGCTCAACATGTTACCTTTAATCGCTCCCCTACCCGGCGGGGGGAAGACTCGCTTCCAGCCTATCTGGGTAGAGGATGTGGTATCCTGCATAATTGGGATATTAAATGATAGAGGTAAGGGCCATGAGAACAGAAAAACCTATGATGTAGGTGGGCCGGAGCACCTCACCTACCGGGAGATGCTGGATGCTGTTATCTATGCCCTGGGCGCCCGGCGTGTCAGGGTTAACATCCCCCTCACCTTGATGCGACTGGTGGTGCCGGCGATGGAAAGAGCCATGAGCAACCCGCCGGTAACCTCCGTAGAGCTTAAACAAATGGACCTGGACAATACCACCGACCTTGATTCGGTGGAGCGCCACTTCGGATTCAAGCCGGCGGCACTGAGCGAGAAGCTGAGCTATATCAAGCCATCATGAGCAGTTTTTGTTAGATAAAACTCTCAAGGTTCCGATAGGCGTATCTTCAGAGACATCGTTTGAGAAAGAGCGAACAAATCGCAAGAGGGAGGATAATATGAATGAGATCTTTCAAATCCTGGAAGAGGACGCTCGCAAGAGCCCCCAGCGTATCGCCACCATGACCGGTATCCCCCTCGCTGAAGTGAAAGCGGCGATCAAGCAGGCAGAGCGTGACCGCACCATCATTAAATACAAGGCGATAGTCAACTGGGAGAGGCTGGGCGAGGGGCAGGTGGTAGCCCTGGTTGAGGTGAGGCTGGTACCCCAGCGCGATGTCGGGTTCGACGCCATCGCCGAGCGGATCTATCGATTCCCCGAGGCGCGCTCGGTATACCTGATGTCAGGCACCTATGACCTCGCCGTGCTGGTAGCAGGTAAGACAATGCAGGAGGTCGCTTCCTTCGTCACCCAGAAACTCGCCCCCCTTGAAGGGGTGCAGGGTACAGTGACCCACTTCCTGCTCAAGCGCTATAAGGAGGACGGCGAGGTGCTGGAAGGTGAGGAGCAGCTGAAGCGCGTGCCCTACATGCCCTAGCAATATTTCGACGGGTGCTACTCAACAGACGGTAAATCCTAAAAATTGCATGATGATTGCCTTACAGTTTGAAAGGGCAAAAAATGAAAAAGCGTGATGTGATCTCCAAAAGGGTGAGGGACATATCGCCATCGGGGATCAGGAGGTTCTTCGATATCCTGGCCTCGCTGGAAGGGGTCATCTCCCTGGGCGTCGGCGAGCCTGACTTCGTCACCCCCTGGCACATCCGCGAGTCGGGGATATACTCCCTGGAGCAGGGATATACCTCCTACACCTCTAACTACGGTCTGCTGGAGCTGCGGGAGGAGATCGCCCGCTATCTAAATGGCCGCTACGGGCTGGTCTACGACCCACAAAAGGAGATACTAATCACCGTGGGTGTCAGCGAGGGGCTTGACCTGGCGATGCGCGCCATCCTCGACCCTGAGGATGAGGTTATCGGTCACCAGCCGAGCTATGTATCCTACATGCCCTGCGCCATGCTGGCCGGGGGGAGGTTCGTCCCGGTTCCCACCTATGTCGAGAACGAGTTCAAGGTAAGCGCGGATGATATCGAGAAGCGGGTTACCCCCAGAACCAAGGCACTCATGCTGGGCTACCCCAGCAACCCCACCGGCGGGGTTATGGACCGCGCCGGACTAAAAAAGGTGGCCGATGTTGCCCAGCGGCACGATCTTATAGTGGTCTCAGATGAGGTCTACGAGCGGCTGGTCTATGGGGTAGAGCACACCTGCTTCGCCTCCCTGCCCGGAATGCAGGAGCGTACCATTCACCTCGGCGGCTTCTCCAAGGCGTATGCCATGACTGGCTGGCGCATCGGGTATGCGGCGGCACGGCAGGATATCATTGAGGCGATGATGAAGATTCACCAGTACACCATGCTATGCGCTCCCATAATAGCCCAGAAGGCGGCGATCGAGGCGCTCCGCGGTGGGGAGCCTCATGTCCAGGAGATGGTTGCGGAGTACGACCAGCGCCGCCGAGTAATGGTCGAAGGATTCAACAGCATAGGGCTTGCCTGCTTCGAGCCACGGGGGGCGTTCTACGCCTTCCCCTCGATAAAGGGCACCGGGCTTTCATCTGAGGACTTTGCCGAGAGGCTGCTTATCGAGGGGCATGTGGCCGTAGTCCCCGGCGATGCCTTCGGCGAGTGCGGCGAAGGATACATCCGGTGCTGCTACGCCACATCGATGGAGGAGATCGAGGAGGCACTGGAGCGGATGGGACGCTTCGTTAAAAGCCACCGCACGTGATGAACCGAGGGATAAAGGTTGCCGTATCGTGGAGCGGTGGCAAGGACAGCGCACTTTCGCTCTTCCGTGCTATCAGGAGCGGTCTCCACATCCACTGCCTCTTGAACCTCATCAACCATGATGCCTCAAGGAGCATGTCCCACGGCCTCGACCCAAGGTTGATAGCGGCCCAGGCCAAGGCCCTTGAGATACCCATCGTGCAGCGGAAAACCACGTGGGAGACATACGAGGATGAGTTCAAGCGGGCGGTAGTGGATGTGAAGCAGCACGGGGTAAGCGCGGTGGTATTCGGTGACATCGACGCCGGCATCGAGGAGCATAGGGACTGGATAGAGCGGGTCTCGGCTGAGCTTGAGGTGAGGCCCATATCGCCGCTGGGGGGCGGTACGCCGCTAGGGCTCCTCACCGAGTTTATCGACGCCGGTTTCGAGGCGATTGTGGTGTGCGCAAAGGCGGAGCTCCTCGGCGAAGAGTGGCTCGGCCGGAAGATGGATGCGGATTTTATACAAGAGCTTCAAAGTAAAGATTTCCACCCATGCGGGGAGCTGGGGGAGTACCATACCCTTGTCACCAGCGGCCCCATCTTCAAGCGGCGGATAGATATAATCGATAGCGAGAAGGTGTTGAGGGAGGGATACCGGTTTCTGGATATCTCCTCTTTCGCACTCTCACCACGATGATGCCCGAAAAAGAAAAGGTATTGCTCTCATGGAGCGGGGGCAAGGACAGCGCCTTAACTCTTCATGAAATCAGCCAGGACCAGCGATATGAAATCGTGGGTCTGCTTACCACGGTAACCGAGGACTATCGCCGCATCAGCATGCACGGCGTGCGGGAAGCCTTACTGGAACAGCAGGCAATGTCTATAGGTCTGCCCCTCTCCAAGGTGTTAATCTCCAAAAATGGCTCCAACGAGGAATATGAATCTCAGATGAAAGAGGTGCTGCTCCAGTTTCAGCAATCTGGCGTCAATGCCGCGGTGTTTGGCGATATATTCCTGGAAGACGTCAGGAAATACCGCGAGGAGAACCTGGCAAGGGTAGGGATGAAAGGCGTTTTCCCCCTCTGGGGAAAAGAGAATCTCCCACAAACGTTTATCGATTCTGGCTTCAAGGCTATCGTCACCTGTGTTGATGCTAAAGCTCTGGATAAAAAATTCGTGGGGAGATTGTTCGATAGAGAGTTCCTAGATGAACTGCCCGCCGGCGTCGATCCCAATGGCGAAAACGGCGAGTTCCACTCCTTCGTATTTGACGGACCGATATTCCGGAAAAAGATAGATTTCATACTCGGCGAAGTAGTCCACAGGGACGGGTTCTACTTCTGCGATCTGGAGCCGCTAGGCGATACCTGACCGGGTGCCGCTCGCCTGTGGTTGAAGACTCTTCGTGAGGGTTATTTAGGTTACCCAGGCTGCCGATTACTGTTCTATCGTGATTTCCCACTTACAGGCGATATCATCCTTGCTCTTGCGTGGAGGCAGCTTGATGGGTGTGATCTTCGCTTTAGGATTATAATAGTGCAGAGTTGCGGTAAAGGTGGGGATCTCTAAATCGTGGCAGATGCGAGCCTCATAACCCCTTCCCTCTTTCTCGAACGCATTCAGAGGGCCACAGTTCTTGACGGTGAAGAAGCCGCGGTTGGCATCCACAAGTTCCCATTCTATGTCAAAGAATCCAGGTGAAAAGGCCGGGTCCAATTGCAGAGCCTTGAAAAGAGTTTCCACGTTATTGCCCTGGATATTCAACAATTTTGAGATACGCTGGTGGTATCTCGGGCTACTTCTCGTCCACTGGGTAATGTCCATTTCTATAGTCGCTGCATCTCCGAATCTCTGGCGCAGGATCCTGTGCCAGTTGCCCTCCAGTATCTGAAGGGCCATGGCAAACTCTTCCACGAGCTTAGCCAGGGTCTCTTTGGAGAAATCTTCATATCTCAGATTGGGATCAAATGGCCCAGAGTAATCATGGAGGTCTTTCATCTAAAACTCCTTTCTAATTTGGGCTGGTATGGGTTCAATTCCTGTAACCACCGGCCATAATTAACCAGATTTAGCAACGAACATAAATAGAGCCGTAGCTCAAATAACCCAAACCGAACAGAACACCTAATAGCTAGCCCCTGGACCGACTAATGAATTCTTCGTGGATCTTCCTGCTGGTGGCGATGACGCTCCTGCTCTGAATGCCCACCGACTGCCCGTCAAGCTCGGTGACCACTCCCCCCGCCTCGTTCACCAAGAGGATGCCGCTCGCCAGGTCCCAGGGGTACAGGGCAAGGTGAATATAGAGATCGAGGCGACCGCAGGCGGCATAGGCCAGCCCCAGCGCCGCCGAGCCCATCACCCTCACGCTCACCACCCCGGGCCAGAGGGCACTCGCAACCCCCAGGATCTCCTGCCCTATCTCAGCGTCGTATCCCATGTCGAAGCCGACGAGGGACTCCTGAAGCGATGTCCTGGTAGATACAGCGATGGGGGAATCGTTTAAGAAAGCCCCCCGCCCTTTCTCCGCCCTGAATAGCTCTCCCCTCACCGGGTCATAGCTGATTCCCAGAAGAAGCTCCTCTCCCCGTGCCAGGGCGAGGGCTACGCAGAAGTGGGGGATGCCATAGGCATAGTTGCGTGTGCCATCGATGGGATCGATGATCCAAGTGTAGGGAGAGTCGCCAGCGATGTCGGCGGACTCCTCTGTCATTATGCTATAGTGGGGGTATTCCCGTTGAAGTATCTGAGTAATCCTCTCCTCCGCCAGTATATCGACGTCTGTGACGATGTTGCTCCTCCCCTTCTTGTAGGAGATGCGCTTCTCGCCGTGGAAATGGGCCATAATGATGTCTCCCGCCTCCCTCACCGCCTGGACTGCCACCTCATAAGCCCCCCTGCCGCTCCCGCCTAATGGCAAATCGCCCATTGTCATCCTAGATAAGCCCCATCCTCTCTTTGACCTCTCTCAGGGTCTCGGTGGCGATGGCACAGGCGCGGAGGGCACCATCTGTAACCACCTCATCTACATACTGTGGTCTTGCCGCCAGCGCGGCTCGCCGCTCACGGAAGGGGGCTAAATACCGGTTTATCACCTCCGCCAGTTGCTCCTTGCATTCCACACAACCGCGGATGGCCTCCCTGCACTCACGAGCAATTACATCCACCCCGTTGCTATTAAAGTGGCGGTGCAGGCGCCATACATTACACGTATCAGGGTGGCCTGGGTCATTGCGGTACTTCCGCTCCGGGTCGGTGAAGGCACCCATCACCCGCTCCCGCGTCTCCTCGGGCGAGGCTGCTAGCTCGACCTCGTTGTTAAGGCTCTTACTCATCTTGCTTGCACCGTCGAGCCCCAGGATAATGGGGGCATCGGTGAGCTTTGCCTGGGGCTCAGGGAAGGTGGGTCCGAAGATATAATTAAAGCGGCGCACGATCTCCCGCG
>DAOUEU010000074.1:0-2696 GCA_034430255.1 Dehalococcoidia bacterium | reverse complement strand
TGTATATCAAAACTTAAGTCTCTGAGAGCAACCAATCCTCCAAAACGCTTAGTCACTCCGCTAACGGAAAGCATCGGTTCGCTCAATGTTTCCACTCTCCCGAGAATTAAATTCGGCTAAAAAATTCCTGGTTCTGTTACCTTCACTTTGGGGGGCTCGAGATGATGACTGGTTTATCATCACATCGGTCCCCCCTTCGTTGTTACCTAGCCCACTTCATGGCCCCTAAGGGATGGGGAATAGCACCTCGCCTGTCTTTTCTATGAAGGTATGCTTGGACAGGACGATGGGGCATACCCAATCCTCTGCTTCCTCGTCCCACTGCCACTGGCCATATACCAGCGGACCCCGGCTAAACTGGTTCTCATCAAACACGACGCGATGGCGAATTGTCATTAAGTCGGTTTCCGCCAAGGCAGCACAGACCTCGTCTGCGTCCAGTGTGCCCGCTCTTTCGATGGCGTCAATCAGGACCTGAATTATGCTGTAGCCCGCCCCGATACTGCGGTTTACTGCATCCGCACCCGTATCTGCAAGGTATCTTGCGGCAAGTGATTCCGGAGTTGTGGTACCAATACCCGGGGAGTCTCCCCATGCCGGATCCCACCATATCTCCACAAGGACACCGAGTGGTGCATCACCAGCCCAAGATGATACATCTTCGTAGAAAAGCGGTGCTCTGCCGATGGAGATTAGCTTAGGTGCGAACCCCTCCGTGGCCCAAGCTTGTTCCAACAACGTCTTCACGAAGGGGGCGGGAGCATTACCCCAGATTATCTCAACATTATTGTCCACCCATTCATCTATAAGGGCACTAAAGTCTGTAGTGTCCATCGGCAACAGGCTTTTCCCTGTTTCATTAGCGACAACAGTACAACCCCAGTCTGCCAGTATTCCAGGGAACGCCGCGTGCCAACCAACCCCGTCCGGGTCATCAGAGGCGAAGACACCCGCTACCATATTAGTCTCGTTGCCAACCAAGTCCAGCATAGCCAACCAAGTATCGGCTATAGTATATCCAGGTCCCTTGTCACCCGGGTCCCCTATGGCAAACAAGCCAGTGGCCCAAGTGTATGACCAGCCCCCAGCGTCTGCCCGCATACCCAACCAGGGTTCTGCAGGGCCGGTTGTACAGATGTACGGGATTTCATTCGCCTCAGCTTTGGTAGCTATAGGAGCATTCATTGGCGGGGGTTGGTCACCATACGCCAGGAAGTTTACCTTATCGGTAAGAATTAGGCTTTCAGCAAGAGTTCCTGCTTTATCTGGGTCGCTCTCCGTATTGCGAACTACAAGCTCGAGGGTTAGGTTATTGGCGTACTCTTCTATATATACCCCGCCTAGGTCATTGATATCGTCGACAGCCGCTTGCATCCCCCAGACGCCACCCTCGCCGAACCCAGCATACATGCCGGTTTGCGGAGATGGTACGCCGACGAGGATTTTTGTCGGTACTGTGGGTCCTCCGGTGGGAATAACCCCACTCGCCAGCAAGCCGATAACGACACCCACTACAACCACTACAACCACTACAAGTAACCATTTTCTCATTTTATTTCCACCTCTTCGTATAATATCTTTGACTCCACCCCAAAAGTATCTAGGGTGTCACTCATCGCCCAAGATCGACCCGCCCCCCTTTGGAAAGGAGCTCCATGGGCAGCAATAATCACACTCTCTTGTGAGCCCACATAATCAACCTCGTCGATTACTGATGGCCCAGACTCCCGGGAAATATAAAGCTTTATAGAAAGGTCAAGCCCAGAAAATCTTAGTTTCCACTGCACTGAAAAGCGAAGATGTGTTTTAGGGCTTAGCCTTGGTCAGGGTCACGACTCCCAGATAGTTGTCAATTTTCAGGTCAACATCGACCGTCCTCGCTGAGTATCCCTTAGATTCAAATTTCACGGAGTACTTTCCTCCGCCGAGGCCATCAAATTCGAAGTCTCCGAAGTTGTTTGTTGAGATTTCCATTGACTTGCCGGTAGACTGGTCTATCAGGGTTACCGACACTCCCTCAGCACATTCATCTGCGTCACCATATACAACGGAGCCAGCAATGAAAAGCTTCGGCACACTCAGGTAGTACACTCTCGGCTTGTTTTTATGTTCAGGGTTAAGGGCCTCAGTTTTCCCCGAAGCCACGATTTTGGACACGTCGCTCTTAGGGTCCTCCAGGTCGCCGAACATTAAGGCGCCACTGGGACATACCTGCACGCACTTGGGAATCTTCCCTTCCTCAATCATGTGTACACAGAAGGTACACTTTTGCGGGAGCTGTTTTTCTTCGTTCCAGAATATTACGTGATAGGGGCAAGCATCCACTATCTGCCTTTGTCCGACGGCCTTTTTCGGGTCTATTATCACTATCCCATCGGGCCTTTTGTACACCGCACCGTTCTTGGCAGCCTTAACACAGGGCGCGTTATCGCACTGCATGCAAAGTACAGGTATGTATGCGACCTTCACCCACGGGTACGTTCCACGCTCCTTCTTCACGAGGTCCATCCAGAATTGTCCGAGCTTCGGCTGGGCTGCAGAATAGGGAGGATAATCGTTATCCCAGTACTCATCTTTGCAGGCTATGAAACAGCTGTAGCAAGCATTGCACTTTTTTATATCTATTACCATACCCCATTTAGCCATATTCATTCCCTCCTCTTTACAATTTCAACCAGACAGGAATTCGGAGCCAT
>DAOUEU010000073.1:0-11496 GCA_034430255.1 Dehalococcoidia bacterium | reverse complement strand
TAGTTAGGTACCACCCATGCGCTGAGGATGGTCGAGAGATTTGTGGATGGGAAATTCCTGCTGATAAACGGTGATGTAATTGTGGGGGAAAAGGACATCCGTAGAATGGTTGCTAAAAATGAGATTACCTTGAGCCTGGCGGAGGTGATGAACCCGCGGGATTTGGGGGTGGTGGAGGTAGGGGAGGGCCAGGTGCTGCGCATTTATGAGAAGGTGGCAAAGCCCCCCTCTAATATGGCCAATGCTGGGCTATACCTTCTAACTCCGGACATTTTCAATGCTGCATCAAGGGTCAAGAAATCACCCAGGGGTGAGTATGAGATAACGGACTCATTGCAACTTCTAATAGACGAGCGGTATATAGTTACCTATGAGGTGATCGACCATTGGCTTGATTTGAGCTACCCCTGGGACCTGTTGGCGGGGAATGAAGCTCTTATGCCCAGGGTTGCATCCGAGAACCTGGGGTCTCAGGAGGGAAACGTGGTGATTAGGGGATTGGTGTCTATAGGAAGGGGCACAGTGATAAGGGCAAATTCATATATCGAAGGGCCGGTGGTAATCGGGGAGAACTGTGAGATAGGCCCTAGCTGCTATATTCGCCCCAGCACATCCATCGGCGACAACTGCCATATCGGCAGTGCTGTAGAGGTGAAAAACTCCATCATTATGAGAGACAGCAAGATCCCACACCATAACTATGTGGGGGATAGCATCATTGGTGAAGGTTGCAATCTTGGAGCTGGTACCAAGATTGCAAATCTTCGGCTTGACAAGGGGGAAATCAGGGCGATGGGCATCGATACTGGGAGGTATAAGCTGGGGGCTATTTTGGGGGATGGGGTCCAGACTGGGGTCAATGCCTGCATCGATGCAGGCAGCCTCATAGGAAATGACACCTATATCGGTGCTGGAGCGGTGGCCAGCGGTGTAATAGCGCCCAACTCAAGGGTATTTGGATAGGCTTACGAGCATGGTTTTCGGGGGTTCACTATGAGGATAGAGCAGGCAGTGATACTGGCCGCTGGCGAAGGGCAGAGGCTCAGGCCCTTTACTGTCCTGAAGCCAAAGGTGATGATCAACATAGCCAATAAGCCGATACTGCAATATGTGATCGAGGCCCTGGCGCTTAACGGCGTGCGACATATCGTAATGGTGGTTGGCTACAGAAAGGAACAGGTTCAAGACTATTTCGGCTCCGGGGAGAAGTTCGGCGTGGAGATCGATTATGTAGTTCAGAGGCAGCAACTGGGCACTGCTCACGCCTTGAGGCAAGCCAGAGACGTGGTCGGGGATAGCTTCCTGGTCCTACCCGGGGATAACATCATTAAGCCTGATACTATCGCTAAGCTAGTTGAGGTAAAACCAGGCATCATCCTGGTAAAAAGGCAGGAAAACATATCCAAGTATGGCGTGGTGACTGTTAAAAAGGGGATGGTTGAGGAGATCGTGGAGAAGCCCCAGGAGGCGAAGAGCAAGCTGGTAAATACCGGCATTTATGCCCTTGACCGGGGCATAATGGAATTTATAGAAGAAGAGGGCGAACTCCCGATGGTGCTGGAGAATATGGTGGCCCGGGGTTATAAGATAGCGGCTCAAGAGACGGACGATACCTGGCTCGATGCTGTGTACCCTTGGGATATATTGAGGTTAAATGATATAGCGCTGGGTGACATATCGCAGAGCGTAGCAGGCACTGTTGAGAAAGGCGTGACCTTGAAAGGAGTGGTCTCCATAGGGAGGGGGACAGTGGTCAGGGCTGGCTGCTATCTGGTAGGGCCGCTTATAATCGGGGAGAACTCGGAGATAGGCCCGCACGCCTGCATATTACCCGCAACCAGCATCGGAGATCAGGTCACCATATCACCCTTCAGCCAGGTCAGGAACAGCGCTATCAGAAACGGCGCCCGCATAGGACCGGGCTCCATACTGGAGGACACGATTGTCGATCGCGGCTCGGTTCTGGGGGGGCATTTTTCGGCCTTTAGCGGCGAAGCGCTGATCGACGTTGAGGGTGAATATCATGAGGTGAACACCGGGGCAGTGGTGGGTGAGCACTGCGACATTGAGGACAATGTGATAGCTAGACCAGGGGTAATCCTTGGTAATCACTCCCGCGTACGGGCGCTGAAGTTGCTCTCGGGGAAGATACCAGACGGAAGCCTGGTGATGTGATAATGTGTGGCATCGTGGGCTATATTGGGGGCAGGGATGCCCAGCCCATACTACTCCAATCATTGAAGAGATTGGAGTATAGGGGATACGATTCCTGTGGAATCGCTGTCCTGGGTAGCACTATCAGGGTCAGCAAGGATGTGGGAAGGGTGGAGCAACTGGAGAGATCTCTACCCCGGGATAAGGGCAGGCTGGGTATCGGCCATACCAGATGGGCGACCCATGGTAAACCCTCCAGGTCCAATGCTCACCCGCACACGGATTGTAGTGGCAATATCGCGGTGGTACATAACGGGGTGATAGATAACTCACAGCAGCTCAGAGATGAGCTAATCGGGGAGGGACATCGATTTCTCTCCGAGACGGATACCGAGGTGATGCCGCATCTAATCGAGAGGTATTATCAGGGTGATCTGGAGCAAGCGGTAAAAAGGGCACTCGCAGATGTTAAGGGTTCCTACTCCCTGATCGTGCTCACAACGAACCATGAAGAGCTACTGGTAGCCAGAAATGAGAGCCCGCTTGTGATAGGTGTTGGTGATGGGGAGAACTTCGTTGCTTCAGATGTGCCTGCACTGCTGGACTATACTGACCGGGTGATATATTTGGAGGATGGGGATGTAGGTGTTATCACCGGGGATGAGATAAGGCTCTTAAACCAGGATCGTGAGGTGAGGAGGGAGACCAACGTGATCCCCTGGTCCCTGGAGGATGCTCAGAAGGGTGGCTATGAGCACTTCATGCTCAAGGAGATACACGAGCAGCCCAGGGTGATAAGGGATACCCTGGGTGGACATATATCGGCCATAGAGCCAGCGGTTGACCTGGGGCTGGAGCGCGCTGATTTCGAGGACGTCCTGCTGCTGGCATGTGGCACCTCCTATCATGCCGGTCTTGTAGGTAGATGTTTGCTGGAAAGGATAGCGAGAGTACCGGTGAGGGTGGAGATAGCCTCTGAGTTCAGCCACTCTGACGCCGTGTTGGGTAAAACCTGGGTGGTTGGCATCACCCAATCTGGCGAGACCGCTGATTTAATGGGGGCTTTAAAAAAGGCGAAGCAGATGGGATGCAAAACCCTGGCCATTACCAACTGTATTGGAAGTAGCGTCACCCGAGTCGCTGATCAGACGTTTTACATTATGGCACAACCGGAGATAAGTGTAGCTGCAACCAAGAGCTTCATCGCTCAGCTAATGGCGCTTTATCTATTGGCTCTATCGGAGGCAAAAATGGATATCAGATCCCTCCAGGGCTTGATCAATGAGTTGAGCGTGCTGCCGGATAGAGTGCAGCTTATATTAAATGACGAGGAAAAGATAGCGCAGTATGGGAAATATCTATCTACGTATGATAGTGTTTTCTTTGTTGCCCGGGGCATCAATTTCCCCGCGGCACTTGAGGGGGCCTTGAAGCTCAAGGAGATATCTTACATCCACGCTGAGGGCTATCCTGCAGGGGAGCTCAAGCATGGCCCCTTCGCTTTGCTAACACCCGATACCCCGGTCATCGCCATTACTGCCAGGGATGATACATATGAAGCGATGCTGGCAAATATAAAGGAGATAAAGGCGAGGGAATCACCCGTGATTGCCCTGGCTGGTGAAGATGATGAGGACATAGAACAATTCGTAGACCACGTCATCCGTGTACCCAGTATTAATTCTATATTCTCACCGGTGATTAACTCGGTTGTACTGCAGCTCCTGGCCTATTATGCTGCTAAAGAGAGGGGCTGCTCTATAGATATGCCCAGGAACCTGGCAAAGAGCGTCACCGTGAAGTGAAATGCTATCATGGGTAGGTGTAGAACATCATTCCATCCTGATACACGAAGGGAGATCCGATGAAAGCTTTGATATTGGCTGGTGGCACCGGTACACGACTCAAGCCCATTACCCATACCGTCGCCAAGCAGCTTCTCCCTGTAGCCAATAAACCCATACTTTTCTATGTCCTAGACCAGGTAATAGAATCGGGAATTACCGATATCGGCATTATCGTTTCGCCGGAGACGGGCAACCGGATAAAGGAGGTTGTAGCAGATGGCTCAAAGTGGCAGGCTAAAATTACCTACATTTTACAGCCGGAGCCATTGGGACTCGCTCATGCTGTGGAGACAGCCCAGGACTTCCTTGGCAGCTCCTCCTTTCTCATGTTCCTCGGCGATAATCTAATTCAGGGAGGCGTCAAGGCTTTCGTTGATGAGTTCAATGGCCTCCGGTGTGATGCTCTGGTTCTATTGAAGGAGGTTAGCGATCCCCGTTTTTTCGGCGTTGCCGAGCTTGATTCCTCAGGTAAAGTGACGCGGCTGGTGGAAAAGCCGAAAGAACCCAAGAGCAACCTTGCCCTGGTCGGTGCCTATCTTTTCACGCCTGAAATCCACAAGGCAATAGCTCAGATTAAGCCATCCTGGCGAGGAGAACTGGAGATAACCGATGCCATCCAGAAGCTCTTTGACCTGGGTAAGACGGTTCAAAGCCACATCCTGAAGGGATGGTGGTTGGATACCGGGAAGAAAGATGACCTGCTGGAGGCAAACCGGGTGGTGCTCGATGATCTGTTGCAGCCGAGTATCAAGGGCGATGTTGATTCTAAGAGCCAGATCGCGGGAAGGGTTGAGATTAGGGAAGGGGCTAAGGTGGAAGGGAGCACTGTTCGAGGCCCCGTATCCGTTGCTGAGGGGTGTCAGATCAGGAATTCGTTAATAGGCCCCTTTACCAGTATAGGCGCTGGCACAGTAATAGAGGATTCATCCATAGAGCACTCGGTTATTTTAGAAAATAGCCATATTTATCGTATTGAGCGCCTGGAGGATAGTGTCATAGGAAGGGGGGTTGAACTCCAGAAGGCGGACGAAAGATTCAGGGCGATAAAACTCTTTGTCGGCGATGATGCCAGAATAGAACTTTAGGATGTAGAGATGGACTACTTATTCGGGGTCACGATGTGATAGCTCCGCCCAATCCCTGATGAGCGTGGTTGGCTTATGGAGATGATGCGCTGGGACTGGGAGGTGTTTGATAAATTTGGGCAGGCGTATGTGAGCATATGCTATCAGGGTGTGATAAAGGCCTGGCACTACCACAAGCTTCAGAACGACCGTTTCACCTGCGTCCAGGGTGTTGCCAAGCTCGCCCTATACGATGCCCGTGAGGACTCTGCGACAAAGAGCATGCTGAATGAGTTTTATATCGGCAACCTAAATCCTATTCCGGTAAAGATCCCATTCCTTGTATATCATGACTTCACTGCTGTGGGAAATGAGATGGCCATGATTGTCAACTTCCCCACCGAGCTCTATAACTATAAAGAGCCCGATGAGTATCGTCTCCTCTACGATGATCCCTCTATCCCCTACGAATGGGAGGTAAAAATGGGATGAAGGTTCTTGTCGCGGGTGCTGGAGGGATGCTGGCAAGAGACCTCACTACCTGCCTTTCGGAGCGTGGGTATGAAATTCTTTCACCGCTCCATGATGAGCTCGATATTACCGATTTCAAGGCGGTTAGGACTGCAGTGGATGATTTCGAGCCCGAGATTGTGGTTAACTGCGCCGCCTATACTAGGGTGGATGAGGCGGAGAAAGAGGAGCCCCGGGCGCTTTTAGTAAACGGATTCGGTGTTCAGAACATCTGCCTTGCCTGCCAGCAGAGGGGTATCCCTTTAGTCCATTTCAGCACCGACTATGTCTTTGATGGTGCCAAGGAAAGCCCTTTTACAATCTATGATGAGCCTAATCCCTTAAGTGCCTACGGTCGCTCCAAGCTACTCGGTGAGAGGTACCTACTTTGGCTTCTCAGTAGGTTTTACCTCATTCGCACCAGCTGGTTATTTGGACTCCATGGTAAAAACTTTATAGAGACCATGCTTGAGCTCGGGCAAAGAGAGAAGCAGATATCTGTGGTAAAGGACCAGAAAGGGTGTCCCACCTGGAGCTATCACCTCGCCCAGGCGGTTGTTGAGCTTATTCAAACAGAGCGCTACGGGATTTATCACATTACCAACTCAGAGCCTACCACTTGGTATGACTTCGCTAGGGAGATATTCCGGCTCTCCGGAAGGGATATAGAAGTCATTCCCGTTACCTCAGATCAGTTCCCCAGACCGGCGATGAGACCGCAGAACAGTGTTCTTGACCCCTTCCCTATCCCCGAGATTTTAGGTAGGGAAATGCCCTCCTGGAGGGAGGCACTTAAGGAGTATCTAAAACGGAGGGATGCATGGAAGTAGATATCAAATCTCGCTACAGGGCGTGCTGGAGCACCACAATCTCTGTGGTCGTGGGGAGCTTGTCGGATTTAAACTCCGCCTCAGAGGTGTCCAGTCGCTTCACATTGGTCTTGCCAGCCAGGAAAGGCTCGACATCGCTTACCGGGAAATTGGGGCACCTGTCGGTTTGATAGTGCATGGGGATAACCACGCGGGGCTTTATCTGATCGACCATACGGTGTGCTCCAGCGGCATCGAGGGTGAAGTTCCCTGCCATAGGGGTGATCAGGACATCAACCTTGCCGATAGCGGCGATCTGCTTGTCGCTGAGCTGGTGCCCCAGGTCACCGAGGTGACATAACCTTATGCCGTCTACGGTAAAACAGAATATATTATTCGGGCCCCGCTTCTTGCCGCCGCTATCATCGTGATAGCTTGCTATCCCCATAAACTCGATACCCTTCAACTGATGCCTCCCGGCGCCCCTCACTACCTGGGGGCTGCCGGGAACACCCTTCACATAGTTATGGTCAGGGTGCTCGTGGCTCACCACCACGATGTCGGCTGCATCCTCTATTTTGCCATAATCTACCCCAAAGGTCCCCGGCTCGAATGGGTCGGTAATGATCTTGACCCCTTCCTCCGATGTAATAAGGAAAGCAGCGTGACCAAGCCATTTTAGCTTCATTTTTATCCCTCCTTTTCTAAGAGACTGCTGAGATAGTCACAATTAATCTCCAAACCCCCCAATCTTGGGGACTTTTTAAAGCTGGTGTATAGCTCCAGATTCCCAGCATGAAGTATCGTGCACCTCTTTTTCAGTAATCTCTCTAAATATTTCCTTCAGCTTCATTCATGACTCATGAGCTAGGGCGAGGTTGACCAGGGTTCTAACAGCAACACCGGTTGCCCCTTTTACCAGTTGGTTTCGCTCCTTCTCGGCGCGTGAAGGACCGGCGATATCCAGGTGTACCCATGGTGTCTGCTCAACGAATTCGGCGAGGAAATGGGCCGCGGTGATCGCACCCCCCCATCTTCCAGCGGAGTTCTTGATGTCGGCGACATCGCTCTTATTCTGCTCCCTGTACTCCTCATACATGGGCATCTGCCAGATGTACTCGCCAGCCTCCTCACCCGCCTTGAGCACTTTATTTATTAGCTTCTGATTATTGCCAAAGGCTCCTGTGCAGAGATCGCCCAATGCGATGTGACATGCCCCTGTCAGCGTAGCGACATCTACCACCGGGGAAAGCCCCAGCTTGAGAGCATAACTGAGGGCATCGGCCAGGATGAGTCGCCCCTCGGCATCGGTGTTTACGACCTCGATGGTCTTGCCATTAGACGCCCGTATAATATCCCCCGGCTTTAGGGCTGCACCATCCGGAAGGTTCTCTGTTGCGGGCACGAGCGCAGTGACACTAACCTGGGGCTTGAGCTCACCGATGGCACGCATGGCAGCGATAACGGCCGCGCCACCGGCCATGTCTCCCTTCATGTCCCCCATACCCTCTGATGGCTTGATGGAGATGCCCCCGGAGTCGAAGGTTATACCCTTGCCCACAAGCCCCAGGGTGCTTCTTTGAGGGTCGCCACCCTTATAGCTTAGGACGATGAGCTTTGGCGGCTGCCTGCTTCCCCGGGATACGCCGAGGAAGGCATCCATCCCCAGCTTTTCCATATCCGCTTGCTCCAGGATGCGGCACTCGAGCCCCCACTCACCGGCAACCCTTTGCGCTACCTCTGCCATATGGGTAGGGGTCATATAGTTGGCCGGCTCGTTGGCCATGTCCCGGGCCAGGTTTGTGGCCTCTGCCATTATCCGTCCCCTTGCGCACCCCCGCTTAAGCAAAGCGAGCTTCTCCCCCTGCCCCACGATGAGTAGTTGCTCGATCTCCCCCTCCTCCGCTTCCCTCGTTTGGTGCTTGAGGAAGGTATATAGACCCAGCATGGCGCCTTCCGTTACCGCCTGGGCTGATTTATCGGCATCAATGCCCCTCACGCCGGTACCGTGAGCAATGGTGGCCACCTGCCTCGCGCCAACCTTTCTGAGTGAGCGACACGACTCGGCAGCAACCCCCCGAATCACGGATAGGGTTAGTTCCTTTTCCTTTCCCAGGCCAGCGACGACCACCCGCTGCGGCGCGATCTTACCCATGCTATGAATCATGGTGACTTGGTTGCGCTTCCCCTTAATCTCCCCCTCAGCGATGAGCTGGGTAATAAGCCCGCCAAGTGCCTTATCTACCGCTGCCGTAGCCCCGCTGGTTTTTTTCACCCCTTCAAAGAGATTCACTATGATGGCACTTACGGGTAGCTTGGTGATATCCCCTGATACAACCTGAATCTCCATCTCTCTATTCGACCTCCTCGTTGGTTTTGCCCATTTAAAGCCTACGGTAATTGAGATATCGGCTCATTACCGGCGCGGCTACTGTACTGAACCCACTGAAATTGCTGAAGTTTAACGATTTACCTCACGCACAATCTTATCGATTACGGGGGTGATATCCCTTGAAGTATCGACGGCGAAGTGATTTCGTCGAATGCGCTCAGAAGCGGCGCTCATCTGCTGGTAAACACTCCAGTCAGCCTCGGATTTGTCATCAGGGTCAGGGCTCAAGAGTCGGTCCTTAAGGCGCTCACGTATCAATTCGGGGGGTGCCTCAACACGTACCAGAATCAGCCTGGCCCCCGCTCTTTCAGCGATGTGATAGAGGTGCTCCCGGTGGCGCTCGATCAGGTTTGTGGAGTCGAGGATAAGCGGGATACCTTTTCCAAGCAGTTCTTCAATGAGCATGTAGCAGGCCTGAAACAGGCGGTCGCTTTCGCCGCGACTATAGTTGGGGGTGGCGAAGAGGGATCGTCTCATTGCATCGCTCTCCAGGATGGGGAAATTTGTAGAATTGGGATTTACGGAGGTCGAAGATGAAGCTATAGGTCGGGGAGAGAGAGATAAAAGTCGCTTGGCAAGTTGGCGGCAGAGGTAGGATTTACCACTCCCTGGCAGGCCACTTACCACGATGAAGGCCGGATTGATGGTTGGCTCGGGCAATTCGCCCAGGCTTTCCTTCAGTCGCTCCACATCTCTTCTAGTTTGGGTATCTTCCATGCGCCTTTTCGCTCTTTACGTTCCTTTCGCCTTTTATATGTTATCGCGTACCGGTTCTGTTGCCATATCATGGGCTATCTGGGAACATAAAGGATTTTCACCACAGGTGTCGGGGCTTTGTCCTTGTATAGATAATTCTCATCTTTTCCCACCAGCTCTAGATTGTATTTCTGCCCCGATATATAGGGGGGGGACCACTGCCAGAGGGAAATCCACCTCTGGAGCCCCCTTTATAGCTTCGTCCCAGTAAAACCAATATGCACTGCGGATATTTTTTCCCTCCACTTGTCCCCAAGGTTGATTCATCGCAAAACGTCTTTCAATGATAAGTTGTCTAAAAACACGATACAAAGTGTCACACATCTATATAATATATATGAGCCAGATTGCTGATTGAGGTTTAGCTTAGCTTGAGCTTGAGAACAATGTGTTTCTCATTCCTCGGTATAAAAGGTGATGCCAAGCACTCCCGGGCCGGCGTGAACACCCATACCGGGGGTGAACTCTGTTAGATAAAGCTCGACACAGTTGAATCGTGAGGCAATCTCGGCCTTGAGTTTCTCCCCATCCTCAAGCTCATCGGCATGGTGCGCGATGACATGCACCGGGGAATCCCCAACCCGTTCTGCCATTATGTCTATGAGTTGCTTTACTGCCTTTGTCTTGGTCCGGGGACGCGCTACCGGCATGGTTACTCCGGTAGAAGTAGTATGCTCCACTATAGGCTTTATCTTCAGTAGCGAACCAGCCCAGGCTGCTGCCCTGCCGGTACGACCGGTTCTGGCCAGATAGAATAGGGTATCCAACATCGCGATGAAATGTACCCTGGGCATCATACCGCGTGCCACCTCAGCCACCTGAGCCATGTCTGCCCCCTGGCTGGCAGCGCGGGCTGCCTCAAGGACTATAAGCCCCAGGGCGCCGCCTACCGATCGGCTATCTAGAACCTCGATGGCAGTGTTGGTAAGCGTCTCTTTGGCCAAATCTCTAGCTACCAGCGCGGTATCGTAGATTTTGCTCTGTTGCGATGTGAGTGTGATACAGAGTATGCTTTCTACCTGCTCGCTCAACTGGCGATAGGCGTCTAGGAAATTCCCTGCCGATGGAGTGGAGGTGGTGGGGAGATTCTCACGCTGCCGCATGATGCGGTAGACTTCGCCGGGGCTCATGTCGATGCCGTCCAGATAGCTTTTGCCTTCGAAAATTATCTGGAGTGGTACCACGCCAATATTATATTTCGTCACCAGTTCTTCAGGTATGCAAGCGGTGCTGTCAGTAATAATACCAACCTTTCTCATCATAGCTTCCTCAATTGATATAAAAGGCGAGTCCGATTAGCCCCCTTCCTGTAGTATAGCCCATTATCGGGCTGAATTCACTGATCCAGAGGTCGCAGCAGTCAAACTCAGATGCTACCCGTTCCTTGAGCCTCTGGGCCTCCTCAAGAGCATCTGCATGTACTACCGCTACGTGTACTGGGCTTTCCCCAACCTTCTCTCGCATCATTTGTATGATTCGTTTTACACCGCGCTCTTTGGTCCTGGCGAGGCCCATAAAAGCTACTGCACCATCGTATATGCTGAATATCGGCTTGATGCTCAAGGTGGAGCCTATCCGAGCTGCAACCTTTGGGATACGTCCCGATCGATATGCATGTCGTATGGTTTCCATAAGGGCCAGGAGATTGACCTTATCCCTCACATTCTCCGCGGCTTTAATGGCCTCGGCCATTTCCTTGCCCTCCTCTATAGCCCGTGCTGTTGCCAGGACGACAAACCCCTCGGCAGCAGCGCAGGTCCGGGAGTCCAAAATCTCGATAGCGGTGTGGGGAATCTCCTGCTTAGCCTGCTCTTTTGCCAGTTGGGCTGTATCGTGAAGTGCGCTGAGCTTGGCTGAGAGGGTGATGCAAATAATGCTCTGCGCTCTAGTGCTTAGCTCGCGGTAGGCCTCAAGATAGTCCGCTGGGGAGGGAGCCGATGTGTTAAAGTGATTGGGGTCCCTTT
>DAOUEU010000072.1:0-5985 GCA_034430255.1 Dehalococcoidia bacterium | reverse complement strand
TACTATATAAAAGGTCCCTCTTTCCCCTGTATATATCTATATCAACGGATGCGTGCTGCAGACCCTTCACCACATTCTGCATTAATGCTGGAGCATTAACAAAACCGAGCACGCGATTGCAGAACACCAACCCGCTTATCAACTCACCCCGACCCTCATACTCAGGATTCAACGCGATATACCCGATACGCTCACCAGGTAAAGCCAGGTCCTTGGAGAAAGAAGTCGCCACGATTGTTCTGGGATGGTACTGAAAGACATATGGGCACTCCACCCCATCGTATACCAGCCTGCGGTAGACCTCATCGCTAATAAGGAATATCTCCCTTCCATACTCAGCTTCTTTTTTGCCCAGCAGCCTGCCAATCCCGCTCAGTATATCGTAGCCATAGACTGCACCGGTGGGATTATTGGGGGAGTTGACCAGGACTGCTCTCGTTTGAGGCGTTATATTTTCCTCCAGAATCTTCAAATCAGGTATGAACTGGCTATCAGTGGGGACTATTCGGGGGAGAGCCTGAGCATTTTCTATGTAGTATATGTATTCGACAAAGTAGGGGGCGAGGATTACTACCTCATCGCCAGCCTCGACGATAGTTTTCAGCACCACATTTATCCCTCCGGCAGCGCCACATGTCATCACTATCTCATCCCGGGTAAATTGTAGTCCGGTCTGGGACAAAAGATAGTGAGCGACGGCTTCACGCGTCTCGGGATAACCGGCGTTGGGCATATATCGGTGCATACCGGGACTTGGCTGGTTCACCCACCGGCGAAGCTCCTTGCGAAATTCGTCGGGCGGCTCCATTACCGGATTACCCAGGGAGAGGTCGAAAACACTACCCTCACCCAGTTTCTTCTTGAGAGCGATCCCCTCTTCAAACATCTTCCTGATCCAGCCACCCTCCGCCATCTGTTGCCGCAACCTCGGTGAAACTGACATTAGCCTGCCTCGCAGTTAATCGTTATCGGTTATTCGATTGAGCTACTCTCTTAGTATCTCGAATCACCCAGGGCCTCACCATGAGGACTAAAGGCATGGTCTAACCAAACTGCGTTCAGTTGCCTGCTCCTGCAATAAAACCTGGAGCGGATGCTCCAGGCTAACCCTATATGCAATCATCGCCTTACCCCATAAACCGCCCCACAAATACCGAGAGGGGTCACGTAACTGAAGCCTTCTTAACCAGCGGCTAGCCCTAGATGTACCTGCCCACCGCCCCAGCTATGGGCTTCAGCTCGGCCATCAGCCGCTCGAAGTTCGGGATGGTAAGCGATTGCAGGCCATCGACGAGCGCTTCTTCCGGATTGCGGTGTACCTCTATCAGGAGACCATCCGCCCCGGCGGCTATCGCAGCCCTGGCGATGCTGGGCACATAGGCAAAGTGTCCCGCAGCGTGGCTCGGATCCACTATGACCGGTAGGTGGCTGAAGTGCTTGACCACCGCAATCGAACTGATGTCCACGGAAAACCGGACACTATCCTCGAAGGTTCTAACTCCGCGCTCACACAGAATTACCCGCCGATTGCCCTCAGCCATTAGATAGTCGGCAGCAGTCAGCCACTCGGTGACAGTAGCGGAAAGCCCCCTTTTCAGCAGGATGGGATGCCTCAGCTTGCTTAACTCCTTGAGCAGTGCGAAGTTCTGCATGTTGCGGGCGCCGACCTGTAAAATGTCAGCGTGCCTGGCGATCAAGCCTATGTTCTTGATGTCAACCACCTCGGTGATGACCGGAATGCCAAGCTCGGATTTGACCCGGGCCAACATCGTCAAAGCATCCTTTTCCAGCCCCTGGAAGCTGAAGGGCGAGGTGCGGGGCTTAAAGGCGCCACCTCTCACCACCGCAGCCCCCAGATCCCTGACCGCCCTGGCCGTCTCCATAAGCTGCTCCTCACTCTCCACGGCGCAAGGGCCGGCCATTACTACTACCCTCTCCCCCCCTATTTCCACGCCAGATACATTTATTCTACTTGGCCTGGGATGGAACTCCCTTGAGGCAAGCTTATACGGCTTCATCACACGGGTGACGCCCTCAACCCCGGGCAAAACGGCGAAAACATCGGTCTGTACCTTGCCGGTATCGCCGCCCAGGATAGCCACCACCGTCTTTTCGGTACCCAGGTTCAACTGCACCTCAAAGCCAAAGGAGTGTGCCCTTTCCACCACGTGATCGACCTGATCTTTGCTGGCGTCCCTTCTCATCTCAACAATCATCTCTTCTCACCCCTCTAGTATTCTCCATGAACAACCGTAATGCCACGGTCAGCTTCGCGGTCCCATAGAGACAGTGGTTCCCGTGGCCCGGGCGATTGTCTTCCCCCTGGAATCGAAGACCGTCATCTCCGATGCCCCCACTCTCTTTCCTGCATGCAAAACCCTGGACTCAGCATAGATGGTCTCCCCAACCGGCGCTGCGGCAAGGAAATGGATGTTCATCTGGACAGCAACGTGTATATTCTCCAGAGTATTGCATGCGCAACCAAAAGCCTGGTCAAGTAAGGTGGCGATAACGCCACCGTGAATCATATTATCCCAGTTCAGAAACTCCCTTTTTAGCTCGAGCTTCACCCTGGCATATCCCGATGACAGCTCCTCCAGGCTCATGCCAAGATGAACCGCGCAGGGCGAGTTATCAAACCGCTGACGCATCTCCTCAATATCAATCATCCCGCTTGCTCCTCTCAACTTTAGTTACGACTCGTCTTACCGCCACCGAGCAAGATTGTAGCAATAAAGAAACGCCAGTGCAACCAGCAAAGCCAGCTATTTGCTTTGCCACTAATCAAACAGGGGGACAAGTGGAAGAGAAGAAACAGGTGCCACACCTCAGGTTCCAACAGGCATGAGCTACAAAGGGGAGTCCCACGAGGCCTACAGGTCGGACGATGCTTCGGCCTAAATCGGGACCCTGGTAATGTACTATGAGGTCTCTGCCAACGGCCCCGGCAGATTGGGTCATTGTATTAATATTGAGATTCCGAAACAAGTTCTGCCTTACAGAGAAGGGCGACTTTTTCTTAACATAAGGTAAAAATAACCTCTCTATCACGAAGCACCATACGCTGCTGCCCGTCATTGCGAGCGTAGCATGTCAATCCCCACGTCTCATTTAGTCATCGTTAAGCAGTTAAAGCCTTTTACTATGACAGCTTAATGAGCAAATGATAGTATCACTAATTTAGGTGGGCAAGCGAAGCGGTTATTGACAAATGAGACTAAATGTGGTCTAATATTTTAAGAGGCTTACGGATACCACGCTGAGTTTTGCCTCGGGAGGTGTTTCATGAAGCTTCACAAAGTATACGGAGTCTGGCAGGTGGACAAGTGACGCCCTGCCGGTGGCGGGGCAGAAGAGGCTCGAAAACAACTCGTTGAATTGAAGGCCATATAGGTTTAAAAATAGAGGCCTCGTGCGGTGGAAAACATCGCGAGTGAGTTGAGTCGAGCAAAAAAAATTAAAATTGAATAGAAGGTTATTTGCGGAGGGCACTTTAAAAAGTGTCCTCCGCCTTTTTTAGAAGATGGCTGAATTGTGACCTTGTCAATATAAAAGGGGGAAACAGTTATAAAAAAGCTGCCGCCGTAGCTGAGCGCCTACCGTATCGGTTACATCACTAATAGGCGACTGTGCAAACCAAAGCACTCTATATATGCTTATTATTGGTAATCGTGGTCAATAACTGATAACTGCCCCATTTTCATTTACGATGTCTCCACCGAAAATCCCCGCTAAGTTGCTCCTCGCGCTCCTGAGAAGCACGGCATGAAGAGCCGTTTTACTACTTCATGAAGCGCATTATCTATAGCATACCACTACCGTCTTCTCCCCCAAGTTATTGCTAACGCATACCCCATTAATTGTAGAGTGAAATGTTAACAGGCTTTTCGGCTTAACTACCTGGACTTGACAGCCTGAGCGTGGACGGCTTAGAGTAATGCCGGACTAAATTAGCGTCACCCCCTCTTTTTAGCGAGGGCAAGCACCATGGAACAGCATACAACTGCTTACTATAAAGTGCTCCAGCAACTTGCTGCCGAACCCGTATCCAGAGATACGTTAAGGGATAATCTAGCCACTATCGCCAGGAAGACTGCCTCAGCAATGAAAGCCGCAGGCTGCTCGGTGCTCCTCTTCGATGCCCAAAGACGCAGCCTGCTACATGCCGTCTCATATGGTCTAAGCGATTGGTATCTACGCAAAGGATTCCTCGATGCGGATAAAAGCCTGAGCGATACCCTTAAGGGTAATGTGGTAACCGTGCTGGATGCTGCTACTGACAGCCGCATCCAATACAGGGAAATGGCCCAGCGCCAGAGGTTCGCGTCCGTGATCAGTGTACCGCTCAAGCAAGGTGAAAATGTCATAGGCGCGCTGAGGGTCTATACTCACGAGCAACGCCATTTCTCCGATGACGATATTAAGTTCTTGACTGCAGTGGCCGGTCTCGCTGCTACCGCGGTAGAAAATGCCCAGCTCCGCCAGCTAACTGCAGGTCTTCCCGTAACATCGAGCGACGCGCTGCCATCACAAACTGGCCCGCCGAGAATGCCTCAGGATTTAATCCGACCGGTCTCCTTCTTCCATCCCTCTGAGGAGGAGTTTGCCAGGCTCCTTGACTTCTATAAGATTGAGTGGATGTACGAGCCCCGCTCATTCCCCCTCGGGTGGAATAATGACAGGGTGGAGGAGATGTTCACCCCGGATTTTTACCTGCCTGAGCTGGACCTTTATATAGAGCTCACTACTATGAAACAGGATTTACTCAGGGAAAAGAAGCGCAAGATGCGTCTTATGAAGGAGCTCTACCCCGAGGTCAATATCAAACTCCTCAACAAGAGGGATTATCACCACCTGCTTGCCAAGTACGGATATGGGCCCCTGGGACGGGCCGAGGTAGATGTGGAAAAGGTATTACTGAGTGCAAGTCAAATACATAGCAGGGTGCGTCAATTGGGAAAGGCGATATCTCGCGACTACGCTGGAAGGAGTCCTCTACTGGTAGGCATCCTCAAAGGCGTGGTTTGTTTCATGTCAGACCTGATGCGCAGCATATCCCTGCCGGTAAGCGTGGACTTTATAGCCATTTCCTACTACGGTGACTCACAGACGGAGAACGTGCGAATCATTAGTGGCGTGGATAAAGGTATAGCCGGTGTCGACGTTATAATGGTAGAGGATATCGTGGACACGGGTATGACGTTGAACTTTGTGCTAAACCAACTCGCCATGCACAAACCAGCCAGCCTTGAAGTGTGCACCCTTTTAGACAAGAGGGTGCGCCGATTGGTGGATGTTCCCATAAAGTATGTGGGCTTTGAGGTACCTGATGAGTTCGTCGTGGGGTATGGATTAGATTACAACGGGGAATTCAGGAATCTGCCCTTTATTGGGACGCTTACCCCTATTCAGCCCACGACAAGCGGTGATGGAGACCAGACTGGTGGCTCACATAGCGGCGATAAATAGAAAATGCCCCGAGTAACCTTGCCCTCCCGGGTTCCTCTCCTTCTTCGACACACTTCCATGTGCCCGGGAGGTCCCCCTTCTTTTGGCCTGATTACTCAGGGCATTTCTTATAATACCACAGGAAAAACCATTTGTCAATAGCCCACTCTCGAACTTGAGTAATCTATTACAACTTCATGAGCCGCTTACCCTGTTTTTACGTGGAAGTATTACCCCTATCGCTCTTACGGGGTGCACATTTCTCCGTCCAGCTTTTTAAAAATGTAAGTGGCGCTTCGACCAAGGCCAGTGGCGGCATTCTGCTGCTGGGAATAACAGGCTACTTCGAATTGCCCCTCGAAAGTTGCTTTAACCAGAAGGGTGTCGGTAAAACCTCCCATTCACAACTCGTACCCCGCAGGCTTGACACCTGCGGTATAACTATTTAGAGTATTCGTTACTGAGTGAACATCGTTGACAAGGCATGGTAGCACTTACAGCAACTAGCAGGCCCGACAATTATCACCGCAACTGAAT
>DAOUEU010000071.1:0-6622 GCA_034430255.1 Dehalococcoidia bacterium | reverse complement strand
TCACCCAGGTCTCAGTATTGTATTGATCGGCATAGGGATCGAGGAGATTACCGTTCACATCTACCGTGAAACTGTCGTCAGTTAGTCCATCAAGCACTCTCAGCCTCAGCTCTGTTGCTTTCTTCCCCGCGCCGGTACTCATATCGAATGACGCCCACGACTTGTCAGGGTCACCACACTCCGAGGCATTCACCGTGCAGCGGCAGTCATCGACCCCTCCATAGCCCCCTACACCCGGGGGTATAGAACCTTGTTGGTCACCCCACCCTTTCAGGTTGTGGCCATCTTCGCTTGTTGTGTTGCCGATGTCCAAATAGGCCGCCAGTGTGGGTGTGGGCGGGGGTGTGGGCGTAGGTGTGGGCCCTTCTCTCGGCGATAGCGTGTAGAGGGTTCCACCACTATTTATTTCATCGTAGGTGGCGTTAAATGTTTGTCCATCTGTTGCACCACTCATGCCCCCGGTAAATAACTGCGATACAATCCTGGCGTTACCAACGGTAAAGTCATCGTCGGCAGCATAACCAAGTGCAACTGCTTGTTCGTGGGTCAAACCATAGAAGACCTCTACATCCGTCTCAGCATACTTATAGAGCTTCGGGCCTTGGATGTTGTCCCAATTTTCTCCTTCGCTTACCCAGAGTTCAACCTGGCCACCGGTAGAAGTAATAGGGCCATAGTAGTGTACCATAAAGAGAAAAGTGGAGCTGGGTAGCTTAAAGTAGCAGTCACCAGTTCCGAGGTAGTTACCAACGGCGTCGGGCTTTACCCCAGGCACGTTCTGCATATGTACTTGGTATTCGGTGCCATTCCACAGAGCTATCATGTAGACACCCTTGTTGTGTATCCTGTCCACATTCGTGTAGGCATCGTCACTAACGAGTCCAAGTTCATACCAGACAGTGTTAGCAGGGGCAGCCTCAAAACCTCCCAATTCAACTTTCCCCGCTACTGTAATCTGCCCCGGTGGGTTGTGTGGAATAGTGACGGTGGAGAAGTGCGAATCGACTTCGCCCGGGTAATCAACATCATCGTTGGCATCTCCAGTCACGCTTAAGGTGGCTCCGGGGTCAGCACCTGCCACCGCTGGCACAGCCAGCATTGTCACCACCACCGCCAGCGCCAGAGCAGCAATCAAAAGTTTCTTCATCACGTTTTTCCTTTCTAGCTGCGACTCTTATCGCAGGATTCTGCCTTATCGCCCGTCGACCTCGAGCATAGCAGCTTGCTATTCTCTTATAGTTGTAATTCTCCTTCGTTCGCACCCCCTTTCAAGCTCACGATGCTTAATAGGCTTAATCACTATTTAGCCTTAGCTTGAAATCTGGTCCAGGAGGTATGTAACAAAGGTTTCGCGGAACTTAAAAATAGAAAGCCTCAAGCAATGGGCTTCTTCGCCCCGCTTAAAGGCCTATATTTGGGCACAACCAAGTATTCACCATACTTCCTGAGCCGATATTCTTTTTTGTGTGAATCCTCAGTCTTGCCCGTATGTGACTGTGGCTACTTGCAGGAAGCGCCTAGCGAAAGGCTCGCACTAAGGATAACACAAAATGCGCCATTTGTCTATCAGGAAAGCCTGTATTTTTGTGTGGGGAAAGTCTGTATTTTTTCTGTGGGGAAACCCTTACAAAATTGTGGATTTTTGTAAGGAGGGCTCTCATGAGGTCTTCTTAGGTATCTGGAGACGCCCTTCAGGCGGTGGTGTTAGAGGATGTGAAACCCGGCTCTTCCGGCGGGGTAAGACCTTGACGGAGGCCAAACTTGATGAGTTCGCCGATATTTTTAACTCCAATCTTCTTCATCAAGCGGCTGCGGTGGGTATCTATTGTCTTGGGTGAGATGCCAAGGATCCGGGACATCTCTGCGCTCGATTTGCCCTCAACGACAAACTGCAGGACTTCCCGCTCGCGCGGGCTGAGACGCTCCAGGGGACTCTTTACCCTTATTGAAGTGCTCTGGCTCAGGTAGTCGTCGACCAGGCTATCCAGAATCTTCTCGCTCAGGTAGCGATGGCCGGCATGTACAGCGCGAACAGCTCTAACCACCTCAACGCCAGCCGATTCCTTCAATACGTAGCCGAGCGCCCCCGCCCGCAGAGCTTGAAGAATATGCTCTCTTGTTGAGTACATGGAAAGTATGATGACCCGGGTCAACGGGGAGGCTTTGATGACTTCCCTGGTCACATCGATGCCGTTCAATTCGGGCATTGCGATGTCCATGATCGCAATATCAGGACAGAGCTGTGTTATCTGAGCCACTGCTTCATATCCAGTGCTGGCATGGCCTATCACCTCGATGTCGCCCTGCGCTTCCAGCATGGACTGCAGCCCGTCGCGAACCACAGCGTGATCGTCGGCGAGGACAATCGTGATACTCATGTTACTACCTCCACAGTGACACGCGTGCCGTGCCCGGGGCGTGACTCGATATTAAAGGAGCCGCCCATGCTCTTGGCACGCTCGGACATAATGACCAGTCCCCATCCCCGTTGCCCACCGGCCATAGACATCTCCTCGGTATCAAAGCCGACCCCGTTATCGTTGATTAAGAGACGCACTTTTTCACCCTCCGCTGCTACATTCATCGATACCTTGGTAGCCTGCGCATGTTTAGCTACGTTTGTCAACAACTCCTGTGCAATCCGGAAAAGTGCGCTCTCATGTGTAGGGCTCAGCCGGGGGCTGGGTTCTTCTCCCTTCACCGTTACATCAATCCCTGTCCTACTGGCGAAGCGGTCGGCATACCAGCGGATCGCAGCTACCAACCCGTAGTCTTCAATCACTGGCGGTCGCAGGTCGGCCATCACGTCGCGAATTACTTCTGACATCTGCTCCACAATCGACTGCGAATCAGCTAGGATGGAACGCATAGCGTCTGCTGGATCATCAGGTAGCTCAGTGCTAGCCCTGCTCAAATTGATGCCAAGAGCGGTTAGGTACTGGCCGACCTGGTCATGCAGTTCCTGTGCCAGACGCCGCCGTTCTTCCTCCTCCGTTGCTGATAGCTTGGCTGCCATGGCTCGGAGACGCTCGGAGTAACGCCGTAACTCCTCTTCAGCCTTCTTGCGCTCGGTGATGTCCCTCGTAGAACTCACAAATCCAATTGGGGTTCCAGAAGCATCACGCACCAGAGAAGCTGTTCCCTCAGTAATCCATTCTCTCCCGTCCTTGCTCACAAACTTAACATCCGATATGTAACCATACCCCTCTACTGCTGTCTTCATCCCTGACTGAATAGCCCGAGCGCGGTCTTCCTCTGCAATAAAATCAAAGCCATTTTTCCCAATAACCTCTTCCACACGACTGTATCCCTGAATGCGAAGCGCTGCCTCATTTTCATCTATAATATGGCCTTCCAAATCACTGAAGACAATCGCATCAGTAACAGCCTCAAATATTAAGCGTATTTTCTCCTCCGACTCTCGCAACTTCTCATCCGCCTGCTTGTGCTCGGTGATGTCCGAGGCTATGTGTGTCACCGCGATAACATGCCCATCGCGCTTAATGGGCCCGAGGCGCGTGGAGTACCATGAAGTTGTGCCGTCAGGCCCAGCCCCGGTAATCTCGTAGGCAGCGGGTTCTCCGCATTCAAAAACCCCGTTGACACTTCTCCTCACTTCATCATGGTGCTTGACAGAGATGTAGTCATATAAACTCGTCCCGATCGTGTCTTCGACACTATAGCCAGACGTGGTGTAATTGATAAACAGAATCTTGCCCTCGCGATCCGAAATGATGATCATGTAGGGGGCGTTTTCCACCAGTGAACGGAACCTCTCCTCACTTTCCTGCAGTGCCTCCTCCACCTGATTTCGCTCGGTGACGTCCCTTGCTACGATCCCTAAGCCATCGCCCACCTTGAAAGCCCTCACATCCACTTTTATGAATCCAAATATGGGGTGAGGAACAACGTCTTCAGCCAAGAACGGCTCTCCGGTCTTTATAACCTCCAGATACTGCTTAATTCTCCCTGTTTCCCCATCACCAGGTAACAAGTCCCGCAAGTTCTTTCCCATCACATCCTCTTTCTTGGTCCCGGGTGGAAACGAAGCTATGGCAACTTTATTTATCTCAACCAAACTGAGTTCTGAATCCCAAAGGGTGAAGCCGTCGGTTGCAGATTCCATGAAAGTACTTAGTCTCTCCTCCTTCTCCCGTAGCTCCTCCTCAACCCGCTTGCGCCCGGTGATGTTAACCCAGTTTGACAGGTAGTGATCGAGTTCCCCTTGCCTTCTTATCGGCATAGAGGTTATCTGAACCCAGAATGGCTCCCCATTCTTACTTTGAAACAGGATCTCAAGCCCGTCTGCCCCCTCGGACATGGCTTCTTCAAGCTCCTTGCTAGTTTTTTCCATTGTTTCTTTCGTCCACCAGGGGTAAGGGATTCTTCGATTAAGAAGCTCTGCCTTAGAAAAGCCGGTCAGTTTCTCCAGCGCAGGATTAACATATCTCACCGACGTGTCCGGGTTGAGAACCAATACTGGATTGGGAGAGTTACTCAGCAAGCTGGAACTGAACTCCTCGCTCCCCCGTAGCTCCTCCTCTAGCCGCTTGCGCTCGGTGATATCAGTGACAATGCCGAAGCTACCCACCATGTTACCCTCTGTGTCAGTTATCAACTGCGGCGAAATGCGTGATATAATCCTTGACCCGTCTTTCCTTATAAACTCTATCTCGTAAGGGTCTATCACACCTTTACGCCTCTTTCTCATCTGTTCCTTGTATTTTTTACGATTGACCTCATCGAGATTTTCCATAACGGTATGACCAACCAGTTCATCGCTTGCATATCCCAGCATCTGGCACAATTTATCGTTCACAAAGGTCATAACACCATCGTGGTCTTGTATTGCCAGGCCATCGTTCATTGTCTCAACCAATATCCGGAACTGCTCCTCACTTATTCGAAGTGCCTCCTCAGCCCGCTTGCGCTCGGTGATATCGCGTAAATTGAGAACAATACCCCCCACTGCTGGATCATCAATGAGGTTCGTGCCGATTAACTCGATGTCAAGCAACTTATCGTTTTCGTGCTGAAGATGTAACTCCATGTGTGCAACGGGAACCTTGTTTTCAAGCAAGGGGATAAATTCCTCCACCACTTTTTCAATATCATCCGGGTAACAAAAGTCTAAAGGATTCTTGCCAATCCTTTCTTCTGCTTTACGGCCGGTTATGTATGCCATTGATGGACTTTCGTAGCGTATGGTTGCGTCGGGGTTCAGAATCACGATGGCGTCTTGAGCGTTCTCAACGAGCGACCGAAAGCGTTGCTCGCTGCGTTTTAAATCCTCCAAAGCCCGCTTACTATCGGTTATATCATTCAGCACTCCCTGATACCCTATGAGGCGATTTTGCTTAATGAGCGTTCGGGGGGAATTGCGCACCCAGCGTACTTCGCCGGACCTGGTTAAAACCCGAAACTCAAATGGCCCGGGTATGTTGGGAAAGCTTCCTGTTAGAAATCTCTCCATCACCAATTGCCAGTCTTCTTGATAGATGTACTCATGGACAGGTCGACCGATCATCTCAGATGCACTGTATCCGAGGATCGATTCTATGGCGGGACTGACGTAGGTTATCACTGCTTTATCGTCAAGAATATAGACAACATCGTTTATATCCTCCGCTAAGCTGCGATACCGCTCTTCTGCCTCGCTTAGCTCCTTCCCCACGTCCTCCAGCTTTTCAATCTCTGTCTCTGTGGCAAATTTAATAGCAATTCCAAGCCCGTTATTTACTCTAAAAACGCTTGCAGCTAAGCGAACGCCTGCAAACTTGGGGCCGGGTATAATGATATCTTCAAAAAAGGGTATCCCGGTCTTTAAAACTTCCAGACACTTGTTATATCTGTCTGTTTCCTTAAGACCCAGTGAAATGTTCAGTAGGTGCTTTCCCACCACCTCCTTTTCTTTAGTCCCACGAGGAAACAACCGCAATGCAGCCTTACTGATCTCGACGCAATTCAGTTCTGAATCAAAGAGAAAAACACAATCAGTTGCCAAATCAGCGGAAGTATTGAATCTAACCTCGCTCTCCAGCGGCAAACGTTGGCCTCTCTTGCGCTTTGTTTTGGCAGTTTTCAGTTCAACGCTCCGCTGGTGGGTTGCCACCATCTTACCTTTGCGTTGCCCCTTTGCTTTATCGTCATATTCCATTTCGTGTACCTCTCACCATAATGAGTTGCAGTTTCTGTGCGCCTTATTACTGTTACTGCTTTCGCGCCCGGCAGCTCCGTCTTTAAACAGCGCAGGTGCACTTTAAAAAAGGAGCCTGCCTCCTACTGATATAACCACACTTTATAATTTAGCTATAACTTAGTGGAACTGGGCCAGTACTTTCTGAAACGTTGCAGGGATTTATTAGCGTAATTGTTATGTATAGCAGACTATAGTACTACCGTAGCTGCTTGTCAAGACACGAAGGCTGTTAGGAAAACCTGAAGCAAAAACTCAAGGTAATTTCCTTAACGGATAGGTGACAGAATATACTATTCGGTTGTTCCACTGTATTGGAACCTCCAGAGATTCACTAGTTGTGTTTGTGAGTAGATGAATCTCAACTTCTTCCATCAAGGGAACATTTGGCACCACTATCTAACAAGGATATTCTACGATATCCGT
>DAOUEU010000070.1:0-25455 GCA_034430255.1 Dehalococcoidia bacterium | reverse complement strand
GCAATGGTCATTAGACCCTTCACCTCCAGCCTGGGTAATAGAGTGATCTTTTCCACAGCCTTGGGCAATTCGGCCTCTGAAAAGCCACTCTTTGGTTCCTCACTTGAAATGTTGACCTGAAGCAACACGGGAATGGTGTTTCGAGTGCGGCTGCTCAAAGCCTCCGCTAATCTAAGCGAATCGATGCTATGAATTATATCAAAAATTTCCACTGCTGTCCTAACCTTGTTGGTCTGAAGATGGCCCACCATATGCCAGGTGGGGCATGTCTGCAACTTGGAAAGGCGCGCTTTCTTCTCTCTCGCCTCCTGTACCCTGTTCTCGCCAATGTGCCTGATGCCTGCCTCAAGGACAGCCTCAATGGCCTGTGCGGTTAACCCCTTGGTCACGGCGATAATGGTGATCTCCCTGGGGGACCGCCCCGCCCTCTGTGCCGCTTGGGCAACGCGCCGCTCCACATCTAGCAGGTTTTGTGAAATATCCATGTCAACAAACCCCGCACTCATGGCATTGGGCTAGGGGGCAGGGAGGGGTCTCCTCGCCGCGGCGTGATCGATCCAGTTCCCTTTCCAGATAAGCAGGCTCAATCCCCGAGTCGATGTTGGCCCAGGGGAGCCGCTCATCGAGCGGGATTTGCCTGCCAATGTAGAGATCGGCATCGAGCGAAAACTCCGAAAGCGCGTGCCGCCACAAGGACAGGGATTTTTTGTACACTCCACCCCTCTCACCTAAATCGACCATCCAGGAAAGTGCCGGGGCCAGACTCCTATCGCCTCGCGATAGCACACCCTGGACGATGCTCCAGGCCACGCTCTCCGACCTGATCGCGATGCCCTTTGGCTCCAGGCTGTTTCTAAGCGTGGTAAGTCGCTGGGCAAGAATCTTGGCGCTTTCCATCGGTAGCCATTGGAAGGGTGTCCCTGCCTTGGGCACAAAAGGCTCGATAGTAAGGGTGAGATGACTCCCCCCTTGCCTGCGGTCAAGACACCTCTTTAGGGAGAGAGTCAGCTTGATTATCTCATCTATGTCGTCTTCGGTCTCAGTGGGCAAACCGATCATAAAATAGAGCTTGATTTGCCGAGGGGGATGGGGGGCGATCCAGCCTATCGCCTCGATGATGTCTTTCTCCGATACGCCTTTATTGATAATTTTGCGCAATCTTTCCGACCCCGCTTCAGGTGCCAGAGACAGGGTTTGGGTACCGCTCTCCACAAGCCCCCTGAGGGCAACTCGCGACAGGGGACGAATTCTCATCGAGCTGATGGATATATCTGCTCCCATCTGCTGCAATCTGGACACAAGTTCCTCTAGCTCAGGGTGATCGAATGGTGACGCACCTAAAATTCCGACCCTTTTTTTCTCCCTCAGGCCGCGCTCAGCCTGGTTAAGCAGGCTACTTAAGGAACGAAAGCGAAAGGGGCGAAAAAGGAAACCGGCGAGGCAGAAGCGGCAGCCCCATCGACAGCCGCGTGCCACCTCAATAAGGAACATATCGCTAAGCTCCGTCTGGTGGGTAAGTATCACCGAGGTAGTGGCAAAATCATCTATGTTACGCGTCCACTGCCGGGAAACTGGCTTCCCAGGGGCAAGGCCGGGCACATAAACCCCGCCAAGCAAGGAGAGCGACCGTAGCATCTCGTCCCTATCACCTCCAATCCCCTCGGTTATAACATCAAGCATCGAGGGCAAGATAGCCTCCCCCTCCCCAATGGCGAAGCAGTCAAAGAAAGGTGAAAGAGGCTCCGGGTTGGCGATGATACAGGGTCCACCCGCAATCACCAGGGGGTGGGAATCGTTACGGTCGGCAGAATATAGAGGAGTGGTGCTCCATTTTAGCATCTCGACTACGTTGAAGTAGTCCAGTTCATAGGATATGGAGAAAGCGAGCACAGCGAAATCATCAAGAGGGTGTCCGGATTCAATACTTCTTCCATCCCCGTCCCAGAAAACCCGCTCGCAGACGATATTATTGTAACTATTGAGCAGGCTGTAGATGGTCTGGAATCCGAGGTTGGACATACCTATATAATAGGTATTGGGGTAAAGAAGAGCAATGGGGACTCTGCCGCCCCAGTCCTTGAAGATAGTGCCTTTCTCCCTAAAGAGTCTTTGCCTTGCTGCTTTGTCCCACCTCATCTCACGTTATTTGGCTATACATACACGACCCGGCCCATTTTGTCGACCTATCCAAACGCCCTAGCCCTAACACTATCATTATATCGTCATCTTCTCGCTGCCTACAATGCCAATCTCAATAGTCTGTCCGCAATTGGGACAGGTTATAGTCAAACTAACGGGGCGCTTCATCGCTCGCTCGGCGAGGGCAGTTACCATGGTATCGATGTTATCTAGGCGTTGGTCAAGGGTGTTCAGACGTCGACGGATCTGTTCCAGGCTTAACGCCTCTTCTTTCAATTCCATTTCCGCTTCTTTCGCCAAATTAGCCCTCCTCAATCCATGGCTAAGAATGAACCGCCCAGTATCATTAGCGCCAGTCCCACGGCAGCAAATATCCAACCGCCCATCCTGAGCGCGCCGGGTTCGATACGCGTCGGCCAACGGGTGAGGAACTCTCTCAGATCGGGGCGCTGGGAGAGGCTATGGTTGAGCCTCCGCTCCTCACCTCTGTACCATAAAAAGGAAATAATGCCCAGTATGAGGAAAAAACCTCCAATGCCCATCACGATATAGCTATCGAGATCGTGCATAGCTCCAGCCTTTTTATTAGCTGCACTTGGTATAGCCGCAGGCCGGGCAAATATGACACCCCTCTTGATAGATTAGCATGCCGCCGCATTCAGGGCACTGCCCACTTAGGTTCATCGTCGCACCGTAGCGATCGGGATCATTTAAACTCTCGCCCTTAATGTGCCTTTCCAGCACACTCCCGATAGCATCGGGGCAGGACAGCACCGCGTGGCCCTGATCCCAGGCGATAGCGGGACAGCGAATGCCCCTGAGGTGTTTTACCACCGAGGTGACATCTACCCCCGAGCGAAGCGCCAGTGATATAAGCCTGCAGGTGGCTTCAAGTTGAGCCGAGGCACAGCCCCCCGCCTTCCCCAGGCTGGAGAAGACCTCGCAGACCCCGTGCTCATCGGAATTCACCGTTACATAGATATTGCCGCAGCCAGTGGCTACCTTCTCGGTAACACCCCTGGTGGTCCTGGCTCGCCGCCTGGGGACCAATGTATCGACCTTTTCCCCCTCAGCGAGGCTCAGCACCTGCTTATCCTTGCTCCTGTCCCGATAAATGGTGATCCCTTTACACCCCTCGGTATAGGCGAGCATGTAGGCGCGGGACACATCCTCCCTGGTGGCACTGTGGGGAAAGTTGATGGTCTTAGAGACGGCGTTGTGGGTGGAGTTTTGAAAAGCGGCCTGCATCCTGATATGCCACTCGGGGCTTATATCATGGGCGGTGACAAAGAGCCTTTTTACGTCTTCGGGGATAATATCCATATCCTTGATAGTCCCTTGCTTGGCTAACTCGCTCATCAGGTCCTTGGAGTAAAAACCTTCCCTTCTGGCCGTCTCCTCAAAATAGGGGTTCACCTCCACTAGCCCATCACCATCCAGTATGTTGCGCATGTAGCTCAGCGCAAATAGCGGCTCGATACCGCTGGAGCAGCCGGCGATGATGCTGAGGGTGCCGGTGGGGGCGATGGTCGTTCGGGTAGCGTTCCTTACCCTATGGCCGCCCGGAACATCGTAAATGCTCCCTTCAAAGGAGGGGAATACGCCCCTCTCCTCTGCCAGTGCCACCGATGCCTCTGTCGCCTTTTGATTTATAAACTGCATGAGCTCATTAGCCACTCTGAGGGCATTATCCGAATCGTAGGGAATTCCTAACTTAATCAACATATCGGCGAAGCCCATCACCCCAAGGCCTATTTTCCTCGTCTTTTGGGTCATCTTCTCGATCTCGGGAATGGGGAAGCTGTTCTTATCGATCACATTGTCCAGGAACCTGACGGCTGTTGTTACTATCTTGGCCAGCTTATCATAGTCTATATCGGGCTTCCCCTGATCGAGCATCCGGGAAAGGTTTATCGAGCCAAGATTGCAGGATTCGTAGGGGAGGAGTGGCTGCTCCCCGCAAGGGTTGGTGCTCTCGATAGCTCCAAGGTTAGGGGTGGGGTTGGCACTATTGATCCGATCCAGGAAGACAAGCCCGGGATCCCCGGTTCGCCAGGCCAGGTCCACAATCTTATCGAAGATCTCCTTGGCATTGAGCTTGCCCTTCACTGCCTTATCGCGGGGGTTTACCAGGTCGTAGTCGGTGCCATCTACAACAGCCTTCATAAATTCCTCGGTTACTGCCACCGATAGGTTGAAGTTGGTGAGGTTGCCACCCTTTTCCTTCGCGGTGATGAATTTTAGGATATCGGGGTGATCCACGTTTAATATAGCCATATTGGCGCCACGGCGCATTCCCCCCTGTTTGATAACATCGGTGGCTGCATCGAAGGCTCTCATGAAGGAAACAGGACCGCTGGCCACCCCGCCGGTGGAGCCTACCACGTCGCCCTCTGGCCTTAACCTGGAGAAGGAGAAGCCGGTGCCACCGCCGCTCTTGTGGATGAGGGCGGTGTGTTTTACTGTATCGAAGATGCTTTGCATGGAATCCTCGATGGGGAGAACGAAGCAGGCGGAGAGCTGCTGCAATTCCCGACCGGCGTTCATCATGGTCGGGGAGTTGGGCAGGAATTCCAGATTGGCCATCACCTGGTAGAACTCTTCCTCCTGGGCGGTTACATCCGCTTCGGGATTGTAGTGGAGCTCGGCTGAGGCGATGTTCCGGGCTACACGTCTGAACATGTCCAGGGGCGTTTCGATAACCTGACCCTGCTCGTCCTTCTTGAGGTATCTCTTCTCCAGAACCCTTAGGGCGTTTTCGGAGAATGGGATAGCCTTGCTGGATTCCTTGGGCTTTACACTGCGCCTCCTGGGTTTGGGTTGGAAAGATTTCGTTGCAACCTCCATTTGACTCCCTTCAGCGAGAATTTGCTTCACCGTGGCTTGAATTTCCGCGGGCTTCAGCCGTGACTCCGGTACGCCGCCCTCCATACCGGGAAAGCTCTGATAGGTTTGCTCCAGGCGTTGAATCACCTGCACGGTGAGTTGCTCAACCAATTCCCTATCCGATATACCGATAGAGTCGGCGGCACTGAATACGGCGCGCGCGATCCGATTGTGAAGGAGGCTTGAGCCTTTGTTTCTGCCAGCATAGGTTGCCATGGCTTCTATCCCATCTTACGTTGATGGCATTAGTCTGCTGCTTCTCCGCCGCTTTCTTCCACCAGTTTCATTGAGCTCATTATCGGACAAATTGGGGAAGAGGGGAAGCTGGGCGGTTGAACCACGGAGCGGGCTACGCCTGGCATAAGCATCCGCCTCTTCCCGCACCTCTTCGATGTCGTCGAAGGCACGATATACGCTGGCGAAGCGTATGTAGGCGATGCCATCGAGCTGGCGCAGTCGCTCCATCACCATATCCCCGATAACTGAGGCTGCTACCTCCCCCTTACCCGATTTACGAAGTCGATCCTCGATGTCATCCACTATTTGCTCGATGGTGTCCTTAGAGACCGGGCGCTTGGTGCAGGCTTTTCTAATCCCACCTATCATTTTCTCACGTTTGAACTCCTCACGCTGTCCATTCTTCTTGATCACCATCAGTGAGGCCGTCTGAAGCCGCTCGTAGGTGGTAAAGCGAGCTCTACACCCGAGGCACTCGCGTCGTCGTCGTACTGCCTCAGTCACATCACGGGAGTCAATGACCCTGGAGTCATCATGACCACAATAAGGACATCTCATGGCACGAAAATACACTATATAGGGCGGTGTTGCTATAATACCACAATATATGGTAATTGTCAATGCTTTTAGCTTCCGGAACATTAGTGTTTGAGCACTGCTGCACTAGCCTGAGTGAGATTTTTAATTATTCTTTGTTTGTCACCAAAATTAAACTTCGGGTAGTTCGAGGTTACCTCATAAACCAGGCAGCACTGAGTCTTCCCAAGCTGTCTGCCGAGCCGGATAGTACTTTTAGCGCTTGAAATAGGGACAAGAGAGCCGCAGGCGCTCTGGCGACTACGGCTCTATATGGTCCCGGTTGGACCGGGAATGCTAGCGAACAAGCGTGCGGAAACGTGAGTTATTCTTGATCTCAGATGCTTCCACCTGATGTCTTCTGACCAGCGGGCGCCTTAGGATGGTAGGAATATCCAGCTCCTGCTCACTCTCCGCGCTCTGGAGAAGACGACGCAACTCCTCATCTTTGCGTACCGTTTTACTCCCGGTGCCATAGAAGCCGGTGGCGATCAGTGTCAATTTTACCTCATTATCCATCGAGGGATCGAGGCTTACGCCGAATATGATGTTCGCCTCGGGGTCTACTGCCTTGCCGATGATCTGAGCTGCCTCGTTGACCTCAAAGAGGGTCAGGCTACTGCCGCCGGTGATATTAAAGAGAACCCCTTTGGCCCCGTCTACGGAGACATCCAGAAGTGGGCTGGCCAGTGCTGCCTCGGCGGCGTCGACCGCGCGATGCTGACCACTACCATTACCGATGGACATCCAGGCTGGTCCGGCATCTTTCATCACCGCATTAACATCGGCGAAGTCGAGATTGATCATCCCCGGTACCGTTATCACCTCGGCAATGGCCTGAACCGCATGCATTAGAACATCGTCGGCCATCCTGAAGGCGCTGTCTACCGCAGTCCGCTGGTCGCAGAGGGTAAGCAGGCGGTCATTGGGGACGGTGATCAGGGTATCCACCTTGTCAATAAGCCGTTCGATACCATCTTCGGCCACCTGGGTGCGATGCGTCCCTTCAAAGGCGAATGGTTTGGTGACCACGGCAATGGTGAGTGCGCCCGATTCTTTGGCGAGCTCCGCAACCACCGGAGCGGTGCCGGTACCGGTACCGCCACCCATGCCGGCGGTGATGAATACCATGTCGCAATCGACAATGCATTCGCGTAGCTCATCGCGGCTCTGCTCAGCGGCTTTAAGGCCCAGCTCGGAGTTGCCCCCAACACCCAACCCTCTGGTCAACTTCTCCCCGATCTGAATACGGACAGGTGCCTCAGTAGTGAGCAAGGCCTGTGAATCGGTGTTAACCCCGACGAAGTCCACACCTTGAATATCTGCTTGGACCATGCGGGAGATCGCATTGCAACCGCCACCGCCAAGGCCCAAGACCTTAATCTTTGCTGGATTGGGAACGAAGCTTGATCTTGCCATATTTTCCTCTCCTTTCCTTAGTGTACAACTAATCTCCTCATTCGGACAACGAAGCGCTTGAGGGTTTGGCTGAGTCCGCGATTCTGCCAGCTTTCCTCCCCTGTATGCTTCTTGGAACCCCAGAGTGCCAGGCCAACGCCGGTGGCGTAGGCCGGGTCGGGGAGGATATCGGTGATACCGTAAACGCCGGTGGGCACGCCGACACGCACCGGCAATCCCAGTACCTCTTGTCCCATTGTTTCTACTCCCCTGAGATTGGCGCAGCCCCCGGTGAGCACCAGGCCGGCGGGGACGCTCTTGATATGATCTGAGGGTAGCTCTAAGGCTATCAACTTTAGAATCTCCTCCATCCGTGCCCTGATTATGTCATTGAGGTCTTGATAGGAGACACCGTAGCCGTTCTCCATACCCATCATAGTATTAGCTTCTTCCTCTTCGCCATTGTAGAGGGGCATCACGGTGCCATACTTCCGCTTCATCATCTCAGCGACGTCAAAGGGTAGCCCCAGACCAATAGCGATGTCCCGGGTAAGCTGATAGCCCGCCACGGGGAGGATGGCGGTGTGACAGATGCTGCCCTCCTTGAAGATAGCGATGTCTGTGGTGCCACCGCCAATATCGGCGAGGACTACTCCTACATCCCGCTCGTCGGGCCTTATCACCGCCTGGGCGCTGGCCAGCGGTTCCAGTACCAGATCTTCGATGTCTAGGCCTGCGCCCCGGATGCACTTGACCAGGTTCTGGACAGAGCTTACGGCAGCGGTTATGACGTGGGTTTCCACATCGAGCCTAAAGCCGTGCATCCCAACCGGATTCTTAACGCCGACCTGACCATCTAGGGCATAGCCCCTAGGGATAACGTGGAGCAGCTTGCGGTCGTTGGGGACGGTGAAGGTGCGGGCGGAACGGAGGACACGCTTCAGGTCATCCGAGCGGACAAGACGGTCACCGCGAGAGATAGAGACCACCCCTTTTCTATTGAGGGAGGTTATATGCCTGCCGGTGACACCCACGTATACCGATTCCATTTTGAACCCGCTGGCCTGCTCTGCCTTGCGCACTGAGGTACGTATAGACTCCCTTGCCTCAGTGATGTTCACCACCAGACCCTTGTGTAGGCCCTTGCTTTGGGTAACACCAACCCCTAGAACCTGGAGGTCACCACCATGGCCGGCGTTAGCCATAATGCTGCAGACCTTGGTGGTTCCCACATCGATGCAAGAAATTATTTCGCTCTTTGCCATCTACATCCTCCTTATTAGGTAATTTTTAACAGCCCTTTTTGTATCGAACCCATTACATCATGTCACCCCCTTATTATTAGGCGGGGAGTGTCTCTGCCCATAACCTCGGGCTCGAAACAGACGGTCAAATGATTTAGCTGCTGGGCAGTACACTGTCCGATATTCCTTATTAATAGAAAACTACTAAATACGCTCAGCCACTCTCATTTTGGCACTGCGACTGCGCGGATTTGCCTGAATCTCGCTTCGTGAGGGGGCGACCACCCCTTTTACGATTAGTTTAAGCGTAGCATGATGACCACAGATGCAAACCGGCGTCCGTGGGGGGCAGAGACAATCCTGGGACTCCCTCCTAAAGAAGTCCTTTACTAGTCGATCCTCCAGGGAATGAAAGGTGATAACCACCAGCCTACCTCCTACCTCCAGCACATGGAGCGCCTGCTTAAGCGCTACCTTGAGGCGCTCCAGTTCCCGGTTTACTGCGATACGAAGTGCCTGAAATGTTCTGGTGGCCGGGTGAATCCTGCCCCGCTTGCCAACTGCCCTCACCACTGTGGCGGCAAGCTCAAGCGTGGTGTTTACCGGTCGATTTTCAACTATAGACTTGGCTATCTCTCTCCCTTTTTTTTCCTCGCCATACGTCTTGATAATGCGGGCAAGCTCCTCTTCAGGGAAGGTATTTACGATGGTAGCTGCAGTGAACTCCTGCGAGGGGTTGAAGCACATATTAAGAGGGGCTTCATGCTGGAAGCTGAATCCCCTTTTGGCATCGGCGAGCTGGAATGACGACATGCCCAGGTCGAACAGGATGCCGCTTACCGGTTCAAAGCCTAATCTGGAACAGATATCCGCCAGATTGGTAAAATCTTCGTTGATTAAGATAGCTTTCTTTCCATAGGGGAGAAGCGTGGCCCGTGCATGCTTAATGGCTTGTGGATCGGTATCGATACCTAAAACACGACCGCCGTGCTCCAGCACGGCGGTGGCATGTCCACCCTCACCGACGGTGCAGTCGACGTACTGCCCTCCGAGCTTGACCTGGAGCGCCTCGATGGCTTCATTTAGCAGGACGGGGGTGTGTATCACTGGCGTGTCTCCATGCTCTCTAAGATCTGCCAGAAGTCCTTGGTGGCGGACTCTTTCTGCTTCTCCCAGTGTTCCTTGCTCCAGATCTCGAGGTATTTATTTACTCCTGCGACAACCAAACTGTCTTTGATACCAGCGTGCCGACGTAGCGGTGGCGGTAGCATCACCCGGCCCTGTTCGTCGAGTTCCATATCGAATGCGGAGGCGAATATAGCTCTATTCCTCTGCCGCAATTTGCTAGGTTCGATAGGCCCGGAACCGTATTTTTCCGCGATCTCCTCCCATAACTGCGGTGGGTAGACATTGATGCATTGTTCCGCTCCCATGTTAAGCACGATCCCATTCGCGAAGTGCTTGCGGAATTTAGGTGGGATGGCCACCCGCCCCTTAGGATCGACCTTGTACTCGAACTCGCCAAGAAACATATCTATCTTAATCACCTAATATTTTGTGGCAGCAATTTTGAACACGCAGTCATATTCGCAATTGCTAAGTTAATCATCAATATTACCACTTTTCTCCAAGTTAAGACAGAATATACCACATCTTGACACATTTTGTCAATACCTATGCTAGTGAATTTTCATAACTCGTTTACAAGAAACCTTCTCTGTGGTATATTAGCCAAAGCCGTTTTCTGTATTTGGTTAGGGAATTAATATATATGGGATGGGTGATGGAAGTTACATCCCCGGTGAAACAGCGTGCTTAGAGCGGATACGTGCTCAGGGCAGGATTAATAGAATACGTCTCTGCTCAGATGGAATGAGCATCGGCAGCGCTCACTTTTAGCCTGCGATGTATAATATATATCTGGAGACCATATCACTATAAGGCTTGTTACATAAACATGACCTTCTTAATACAGTTGGGAATTAGTGACTATTGAAAGCCTTATCCTAAGTCCAATTATGAGGCCGTCATGCAGTCGTGACAGCGATTTTGGCAGACTAGTGACGGAATTTATTCAAGCTTATACTTTGAGGAACGGGCTCTATTAGAAATGTTTACCCTAGGTATACTCACCGTAAGCGATAGGGGTTCGCGAGGAGAGCGAGGGGATGAGAGTGGTGGGGTAGTGAGGGAGATGCTTGGCACTCTCGATGCTAACGTGGTAAAATATGAGGTTGTGCCCGATGAGGGAGATATCATCTCAGCGAAGCTCTTGGATTGGGTCGATAAAGAGGGAATCGATCTCATTCTCACCACCGGGGGCACCGGGCTAAGTCGGCGCGATGTCACCCCGGAGGCAACGCTTGCTGTTCTGGAGCGGATGGCACCGGGGTTCGTCGAGGCTATGAGGGCTGAGAGCCTGAAAAAGACCAGCACAGCGATGCTCAGTAGGGCGGTGGCCGGAATCAGGGGAGGCAGCCTGATCATCAACCTCCCCGGCAGCCCCAGGGCGGTTGGCGAGTGCCTGGAGGTGATTTTACCCGCGCTACCCCATGCTATTGAGGTGCTAAAGGGCACGGCAGGGGAGTGTGGTGAGCGCTAAGGGCTTATCCGGGGGCATTTGGTGAGTGCCGGAAAGCGAGATAGCCTGGGGTGCTATGGCATAGGTGGCTGGAATGCACATTCACATCTTGACCCTTTTCCCCAATATGTTCACCGCTCCATTAGGTGAGAGTATCGTCAGGAGGGCCATAGACCGCGGGTTGGTGCAGATTGCGATTTACAATATTCGAGACTATGCCACAGACAGGCATCATGTGGTCGATGATTCTCCCTACGGCGGTGGTCCCGGTATGGTGTTGAAGCCGGAGCCCATCTTCAAGGCAGTGGAGGCGGTACTGGGCGAAAAGGGGGAGTCTGGTCTACCGGTGCTACTGCTCACCCCGCAGGGTCGAATTTTCGACCAACAGGCTGCTCAGGAGCTTGCTAGATATAGGGAGATGGTACTGATATGCGGGCACTACGAGGGGGTAGATGAGAGGGTTCGGGAACGCCTGGTCACCGATGAGATCAGTATCGGGGACTATATACTGAGCGGTGGGGAGCTGGCCGCCATGGTGGTGGTGGATGCCGTGGTAAGGCAACTGCCCGGTGTCCTGGGGTCAGAGGCATCGGTGGATGAGGATTCCCACGTAGGTGGACTTTTAGAGTATCCCCAGTACACCCGCCCTCAGTCGTTTCGCGGATGGGAGGTGCCTGAGGTATTGCTTTCGGGAAACCACGCCGCAATCGCCAGGTGGCGAAGGGAGCATTCGCTCCGGCGTACCATTAGAAGGCGCCCCGAATTGCTTGAGCGGGCAGCGCTGAGCGAGGAAGATAGAAGATTGGTGGCTCGGATGAAAAGAGAGGAAGATTAAATGGAACTTGATACGCTGATTCCCATTGAGCCGAATCCCAATATTCCCCAGGTCAGCCCTGGTGATACGGTTAAGGTGAGCATAAAGGTTGCAGAGGGGGAGCGTGTACGCATCCAGGTATTTCAGGGGGTGGTGATCAGGGTGAGAAAGGGCAGCATTAATGCCAACTTCACGGTGAGGCGTATCGCCTATGGGGTTGGCGTGGAGCGAACCTTTTTCTTTCACTCCCCTTCCATAGAAAAGGTAGAGGTGCTGAGGCATGGCCAGGTAAAGCGTGCCAGTCTCTACTACCTGCGCGGGCTCACCGCCAAGAAAGCGCGCATAAAGGAGAGAAGGCCGAAGGAAGAGCGTATCGTGAAATAGGGCAAAAAGGGGAGCGGTGCAATAAAAGAGGGATGAATTACGCTGAGGTGGCGGTGAATTCTCCGGGGGCACAGCGTCGAAGCTTCTGCTACGCTGTGCCCCCCGACATAATGGTGGGTCATGCGGTGTGGGTCCCCTTTGGCCCCGCGCTACTGCAGGGTGTTGTTCTTGAATTAACCGAGTACCCCTCGGTGGAGGATACCAGGGAGGCCGCTGGCCTTATCGATCCTCGTCCCATAATATCCCCCCCCCGGGTAGAATTGGCCCGCTGGGTGAGCTCAAACTATCTCTCGCCTCTTTTTGATGCTGTTGCCCTGATGATGCCCCCCGGTTTTGAACGGAGGGTGCTAACCTTTCTAACCCTGGCTTCTCACACCTCTGAGAGCAGTGTCTCCTGGCTTAACTCTGACCAGAGGGCGCTTCTTAACCTCGTGGATAGAAAGGGTAAGGTTGGGGTAAGGGCGGTGGAAAAGGCCCTGGGTAAAAAAGGGGCGAGGGTGACTATCGGGCAAATGGTGCGAAAAGGGCTCATCAGGAAAACCAACGAGCTGGAGGGGCCCAGGGTGAGGCCAAAGACGGTTCCCTATCTTCGCCTGGTTAATGGGGTGGTGCCGGAGATAACGAGCCTGCTCCAGTCCAGGAGAGCCTTAAAGCAGGCGGAGCTACTTAAGCTGCTCGAATCCGGCCCTGTCCCCCTCACTGAAGCCAGAGAGCGCCTTGGAACCACCGCAGCGGTGGTCGCGGCGCTACGGAGAAAGGGTCTGGTCGCAGTCGAGCCGGTTCAGGTATATCGCGACCCGCTGGCAAATCGCGATTTCCCGCCCTCACCAGCCCCTACCCTAACCCCGGCGCAGCAGACTGCCTGGAACGAGGTCAAGTCAGCGCTCGCTCCGGGTATGGGGGGTGAAGGGAGAGCGAAAAGCGTTTTCCTGCTCCATGGGGTAGCCGGGAGCGGGAAGACGGAGATCTACCTTCGAGCCCTGGAGCAGGCCATTGCCATCGGCAGGCGGGCGATCGTGCTGGTACCCGAGATTGCCCTTACCCCGCAGACCATCTCCCGCTTCGCCTCCCGCTTCCCAGGCAGGGTTGGTGTGCTCCACAGCAAACTCTCTGTAGGGGAACAGTTCGATGAATGGTGGCGAATCAAGCAGGGTGACTTCGATGTGGTTATCGGGTCGCGAGGGGCGATCTTCGCCCCGCAGCCTGAGCTGGGCTTAATTGTCATAGATGAGGAGCATGAGTGGACCTACAAGCAGCAGGAGCAATCGCCACGCTACCATGCACGCGATGTAGCCCTCAGGCTGGCAGAGCTCACCGGAGCGGTGGTAATCCTGGGCAGTGCCACGCCGGGTGTAACCAGCTACTATCGGGGTCAGATAGGTAACTATCGATTATTGGAGTTGCCCGAGCGGATCTCTACGGGGGAGAAAAGGGTGCAGGTGGTCGATCTGCGTCAGGAACTGAAGGAGGGAAATCGAAGCATCTTTAGCAGGTCGCTTACCCAGGGGATAAATCGGGCCTTGAAAGCCAAGGAGCAGGTGATACTTTTTCTTAATAGGCGGGGAAGTGCCACCTTTGTACAGTGTCGCGACTGTGGCTATGTGCTGCGCTGCAGAAGATGCGATGTGTCACTGACATATCACTCAGCCAGGGAGGACCTGGTCTGCCACCAGTGCAATTATCGCATGGCAGTGCCCCATGTTTGTCCTCAGTGTGGCGGCAAGCGTATCAAATTTCTGGGCACCGGCATCCAGAAAGTGGAGGAGGAGTTCGGTCGTGCATTCCCCCAGGCGAATCTGCTGCGCTGGGACCGAGATGTCACCGCGGGAAAGTATTCCCACGAGGAAATCTTGGGCCGATTTGTGTCCCATGAGGCAGATGTCCTCATCGGCACGCAAATGATCGCCAAGGGGCTGGATCTCCCATTGGTTACCCTGGTGGGGGTGATCAACGCGGACGTGAGCCTGCACCTGCCTGATTTTCGCTCCGGTGAGCGTACCTTCCAGATCCTGAGCCAGGTGGCTGGCAGGGCGGGGCGCGGCCCCTTGGGGGGGCAGGTTATCGTGCAGAGCTACACCCCGGAACACTATGCCGTAAGTTGTGCTGCAAAACAGGACTATCTGTCTTTTTATAAAAAGGAGCTCTCCCTACGCCGCCAGTACCAAAACCCCCCGTTTAGCCGACTTACCCGCCTCCTCTACACAAACCCCAATAGCGCCCTTTGCCAGAGAGAGGCCCAGCGAATGCACCGCCTGCTCGAGGGGGAACGGGACTCCTGGGGCATGGATGTCGCCTTAATAGGGCCTTCCCCCGCCTTCATCACGCGGGTGCGCGGCCGGTATCGGTGGCAGATCATCCTGCGCGGCGATGACCCGGCGCGCCTGCTGGCTGGGGTTCCCATTCCCCAGGGGTGGGTGGTCGACATCGATCCGGTGAGCCTGCTTTGACAGGTGACCTCCCCCTCCGCTATAATGTGTCAAATAGTCGAAGGCTCTAATGGCAGTCCTTCCCATGGTTACTTACCCCGACCCGGTACTTCGCCGGAAGGCGATGCGTGTTACCAGTATAGATGGGTCGATAGGGCGGCTCATCGATGACATGGTGGAAACCATGCATGAGACCGGGGGTGTGGGGTTGGCAGCACCACAGGTGGGGATACCGCTGAGGGTGGCTGTAATCGAGCTACCCGGGGAGGAGACAATAGTACTGGTAAATCCCAAGATCGTGAAGCGTTCCGGAGAGCGCCAGGTTGAGGAGGGATGCCTAAGCCTCCCTGGTTATCGGGGTGAGATCCAGCGCTCGGTAAAGGTCACCGCTAAGGGGCTCGATCGATATGGGCGCGAGATTCGCATCAAGGGGGAGGGGCTCCTGGCACAAGCCCTGGAGCACGAGATCGATCACCTGAATGGCACTATATATATAGACCATCTGGAGGGCATCGATAAACTCTTCCCGGTGGCACCCGATGTGGAAACACCTGAGATTTAGTTTTGCGATTTTTCGAGCCCTACCGGGCGCTTTTACGGGACTTCTTAGAGGAAGAGTCCCGCCGCTATTTTCGAACTTTACCAGGCCTGTTTGGTAACCGGGTGCTTAATAAAAAGGGGAGCCGGGCTCCTGTCGGAATGCGGAAGGCTCTTTTTGGGGGTTTACTGCGTACGAGGATAGAACGCTCCAATACTTACTTGCGGAAGTCCTCGTCATTTCTTGAGTACTCCAAGGGGGGCTTCAGGTCTGGGGAAGTCGCATTCTCCAGTAAGGTAATAAGAGGTTTGCTTTTATAACCAAGTAAATAGGTGGGTTTTTAAATTTAAGCGGTCAGGCACTTCTACAAACGGTTTTTTGGTATAGGGATGAATTTTAGGGCGAAACGGGAGACGATGAAGGTATTAACCATGGTACAGCAGCTTCTCGACCAGCGGTTGATCGAGAGCTACCTTACCGGTGGTTTTGTGCGCGATACCCTGATGGGGCGCGACAGCGACGATATAGATATCGTCGTCCGGGGAGGGGCGATGGAGCTGGCCCGTAGTTTTGCCAGAGACCTGGAGGGCACATTTGTGCCCCTGGACCGGGAAGACGATATAGCCAGGGTGGTGCTCTCCGCGGATAGATGGGGGGGGCAAAAAGGGCACCTTCATCTCGACCTCGCCACCATGCATGGGAGCATTGCGGAAGACCTGGCACTAAGGGACTTCACCATTGACGCTATTGCCATGGATATGAGGGAAGTTGCGCGCCCCAGGGCTCCGCTGATCGATCCCTTTGGTGGGCAGCGGGACCTGGAGGCCGGGGTGGTGCGCGCCATCAGCGAAGAGGCTTTTCAGCGAGACCCGGCACGCCTGCTGCGCGCCCCGCGCCTAGCCGCCGAATTCGGCTTTTCGCTTGCCGGTGAGACCAGAGCACAGATTGAGCGTCATCACCGGCTTATAACGCAGGTTGCCGCGGAGAGGGTGCGCGATGAATTCTGCCGCCTGCTCGCCGCCCCAAAGGCAGCGGGGGGGCTTCGCCTGCTCGATGAGCTTGGCCTGCTTCTAGCCATCCTACCTGAGCTGTCACTCACCAAGGGGGCGGAGCAGCCCAAGGAGCACTACTGGGATGTGCTGGAGCATTCTATAGAGACGGTTGCCGCTATCGAATTCCTGCTCCACATCGAAGGCCTGAAATACTCAAGCGATGAGGTGCTTAACCCTGTCCCCTGGTCGCTGGCACTGGAGGAGCACTTTGAGCAGGATATCTCCAGCGGCCACAGGCGTAAGACCCTGCTCAAGCTCGCCGGGCTGCTCCACGATATTGCCAAGCCCCAGACCAGGAGCATCGATGAAAAGGGCCGAACACGCTTCCTCGGGCATGCCAGGGAGGGAGCGACTCTTGCTCAGGGCATGATGGAGCGACTGAGATTCAGCGTTCGGGAGAGAGAAATGGTTCAAAGAATGATCGAGTACCACCTGCGCCCGGGGCAGATGGCCGGTGACGAGGAGCTTCCCACCCAGCGTGCCATCTATCGCTACTTCAGGGACGCCGGCGACGTGGGCATCGATACCATCTTCCTCAATCTTGCCGATCACCTGGCAACCCGGGGTCCCGATCTGGAGCTTGAACCGTGGCTCAGGCATGCCAGGAGTGCGTCATATGTCCTGGAGCAGCGTTTCAGGGAGGACGGCATCGTTTCGCCGCCGAAGCTGATAAGCGGGCATGACCTAATCGATATAATGGGGATGAGCCCGGGACCGGAACTCGGCCAGCTTCTGGAGGCAGTGCGCGAGGCGCAGGCTGACGGGGAGGTTACCACCAGGGAGGAGGCGCTCCTCTTCGTACAAAAGCGAAGTACAGGGCAGGATCAACATAGTAATTCAGGAATAAATAGTGAGTAAAAGACATATCATAACCCTGGTGTGCATCGCTATCTTGTTTGCCTTAAGCGTATCGATGCTGGCGGTCAACCGGATCGGGGGGCGGGAGGGGATGTCGCTGGGGCTGGACCTGCAGGGGGGAACCCATCTGGTATATGAGGCGGACTTCTCCGAGGTTGAGTCCGGCACTGAGGATGACGCAGTGGAGGTGGTGCGAGAGATTGTCGAGAAGAGGATCAATCGCTATGGGGTCTCCGAGCCGAATATCCAGATAATTGGCAGCGGCACCGATTCCCGTATCTCAGTCCAGATACCGGGGGTTACCGAAGAGGAGGCCCTAGCACTGGTTGGAGCAGTGGCGGAACTGGACTTTAGAGAGCAGAAGGGCGGGGATGCCTACCTGGCTGAAGCGGCAGATAAGGGGGATACCCAGATTACGATTAGTGATACCACCGGCTTTGAATCGGGTGACACCTGCGTAGTTGGTATAGATAAGGAAAACTGGGAGACGGGGCAGATTGCAGCCATCAACAGCTCGAGCGGCATTTTCACCCTCGAATCGGAGCTCTTTTACTACCATCAGGCAGGTGAGCCGGTGAGTAACTGGATGCCCGCTACCGGGACCATCGATGGGGAGGAGAAAGAGCTTGCCGGCAGGTATCTCCTGCCCAACAGCTATGTGGATGTATCGCAGACTGGAGAGCCGGTAGTGTACTTCGAATTAAATAGTGAGGGGGCAAGTCTTTTCTCCCAGATCACCGGTCGGCTCATCGGGCAGCCTCTGGGCATCTTTCTCGATGATGAGATTATCTCGGCACCGACAGTCCAAGCTCAGATCAGCAATAAGGGTATCATCGAGGGGTTAACCTACGATGAGGCGAGGCTGCTATCCAGCCAGCTTAATGGTGGGGCGCTGCCTCTCCCCCTGGGACACTGGGATGGGGACGAGTTCTACAATGACCCGGCGGTAATACAGAGCGTCGATGCCACCCTTGGTGCCGACTCCCTGCATAAGAGCCTCATCGCCGGGATAATCGGTCTGGTGCTGGTGCTGGCGTTCATGACCCTTTACTATCGCCTGCCCGGCGTGCTGGCCTGCGCTGCCCTGCTTATCTATGGCGCTATCATGCTCGCCATTTTCAAGATGGTCCCTATGACACTCACCCTGGCGCACATCGCCGCCTTCATCCTCTCCCTAGGTATGGCGGTTGATGCCAATGTCCTGATATTCGAGAGGATGAAGGAGGAGCTTAGGTCGGGAAAGCCGCTTAAGGCTGCTATTGAGGCTGGCTTTAACCGCGCATGGCCGGCGATTCGCGATGGCAATTTCTCCACCCTCATTACCTGCATCATCCTCTTCTGGTTTGGGAGCAAGATCATAGCCGCGCCCCTGGTGATGGGTTTTGCCCTGACACTGGGTGTCGGGGTTGTTATAAGTATGCTCACCGCGATCGTGGTGACTAAGAGTTTTCTTCGCACAATTGTGTTCACCTCGCTGGCGGGGAAGGCTTCATTATTTCGACCATGAGAGAGAAGCTTAAATGATTGATTTTGTTGGCAGGAGAAAGTGGTTTTTCCTCATCTCGGGGGTAATCATCCTCGTGGGGGTCATTTTCCTGAGCACCGCCGGCATCAAGAGGGGCGTAGAGTTCACCGGCGGCACCATGATGACCGTGAAATTCGAACAGGAGGTGGCACAGGATGACCTTCGCGCGGCGATGGCGGGGTTGGGCTATGATGACGCCATCATCCAGTGGAGCGATGATGCCGGGGCTTTCATCATCCGGACCAAGGAGCTCCGAGAAGAAGACCAGTCGGTGATACAGGAGACCCTGACCGAGGAGTTCGGATCGCTCACCGTCACTGATATCTATGCTGTCTCGGGAAGCATCGCCAGTGAGATCGAGGGTGATGCAACCATCGCCGTTTTCGTGGCTGCCATCGGCATCCTGCTCTACATTACCTGGGCCTTTCGAAGGGTGATGAGGTCTTTCCGCTTCGGCGTGTGTGCCATCGTGGCTTTAGTCCATGATGTGCTGATTGTGCTGGGGGTGTTCTCCGTGCTGGGGTTGCTCTTCGATATAGAGATAGATGCCATGTTCATCACCGGTGTGCTCACCGTTATTGGCTACAGCGTTAATGATACTATCGTGGTCTTCGACCGCATCAGGGAGAATATGCTTAAGAGCCCGGGTAGCCCTCTTGAGACTACGGTCAACCGCAGTATTATGGAAACGCTGGGGCGCTCCCTCAATACCAGTATAACCACCATGTTTGTCCTGCTGGCTTTGCTCCTCCTGGGCGGGACAACCATCAGCGACTTCGTCCTTGTCCTCCTCATCGGAATAATCTCAGGCACCTACAGCTCTATCTGCATTGCCAGCCAGATGCTCGTCGTCTGGGAAAAAGGTACCTTCGGCCGGTTTTTCCGGCGCGTGGTCCCCAAGCGCGCACCCGCTACGGGGTGATGCATGTTTAGCACTAAAACCAGCGCTGCTGGGCTTTCCATTGGTACCGTTGCATCGCTCATCCTGCTTAAGATCACAGTAGGCATAATTAGCGGGAGCGTCAGCATCATTGCTCAGGCTGTAGACAGCCTGCTTGACCTTTTCGCCTCATTAGTAACCTTCTTCAGCCTGCGATTCGCAGCCAAGCCAGCCGATAGGGAGCATCCCTTTGGCCATGGGAAGATGGAGAGCATTAGCGGTGTGGTGCAGGGCGGGCTGATCTTTGCCGCCGCCGCCTTTATCCTTTACCAGGCGATAACCAGAATCATAGTGGGAGCGGCCATCGAGTATGTGACCGCAGGGATCGCGGTGATGGCGGTCTGCATAGTAGTGAACATCATCATCTCCCGCCACCTGCTCCGGGTAGCCAGAAAAGAAGACTCGGCAGCGCTGGAGGCAAACGCTCGAAATTTGGCCACCGATGTCTACACTGCGCTAGGGGTTTTAGCTGGGCTGGTGGCAGTGCGCATAACCGGGCTAAATATTCTCGACCCCATTATTGCTATCGCTGTGGTGATGTTTATATTAAAAACGGCATATGACGTAACGAGGAAATCATTTCCTCACCTCATTGACGTCAGGCTGCCAGAGGATGAGGAGGCGCTGATAGAATCCACCATGAGAGAGCATATGGGGGAGTTGGTGGGCTTCCACAGCCTGCGCACCCGAAAGGCGGGAAGCGAGCGCTACATCGAGCTACATATGATAATGGCCAGAGATGCCAGCGTGGAGAGGGCACATAACCTATGTGACCACCTGGAGGAGGAAATCAAGTCGAAGCTTCCCAATTCAGACGTGGTGATCCATGTCGAACCATGCGATAGGGAGTGTGACAGTTGCCCCGATAACTGCCCACAGCACCAGATAATGCCAGGGCCCTAGTTCAGTCCGTGAACACCCTTTACCGCCTGAATGAGTGCCTCAATGTCTGGTCTCCCTCTTGCTTCGGGAGGCTCACCCATGGGATCGACGATATCGGGGTTGCCCAGGAGCACATCCAGTGTCGCCCTTATCGATGAGGCCAGCGCATCGAGGTTATAGCCCCCCTCCAGGGTGAGGACCAGCCGCTCATCGCAGAGCTCATCGGCCAGTCCTTTCAGTATACCAACTATCTTAGCATAGCCGGTAGTGCTCAGGTGCATAAGCGATATCCAGTCGCTCCAGTGGGCGTCGTAGCCTGCTGAGCTAAGGATGAGCTGTGGCCGAAAGCGCCTCGCCGCCGGCGCTAGAACCTCGCCATACACCCGCAGGTATTCCTCATTGCCACACCAGCCGGGCAGGGGAACATTCACCGTGGTCCCCTTGCCGGACCCCTCCCCGGTCTCATCGACACGACCGGTTCCGGGGTAAAAGGGGTACTGGTGTGTAGAGAAGTACAGGACACGGGGGTCACTATAAAAGGCTTCCTGTGTACCATTCCCGTGATGGACGTCGAAGTCGGCTATGAGGATACGCTCCAGGCGGTGCTTGTCCATAGCATGCCTGGCAGCGACGGCTATGTTGTTGAACAGGCAGAAACCCATTGCCTCCCAGCGGACCGCGTGGTGCCCCGGGGGTCTAACTAGGGCGAAGGCGCTCTTCACCTCCCCCGCCATCACCGCGTCAACTGCCTCTATGAGGCCACCGGCGGCTTTGAGCGCTGCGTTATAGGAGCCTGGTGAGACTATGGTATCGGGGTCGAGCGCGCCGCCGCCCCCTTGGGCGAAGGTCTCCACATAGGAGATATAACCCGGGGCGTGCACCGTTGAGAGCTCCTCCACGGTGGCGGCGCGTGGGCTAATCCGGGAAAGCTGCTCCATCATACCGGTATGCTCCAGGTGCTCCACGGTCTTTATCAGCCGTGATGCGTTCTCGGGGTGTGGGCCGGTATTGTGCTCCAGGTAGATAGGGTCATATACTAGTCCTGCGCTCACAGTCCCTCCTTTTTTCGCCCTTTCACTCTCGATGCGGCCGTTTAATCGCCTAAAAACATCTTCAATGTCAGATTTATAATATCAGACCCTGCTCCTCCAGGCAATTGCGGGTGCTCTCGTTCGAATGGAAAATTGACACATCCTCCTCACTTCCAGAGACCCTTTCTGGAGTGGACCATACACCTTTGTCATTCCCGCGCAGGCGGGAATCCAGGCCCATCGGTCTCCGGGGTACCTGCTTACAGTGAATCTGGAGGGGAGAAACCTGTTTTACCCACCCGCCCTCACTGAGAGATATTTCTGGGGGACACCCCCAGACCCCCGCCAGAGGGAACCCCCCTCTGGACACCCCCTTATTACTCTTGCCTGGTGAGACTCATGTTAGTTTGTCATTGCGAGCGCAGCGTAGCAATCCCCACGTATCACGAAAGAGCAACACTGGGACTACCATGTCCCCGAGGCCGACAGGCCGGCCGACGCTTCGGCCCACGTCGGGGTTCTCGCAATGACAGGTAAAAGCAGGCGGACGATTACGTGTCGCTGATGTACTGGACGAATTCGGCGCATTGCCCCCGTTAGGTCGCTATGCTATACTCCTCATGGTGATAGGAGGAGAGTATGCCTGAAGAAAAAGAGATCCCCGAGGTTTACTCGGACCAGTTTATGCTCAGCGGAGGGCCGTATGGGGTGGTGATTAACTTCAATAAAAGCCCCGCTGAACCTGGCCCTGGTAAGGTGTCCGAGACGACGGCCCGGGTTCGGATGAGCTACGAGCATGCCAAGATGGTGGCCTTCATGCTCTGCCGCCACATTAAGAAGATAGAGCGTGATTCGGGGATCTCGTACCCCGTTCCCGCAAAGGTTCTTTCCAGCCTCAGCGTTGGACTGGAGGACTGGGACACATTTTGGAAATCGCCCCCTGAGTTTGGTGGGTAGTAACTTTTCGTACCAGTGCGACTTGTTATCTTGGCATCCTCAGCTCAGGTGGAGATATGCGATTTCGTTAAATATAGTCTGAGAAAGGGCGAGAGAGGCGAAAATGCCCCTGGACCTCAGCCAGGTTGCCGCCCAGATCGAGGGACTGGCGGCGAAACTCAGGGTGGAGGAAAAAGAGCGGGGGGAACGACTGGAGCGTACCCTCGAGCTCCTTCAAGCTGCCGATGTCTCATCCCTTAAGTGTAAAATCGCCTCCAGCAAGACCACCTGGCTGGTCGCCGGTCTGACCGAAGGGCTGGCACAGTGTTATGAGGTGCCACCTTGCCCCTCAGAGTTAACCGTCCTCGCTACCGACGGCTCCCATATAGATGTTGACCGCCACAGCTCGGTGAGATGCTATCTGATAAATATCGGAAGCGCCATCCTTCACTACGGAAAAACCCCCGATGCCCAGCTTTTAAGCGATGCCAGCCTCTTTTTCGGCGATGACCTGGTGCTTTGCGATGGCGCTGGCAGGGAGGAGCTTATCGAGGGTGCTCTTTTGGGGGTAAAGCGGAGCGTTTTGGAGTGCCAGGCACTTGTAAGAACCGCTCAGGAGCTCCCCGGTGAGAGGCCTACCCTTGCCCTTATCGATGGCTCGCTCATCCTCTGGGGGCTCGCGGGAAGGGACTTCGAGGAGGCTAAGGGATTCGTCAGGGAGGAGCTTCTCAATCGTCAGTATCTGGGGAGCCTCGACCAGATGAAACGGTATGGCGAGAATAAACCTCTCGCCCTTGCCAGCTACATCAGCTTCCCCCGCAGCGCCGACGTAGTAAACGCCCTGAGGGTCGCCCTATGCCCCCACGATACCGCCAACTGCGACCGCTACTGCGCCGGGGGTAGGGGGAGGGAGTGCGAAGGCGTCGCCGGCATCCAGGACCGCGACCTTTTCGGCTCTATCCTTGGCCCTGGCGAGAGGTCGCCCGTATTTGTAAGCGGCTCCCGGTTCATGCAGAGGCACTACGGTGAGCACCAGATCCACTTCTTCTACATCAGGCTGGACGAGGAAGTGGCCAGGGTGGAGCTTCCGCAGTGGGTCGCCGAAAGTAAGGAGGCGGTAGATCTGGTTCACGCCCTGGTGCTCGACCAGTGCCGCCGCGGGCATGGCTACCCGGTGGCGCTGATGGAGGCGCATGAGAAGGCTGTGGTCACCACCGCCGACCGGGAGAATTTCTGGGGGCTGGTAGAGCTTTCGCTGGCTGATGAACGCCTTAATATCCGGAGCTCAGGCAAGAGCAGGAGCAAGCGGACAAGGTGGGTGTGAGAATGGTGAGGTGAATTAGAATAACCCAGATCAGGCGATGTAAGGCAAATTGTGAAAGAGGTGCGAGATGAAAGAGCAGCTACTGAGCTTCGTTGGAACTCTTAATCTAGATAGGAGAATCATCTCCTTTGATGAAGCAGCGACAAAACAAGCGGTAGTCCTAAGGGTATTATCTCTACTTGGCTGGGACACTTTCAATATTGATGAGATAACTCCTGAATATTCGGTAGGAGGAAGAAGGGTCGATTATTCCCTAATAATCAGTAATGTTAGCAGGGTTTTCATAGAGGTGAAGAGGATTGGAGAGGAATTGGAAATCCATCAAGAACAATTATTGAACTACGCTTTTCAGGAAGGTGTTAAGCTTGCCATCTTAACAAATGGTGTCACTTGGTGGTTTTACCTTCCTTTGCACGAAGGAAGTTGGATGCAAAGAAAATTTTACACAATTGATATTCTCCAGCAAGAACCAGAAGACATTGTTTCTAAGTTTATGGATTTTCTATCCAGGGAGAATGTTGCTAGTGGAACTGCAATTGAAAATGCTGAAGCAATTTACAAAGGGCAACAGAAGCAAAACATATTGAGAGAAACTATCCCAAAGGCTTGGAATAAAGTAGTCTCTGAAGCTGATGAGTTGCTCATAGAATTGATAAACGAAACTACTGAGAAAATCTGTGGATATAAAGCAGATAGTGGGATGATTGAGCAGTTCTTAGTAGAATACAAGGGCCAATTGATAATTTCTATTACCCCGCTAAAAAAAGTAACTCTGCTAACTCCCATGAAAGTTGGTCCTTCACCCCAGCCATCAAAGCCTGGAAATTATACAGGCAAATCTATTTCATCTTTCTCCTTTAGAGGCTCACAATATGAAGCGCGTACGTGGAAGGATATGTTAGTAAGATTGTGTGACATCCTCAATGCCGCACACGGAACTGAGTTTGGAAAGGTCCTAAGTCTAAGAGGAAGAAAGCGTCCATATTTCACCCGTAGTGAAAATGAGCTGAGGTCTCCAGAGAAATTTGGTAATACTAAATATCTTTATGGAAACGAACCTTAGTGCTAACTCAATAGTCAAAATTTGTTTCGATCTCCTTGCTTTGTTCGGTTATTCAAGTACTGATTTAAGAATCGAGGCATATTAATTTACTAGGAAAAGCATGCACCTGGACTAAATGCCTCGCAATGCGCAAAGAGCGGTGGCGTTAAGGTAACATTAGGTTAAAGAAAAGGAGATTTTATGGATTATAGACAGATGACGGCGCCCTGTGGGTTGGACTGCTTTAACTGTCCACTGTATCTGGCAAGGGAGAATGAAGAGCTAAGGGCGGCGATCTCCAAGAATATGGGTCGTCCACTGGAAAAAGCCTCCTGCAAAGGGTGTCGAAATGAAAACGGAACGATACCCTTCCTCAATATGACCGAGCCATGCAATGTCTATAGATGCACCGAGAAGAGAGGCGTTGATTTTTGCTGCGACTGCTCCGATTTCCCCTGTGACTATCTCCATCCGTATGCGGATATGGCATCGGTGGTGCCGCATAATACCAAGGTTTTTAACCTGTGCTTGATAAAGAGGATGGGATTGGAGGCGTGGGCGGAAACCAAGGCGAAAAGCGTAAAGGATACATATTATAAGGGCAAGTTGAAGCTGTAGCAGCCCGTTTTCGTCTCGCAAAGC
>DAOUEU010000069.1:0-16622 GCA_034430255.1 Dehalococcoidia bacterium | reverse complement strand
ATCGTACAAGCTTCAATCTCTATCGGGTAACTAACATGACAATGGGTGAGTTAGGCCAGGCACTATCGGTGCCGTTCAGCACTGCGACGAGGATGGTCGATTGGTTTGTGGATAACGGGTACGCACGGAGGTTGCCCGATCCGGAAGATAGGAGGGTTGTTCGGGTAGCTCTCACAGATAGTGGGCGGGAGCTTTACCAGACTATTGAGAGATACATGGTACAGCATTTCCGTTTGATGCTGTCCCCTCTAACGGTCAAGGAGCAAAACATTCTCTTGACAATTATGGAGAAAGTGGTTAGGGGCATACAAGAGACGGATCGCTAGGTTTCAAAAGCATGTACCCACACACGAAGTGTTTCCGCGTGACAGAGGATAACTACATAATGCCTTCATGGTTTCTGCTACTCTGGACTCATAGGAAAGTACATGCACTTAAGAGAGTTTACAACTAGGACGAAAGCCACCACCGATAGTTGTGGTTATAGACCTGAAGGGAGAGAGTATGTGGTATCTAACTAAGCTAGGTATAAAAAGCCGCCTGTTAACCATCTTATTAGCGGTCCTATTAACGGGTGCCGCAATCTGGGGCACTTTTCAGCTTAAGACGGAGCTGATACCCAACATCGAGTTCCCATTTGCCAGTGTAATAACTGTTTACCCAGATGCTTTACCAGAAGCGGTTCTGAGCGAAGTAACTGTACCCATTGAAGATGTCGTATGGGAGCGATTTGAAGGGCGGGGCCTAAAGCACATATCCTCCACGTCGGCAAGTGGAATTTCTGTTCTATTTATAACTTTTGAATACGGCACCAATATGGATGACACGAACAGTGCCGTAGCGGAAGCCATTGATGGTCTCGATCTTCCTGATGAAGTCCGGCAGTTAGAAGGTAATCCCCAGATTATACCTATCGACCTCAGCCAGATGCCCCTGGTGGTCCTGAGCCTCAGCGGTGACTATTCCCAGTACGAGCTGAAACAAATTGCAGAGGACCATTTCGTACCTGTTCTTACACAAGTTGAGGGAGTCTTCAGTGTGGAAGTTGAGGGTGGTGATCAGGAAAGGGTTCTCATATCTCCCAATCCTCAGCAATTAGTGGCATCAAATGTCTCTTTGTATCAGATGGTAGCGTTGCTCACAATGGATGGGCAATTTGATTCCCTGGATGCTATCAGAAATGCACCCATGGGTGTGGACGGTGTAGTCCTAGACGACATCGCCAGTGTGGAAACCGGGCCAGCTCCGAACAAGGCTATCACTCTAACGAATGGAGAGCCGAGTGTGGCGATCTTCGCGATGAAAGAGAGTGACGCAAACACCGTCGACGTAGCAAATGCGGTGATGGATAGGGTGCGGGAGATCGAGGCGGATCTGGGTGAGGATATCACAGTATTGACACTTTTAGACCAATCGGAGTTCATTGAAGATAGCGTTAGCCAGTTGTTACAACTGGCGATTATTGGCTTCATTTTGGCTCTGTTTATTGTCTTTCTCTTCTTGTGGGCTTTCCGCGCTTCACTTGTGACAGCAATGTCTATTCCAGTGAGTGTATTGATCGGTTTTCTGGTTATGTACTTTACCGGCATTACCATTAATCTCCTGACCCTGAGTGCTATGGCAATTGCCGTTGGCCGTCTCATTGATAACAGTATAGTGGTCACCGAGGTTATATATCGCCGTATGAAGGCCGGGGAGGGCTTTCGAGAAGCTGCAATTGGTGGCTCTAGAGAAGTGGCAGCCCCAATCACATCCGCCACGCTGGCTACCGTAGCCATTTTCCTGCCGCTGGCCTTTGTTGGCGGTATCGTGGGAGAACTCTTTATTCCATTCGCTCTCACAATAACGTTTGCATTGATAGCCTCCCTGCTGGTAGCGCTGATCGTAGTACCCGCCTTATCGAAGTGGTTCGTTGGCAAGCGAATAAATAGGGTCCGCGAAAAAAAGACCCAACCACGTCAAAGCTGGTATCAGAGATGGTACGTTTCAGTGCTCAGGTGGGCTCTCGGCCACCGGGCCATCACCCTGGTCATCGCCTTCATTCTATTTATTGGCAGTATTATGCTTATCCCTGTGATCGGGACTTCGTTTTTACCCAGCATGGGTGAGCCGATGCTGATGGTAGAGGTTGAACTTTTACCCGGGACTGAGCTCCAAGACACTGGTGATGTTGTTGCACAGGTTGAGTCAGTAATCGATAACCAGGTTCAAGGTCTGCAGTACTACTGGTCAACTATAGGGACGTCATCATCGCTGATGGGCATCATAAGCACAATGCAGGGTGGCGGGGACAACACCGCTGAGATCACAATCATGCTAGAACCTAATACGGATGAGAAAAGGGAACGTCTTGCGCTTGATGAGGGCCTCGATGATTTAAGGGAGGGGGTGGGATTCGATTTCGCCACGGTTCTTACTGGCGAAGAATCGGATGCCGGTATGATGGGCGCTGCTGGTATCGATCTATCGGTTGTAGGAGAAAGCTCTGATGAGGTAAACCGCGCTGCTGAATTGCTTTATGAAAGGCTGCTGGATATTGAGGGTATATCGAACCTCGAGACCCAGCTCAGTAGGGTTGTGCCTACACTACTCATTGATCTGGACGAATCAAAGATGATTGACATGGGGCTTAGCGATGAGCAGATTCTTGAGGCGCGGCAGGAGAAGTATCTCTTGACATCGGGGAGTAGCTCTGACGATGTTATGGTAAGCATAGACAGTGAGGATTATGGCATTACGCTGAAGGGGATTTCCAGAGAGCTTTATTATGCTGATGATCCCACAACGTTGACAGAAGCGCTGCCGATGGGCTTTCCAGTATTTGGGACCCTAGGTGATATCGCAGACGTAGGTCTGCTGCAGAGTCCCACCCATATTAGTAACTATGACCTTCAGATCACAGCCGGTATATCGGGTACCGTTGATGAGAAGGACATGGGAGCTGTTAACAGCCAGGTTAATGAGGCAATCGATGAGGTACTGGCTACCACTGGACTTGAGGGAGTAGATGTAAAGATGGGCGGGATATTTGAGGAAATGGCGAGTGGCTTCACAAGTATGGGCATCGCCATAATCGCCGCAATATTCATTGCCTTGCTGATACTTATCATCTCAATGAGATCATTACTGAATCCCCTTATTATCATGGTCAGCCTGCCACTGGCATCTATTGGCGCCATTCTGGGTCTACTGATTTCTGGTTATACCTTGGGTATGTCGGGAATGATGGGTATACTGATGCTCGTGGGCATAGTGCTCACCAACGCTATTGTCCTCATCGCCCTGGTCGTGCAATTGCAGAAGCGTGGTATGAGCGCCTACGATGCCCTGATTGAAGGCGGACAGACAAGGCTACGACCGATCCTGATGACGGCGCTAACCACGATGATAGCTATGGTACCATTGGCCGTTGGAGTCGGAGAAGGCACCATTATCGCTGCTGAGCTGGCCGTGGTTGTGATCGGTGGACTCTTCAGTTCAACACTATTGACCCTCGTGGTTATTCCGGTGATTTACAGCCTGGCGGATGGTCTGCGCAACCGCAAACGAGCTGCGGTAACAACAGCGGAAGTCAGATGTCCTAAGTGCGGCTCTGCAACAGTGGTAAGGACAGCAAAGAGAGGCCCAAATACAGGCAGTCAATTCCATGTATGCAGCCGCTATCCTGAATGCAAAGGTAAAGTACCTCTTTCAGATTTAGATTAGTTACAACTAGCGCCGGTTTTCCTGCTCTGCTGATAGCCACGGATGTCATTATCCTGCAGAACCCTGGAATAATGACTATAATCGACGTGTTTTTCGCCCCGGCCAGCATCATGATCGTTTTGCCGACGCTCATCGTGTGGGTAGACTCCTGGCAGGATAGACGCCACCCAGCTCGTTCCCTTAAGAGGGTTAGAGTGAAGAAAAAGGCATAGCTCTAGCTCGCAATTGCGGACTCACCTTTTCTGGTTCACCTTACCTTCAAGACCCCGCAGGTTTGCCACTATACTAGTTGCTACTATACTATATATGGGCTAAAATAATAATCTATCTTCTGTGGGGGATAAATGCTAAGAATTGCCAACGACGTTACCGAGCTCGTGGGGAATACCCCTCTCGTCAGGCTGAACAGGGTTAGCCAGGGGCTGGGTGCAGAGGTGGTGGCCAAGCTGGAGTCATTTAACCCCTGCGGCAGTGTCAAGGACAGGATCGGTGTCTCCATGATTAATGCTGCCGAGGAGGATGGTGTGATTAAAGAGGGGACTGTCATCATCGAGCCCACCAGTGGAAATACCGGTATCGCCCTGGCCTTTGTCTGCGCCGCCAGGGGCTATCGGTTGATCATAACGATGCCAGACACAATGTCTGTAGAGCGCAGGATGCTGCTTGAGGCCCTGGGGGCGGAGCTGGCCTTGACACCGGGAGGGGAGGGAATGAGCGGGGCGATCAGGGAGGCGGAGCGACTGGTGAGGAGCATCCCCGATTCCTTTATGCCACAGCAGTTCCGAAATCCGGCAAATCCGAGGGTTCATAGCGAGACCACCGCCGAGGAGATCTGGAGGGATACGGAGGGTGGTGTAGACATGCTGGTTGCCGGCGTGGGTACCGGCGGGACGATTACCGGGATCGCCGAGGTAATCAAGCAGAAAAAGCCGGGCTTTCGGGCCGTTGCTGTGGAGCCCGCGGGCTCGCAAGTCCTCTCCGGGGGAAAGGCGGGCTCCCACCGGATTCAGGGCATCGGCGCTGGGTTTATCCCCGGAGTGCTCAAATTGGAGCTCATTGATGAAATTATTGTGGTTACCGATGAGGATGCGGCGGTTATGGCACGGAGGTTGGCAAGGGAAGAGGGGATACTGGCGGGCATCTCCTCGGGTGCGGCAACATGTGCCGCCGTTGAGGTGGCAAAAAGAGGGGGAAATAAAGGAAGGCTTATCGTGGTGGTGCTGCCCGATAGCGGGGAGCGCTATCTGAGCACCGGGCTCTTTGGAGGTGGTGAAGTTGCCCAATCCCATTAGTATCCTTGGCGAGGATCTGAAGACGGTTTTTGCTAAAGACCCGGCTGCCAGAAGCTATCTTGAGGTCATCTTCTGCTATCCAGGGCTGCATGCCCTATGGCTTCATCGGGTTGCCCATTTCCTGTGGAGGCATCGGCTTCGGCTCCTCGGCCGTGCGCTGTCCCACATCACTCGCTTCTGGACCGGAATCGAGATTCACCCCGGAGCCTCTATTGGCCGGAGGTTTTTTATCGACCATGGAATGGGCGTGGTCATTGGGGAGACCTCGGAGATCGGCAACGATGTGCTGCTGTATCAGGGTGTGGTCCTGGGGGGAACTACCCATGAGAAGCGGAAACGTCACCCTACACTCGGTAATAACGTGGTTGTTGGGGCAGGGGCCACATTACTGGGACCCATTACCATTGGTGATGGGGCGAGGGTTGGCGCCGGCTCGGTGGTAGTGCAATCCATGTCCCCCGGGGCAACAGTGGTGGGGATCCCCGGACGAGCAGTAACAGGTGATAGGGGGCCGGCGGAGGCTCTGGAACATGGTAGATTGCCAGACCCGGTTAATGAGGCACTCACTTCTATCATTGCCGAACAGTCTGGGCTGGCGGAGCGCCTCCGGCGTATTGAGGAGTCCCTCGGCCTTCAGAAGGGTGAGGAGAGCCCTGATAATCGGGGCAGTGGACGTGGGATGGCGCATGGGTGATTAAATAGGCTATTATGGGTTCCAGCTTCGGTTAGTACCAAAAGAGGAGGGGAAATTGACAAAGACCATCGCGGAGATAAATGAAAAGATTGGCACGGGCCAGGCGGTAGTGGTAACCGCCGAGGAGGTCATAGGTCTGGTGGCGAAGAAAGGCGTGGAGAAGGCTGCCAGGGAGGTGGATGTGGTGACCACGGGCACCTTCAGTCCAATGTGCGGCTCGGGCGCCTACTTCAACCTGGGGCACTCCAAGCCAAGGATAAAGGTAGGTGGCGGAAGAGCCTGTGTCAATGATGTTCCTGTTTACACCGGGGTTGCCGCTGTGGATATTTTTCTTGGTGCGACCGCCATCCCCGATGATGACCCCAGAAACCGGGTTCGCCCCGGCCCCTTTAATTATGGTGGTGGGCATGTTATAGAGGAGCTGGTAGCCGGGAGAGATGTGAGGCTGGTGGTCTCAGCATACGGCACGGATTGCTATCCCAGAAAAAGGCTGGAGACCTGGATTAATATTAAAGACCTCAATGAGGCAGTTCTGTTTAACATGAGAAACTCCTACCAGAACTACAATGTGGCGGTGAATCTCTCAGAAAAGACTATCTATACATATATGGGGGTGCTCAAGCCGAAGCTGGGAAATGCCAACTACTGCTCAGCGGGTCAACTCTCCCCACTGCTCAACGACCCGTTCTATAAGACTATTGGTATCGGGACGAGGCTTTTCCTGGGGGGTGGTGTGGGGTATGTAGCCTGGCATGGTACCCAGCATAACCCTGATGCGCTGCGCTCCACTGATGGGGTGCCCCGGAGAGGAGCGGGAACGCTGGCGGTGATCGGTGATCTGAAGCAAATGAACCCCAGGTGGCTCATGGGAACCAGCATGCTCGGCTACGGTGCTACCCTGACTATGGGCATCGGTGTCCCTATACCCGTCCTGTCCGAGGAGATACTGCGATACACTGCGGTAAAGGAAGAAGATATATTCGCACCCATTGTGGATTACAGCGATGCCTATCCACAGAGGAGCCCTGATATTCTCGGGGAGGTCAGCTATGGAGAGCTCAGGAGCGGCAGGATATCGCTTCAGGGAAAGGAGGTGCCCACAGCATCGCTCTCGAGCTACCCCAGGGCGGTGGAGATCGCCAATATACTCAGGGATTGGATAGTGAGGGGGGAATTCATGCTAACCGAGCCGGTAGCACCGCTTCCCGGTGTTGAGCAGGGTATCACCTTCAAGCCTCTGGAGGAGCGGCCCATAGGGGAGTAGTTAGATTTAGAGTGTTACCCGTGGAGATGTATTGTATAGGTGCCGGCTATATAGGAAAGCGGAGAACTATGGCATCTTGCAGGACCATCGCCCGATACCGCAGGCTTACTAAAGATGACATCCGCAAGTGGTAAATACAATTGAAGGCGGTGGTTTGATACTTTCTCTATGCCCGGACTATCACAATAGTTTTTCGTCAGGATGAGAGGGCGCTTGAGCGCAAACCGTGTAAAAAAGAATTAGCACGAGTATGTTGATGATATATTTTATAGGCGATACTTGACTGTAAAGAGAGGTTTAAAAATGACTATTTCTAAAAGGGTGGTGTTGTACTTTCCGTCTCGAATGGTGGACCAGCCGATAATCCACCGGTTGGTCAGGGACTACGACCTGGTGCTCAACATACTGAAGGCGTCGGTGACACCAAAGGAAGAGGGGATTATGGTGCTGGAGCTATCCGGGAACCGTGGCGACTACGATAAGGGCATCCGCTATCTACAGGAGGCGGGGGTGAGGATTCAGTCACTGGGTCAGGACATCGTGCGCAACGATGCCAGGTGCACTCATTGTGGGGCCTGTGTGGTTATTTGCCCCACTGAGGCGCTGGCAATCGATCCTAAAACTAGGATGGTGAATTTCGATGAGGAAAAGTGCACAGCCTGCGAGCTTTGCGTGCTGGCTTGTCCACCCAGGGCGATGGAGGTTCATTTCTAGTGGATCAGCCCAGGACCTACCGGAATTGGATCAGGGATGGTGATTTAACTTCCTTCCATGTGGTGGTGAAGGAGACAGACCTCTATCTCAGGGCGAAAAGAAACCTCCGGGAGGAGACACTAAGGGCGATACTGGAATACCGCACCTCACTGGAGCAATACATCGAGCTACACCCCCACTTCCTAACTGCCATGAAGCCTATTCACGTTGCGGAGGATGCCCCTCAGATGGTTCGTGAGATGGCGGAGGCGGCAGAGAGGGCGGGGGTAGGCCCAATGGCGGCGGTGGCCGGGGCCATTGCTGGGGGGGTAGGCCGGGAGTTAATGAAACTCTCCCCGGAGGTGATCGTGGAGAACGGGGGGGATATTTTCCTCCACATACAGAGGAAGAGGACGGTGGGGGTTTATGCCGGTAATTCACCGTTTTCTGGAGGGCTCGCTCTGGAGATAGGGCCTGAGGAGACGCCTATGGGGATTTGCACCTCTTCGGGGACAGTGGGGCATTCTATAAGCTTTGGCCGGGCCGATGCTGTTATCGTGCTCTCACCATCCGTTGCCCTGGCTGATGCTGTCGCCACCGCTACAGCCAATACGGTTAAAAAGGCGGGTGACATACCCAATGGTATAGCGTTTGCCCGGGGCATTGTGGGGCTGAGGGGGGTGGTGATCATTAAGGATGACAGGATAGGAGTATGGGGCCGGGTGAAGCTCTCCAGCCCCACTTATGTTTAGGAGTGAAAGTGCAAAGCGAGAAATCTGGTTACGTGGTCGTCTTCATAATGGTAGCTACCATAGAGGAGGCGCGGAAGATAGCCAATATCCTGGCTAAAGGGAGGAAGGCTGCCTGCGTTAACATCGTGCCGGAGGTGCATTCGATATTTCGGTGGCATGGCAAGATGGATTCTGCCGATGAAGTGCTGCTGATCGTTAAGACAAGGGAGGCGCTGTTGGATGAGCTGATCGGGTTAATAAAGGAGAATCATAGCTATGAGATACCCGAGGTCATCGCCTTACCCATAGTGGGTGGGAATATAGATTACCTCCAGTGGCTCGATGACGAAACAGAGAAAAAGATACATGCTGACTGAAAGCGATCTCATAAGATACGGGCGCCAGATTTCATACCCCGGCTTCGGCGAGGGGGGGCAGAGGAAACTCAAGCGGTCTCATGTGGTGGTGGCGGGACTTGGTGGACTGGGAACTGCATCCTCCGTGTATTTAGCCTGTGGCGGGATCGGTCACATTACTATAGTGGACGGCGACTTTGTGGAGCTCTCCAATCTAAACCGGCAGATTCTTCATTGGGAAGGGGATATAGGTAAGAGGAAGACGCTCTCAGCGGCGCGAAAGCTCGCCAAGTTGAATCCCTCGGTAGAGGTCACCCCTATCTTTAAAAGGATCACCCGTTCCAATGTGGGGGGCATCATCGAAGGAGCGCATGCCGTGATAGATGGGATGGACAATTTTGAGACCAGATTTATTCTGAACTCAGCGTGTGTTGGTGCTGGCATACCCTTTATCCATGCCGGGATCAACGGGCTGCTCGGTGAGATTACCACGATAATACCCGGAAAAACCCCCTGTTTTGCCTGCATCTTCCCGCAGGCTCCCGCGGAAGATGGAGCGATTCCGGCCTTCGGCGTCACGCCTGCTCTAATGGCGGCTTTACAGGTTACGGAAGCGTTTAAACTGCTTGCTGGATTCGGTGACTTACTTGCCAGCAAGATGTTGTATTTCAACGGGGAGACGATGGAGTTTACCGTTGTCGATCTGGTTAGAAATCCTGGGTGCAGCGTGTGCCGATTCTGAAGGAATGGCAAAAGTGAACGTCACGGTGAGGCTTCAGTTGCTGCTGAGCCAATTCGCAGATGGTCAGGAGGTGGTGGAGATTGCCGCAGATAGCAACATCGACTGCCTGAACAACCTGACGGCTCAATTTCCCGGACTCAGGCGATGGCTGTTCACCAAGCAGGGCGAGGTAGCCGCTTACGTTCGCCTCTTCATCAACAGACGACAGGCTTCCATTGATGCAGAGTTGAAGGATGGTGATGAACTATTGATCATGCTCGCAGCTGTCGGTGGCTGAAAGGTGGTGCTGATCATTTATATGTGAGGAAAAGCTGGGGGAGAGCATATAGTCGTTTTCATAGCGGCGGCTAAAGCTGAGGAGGCCCAGAGGACAGCCAATGACCTGATTAGGATAGGGATGTCTACCTGTGTGAATACCTTCTCTTAATACATAACTTGATTGGGCCCAGGCATATATAAAGGCTGCTCTCCTCATGAATTCGCTCCCATTATCACCTCCAGCTCCCGGTTCATCCGCTGCCAGTGGGTAGCTCGCCAGTAGACCCTCTGGCAACTGGGGCACTGGTAATAGTTGGACTGTGTCTTGAAGACATAGGGGGGTACCAGTTGTTGTACCTCATCCTTTCTTTTAGGGACAAGCGGCTCGTTGCACTCCACGCAGCGGCTGAATTTTCGTTTCTGGTCTAACCTCATAATCCGCACCACCTGGCGCAATTGCTCCTTGACATCATCGCTCTCGATGAGAATAGCCTTCAGCCGACCGCTGGTGACCACCCGCCGCAGCATGATCTGGGTATCCCTTGTTAGGAGCACCCTCTTCTCCTTTAGTCCGATGGCTATAAGCTCATCGTCATCGATTTCGTTGATGAAAAGGGTGTCATAGCCCAGTATCCTGAGCCAGCGTGCCAGCTTGCCTGCATTGGTATCCACAATAAAGCTCGCGCTCATTTTTATTTTTTAACCCCAAATATAACTAATAGAGCTATATTGCTTCTTTAAATTATTGCAGAGGCTTTTTATCCTTCTCGCCCGGTTCGCTAGATAGAGACCTTCATCCCCTCATTGCCCAGGGTTATGTCCGCTGCCAGTTCTTTAGCAACCTGTGCCACCTCTTCCTCGATCTCGGCCTCAACGTGGGGGCTCAGGTGGATCGTGACAACGGGGGGCAGGTACCCCCTAACCCTCTTAAAATCCAGAAGCTCCTGCTTTAAAAGCCGCGGGGTAAGATGCCCGGTCTCCTGTACGAAAGATTCGAACCTGTCGGATACTGTCACCTCGGTGATGAGGAGCCCAGGCGAGACTGCCTCCCATAGAGAAGAGGGATTCCTTCCCGTATCCGCTGTGTAAAATATGCTCTTTTTATCAGGGGCGGTGACCTGATACCCTACAGTAGGGACATTGTGGTTCACCGGGAGGGGCAAAACAGCATATCCCTCGATGGGCACCACCTTATGTGGCTCGAGGGGGCAGAATTTAAGGGCTGGTTTCTGGGGGGATGGTTTATTTTGGAAGTCTGGATAGAGCACGTCGTTTAAGAGGTGAGTGGAAATCACAGCGAGCACGCTATCCAGAGCGTAGACATTGGTCGGCCCTGTCATAAATGTGTTCATGCCGAAGGTAGCTAAATCCCTGATATGATCGAAATGGTGATGGGTGATGAGGATTGCTTTTACCCTTCTCTGCTCTTCGATTGAGAGGCTTGCTGTGAGGCTGCCGACGTCGATGGCAATAGTACCATCGATCAGGAGCGAGGTGAGCCTCGCATCCTTAGACTCGCAGTTATGAGCGCCAAGTATCTCCAGTTCCATATTAATATCCCCCGTGTGTTTTTTATGTAGCTTCTACCGCGGGAACAGACTCAATCCGAAACTCGTAAAGGATTGAACTTGGTGTCGTAATCGTAGGTATCGATACCCTCTTTCTTTTTCAGGTAATTTACTATCGCGTAGGTGAATGGGGTGGCTACCGTTTCATATCCTGTCTTCACCAGCCAGTGGGTCAGGATGGTGGTGCCAATAAGCCCAAAGGATAGTGTCCCGGCAAAGGCAATGGAGATGAAAACTGCGGAATCCAGCCCCTGCCCGACGATGGTGGAGCCGATGGTCCTCGTCCATAGCCATCGCCCACTGGTTGCGATCTTCATCTTGGCCAGGATGAAAGAATTGGCGAACTCCCCAATGAGGTAGGCGGCGAAGGAGGCAATAAGCAACCGTGGCGCATAGCCCAGGATTGTCTCATAAGCTGTCTGGTGTTCCCACTCTGAAGCTGGTGGTAGTAGCCCTCCGAGCCAGATAGCGATGACCGCAATCAGGTTACAGGTAAAGCCCAGCCAGATAACCCTTCTGGCGACACGGTAGCCATAGACCTCGGTGAGGATGTCGCCGAAGATATAGCTCAGGGGGAAGATGATGATGGCGGCGGGTAGGGTACCCCCGCCGATGCCAATGGGGATCAACTTTACGGCGATAATGTTCGCAGTGATGAGGCAGGTAATGAAGATGGCGACGACAACTACGAAGCGCGCTGAGAACCTAGTTTCCACCGAAACTCACCATCATGCAGGGGTGTCGCAACGTTTATTAGAACCATCTTCTATAGCGGAAATAGCCCAGCATACTCCCGGAGACACACAGTGTTACCAGAATTATGAACAGAAATGCGAAGGAGCTATCCTGGAAGGGTAAAGGGACGTTCATGCCATAGAGACCTGAGATCACGAGCAGGGGGAGGAGAATGGTGCCTAGAACAGTGAGCATCTTCATTACCTCATTGGTGCGGTGAGAGAAAAGGGAGTCGCTGGTGGCACTTAGCCCCTCTACCACCTCTTTGTACTCATCCAAGGTCTCGGAGATCTTGCCAATGTGGTCGCCGATGTCACCGAAGTAAACATCGAGGTCCTCCCGAAGGAAGGGGTAGTCCCTAACCTCCAGAGATTTATAGATAGCGGGCTGGGGGCGAATAATGCGGCGGTAGGCCATGATGTCCCGTCTGAGAATCGAGATCTCTCGAACCGTATCACGGGCTGGCTCGCTGAAAAGATGGTCCTCTGCCTCCTCCACATTAGTGATAATCTTATTCGTTATAGGAAAGCAGTAGTCCACCAGTCGGTCGAGGATGCGGTAAAGTAGATAGCCCGAGCTGCGCGCCATGTGCTCCTCCCGCGCCCGTTCATTCTGCTGGCAATCGTTGAACAGATTTGCCAAGGGCTTGAGATCGCCGGTGTGAACCGTAACCACGAAGCCATCGCCGATAAAGATGGAGACCTGGCTGGGTGTGGTCACCAGCGTATCCTTTTTGAATACGGGGAACTGGAGCACCAGGAAAAGGTAGTTTTGATATTCATCTATCTTGGGACGCTCGATCCTTGAGAGGCAGTCCTCCAGGTCAAAAAGGTTAAACAAGTAGTTCTTAGCAAGGTAATCTATGTCCGACCTGGTGGGCTTTTCGATGTTTAGCCAGGTGATCTTGCCCCACTTTATGGTCTCAATATTTAGCTTCTCGTCCTTTTTGCCGACTGCGCTCATTTCTAGCCACCTTACCCGCCAATTTTACCACAATCTGGGCCAATGGCAAACAGGATGAAATCGTCCGGCACACTATTTATTGTTACCTCTCAGCAGTTGGCGCTATCGTTGCTCAAGCGAAAAGTGGTACGAATTTACTGCTTCAGTTTACGAAACGATTACAGAGGTGGTGTGTAGGTAGGCAATAAAACCGGCATTGCCACGAAAATATCATTATCTGTCCGGATGAACCCTGCACCTGTGTCATTCCCGCGCAGGCGGGAATCCAGACCGATCGGTCTCCGGATTCCTTCTTCCGCAGGAATGACAGGCAAATCTGGTGTATACATGCCACATTTTCATACTCGGTGGTGCCTATGTAAATAGACATGATGGATTGCGAGGAGCCTGACGTGTCGAGGACAAAGTAATCTCTAGGATCTTATGAGTGAGGTGAAAACACTGGCTACAGAGTGTCGCCAATATATAAACGCGACCAGATGACTTTTAATCGTCTACATAGCCAGGTCAGCCTGTACCCTCATTAATACTAATACTAGGTGGAAACCTGAGTCTTTTCTTTTACGAGCGTGTTTAAGCGTTTACGGCGCTGGGGTGTTTCGATATACCAGCGATTCCAGGATTAGCTGTGCTGCCCTCTTATCCAGGGGCTCGTTGTTATTGCCACACTTGGGCGATTGAATGCAACTGGGGCAGCCGCTCTCGCAGGGGCACTCGGAGATCGCCTTGAGCGTTGCCTGCCAGAGCTGCTCGATCAGTTCGAAGCCCTTCTCGGCGATGCCGATTCCGCCGGGGTAGGCATCGTAGATAAATACCTGGGCATTACCGGTGTCGGGGTGGGCCGGCGTGGAAAGGCCTCCGATGTCGTTTCTATCGCACAGAGCGAAGAGGGGGAGGAGTGCGATAGCGGCGTGCTCAGTGGCATGAAGACCACCGGCGAGATCGAGCCCCCTTGTGGCAAGCCGGGGTATAACATGGCTAGGGATATCGAACCAGAGGGCGATGGTGGGAAAGGTCTGTGAGGGCAGATCCAGTGGCTCCTCCCCGATAATCTCTTCGGTGAACTGCCTGCGCTTTCTAAAGCTCACCACTGTCGTGGTCACCGTTACCTCACCCAGGTGGACCTTAACCCCTAGTGCCTCCTTCTCCAGATTCACCTTCGAGATCGAGAGGTCGGTGGTGTCTTTTGTCTGGGTGTAGTAATCGGCATCTATGGGCCGGGCATAGGCGGTGCGCGATGGGACATCCAGCTCATTGACCAGGAAGGATTCTCCCTGGTGAAGGTAGATGGCGCCGGGGTGAATCTGGAAAAAAGCCACCGCCGCCTCTACCGTCTCCATCTCCCGGTTGCCTTGCGAGACATCGACCACGGTGTAGCGATCCGAGGATGCGGAACGGATGTTCACCCCTTCGGCGGGGTAGGTGAGCTGGGGTGAGGGATAATACCTCCCCTGGCGATTCCTGAGTAACCCCTCTTCCATGAGCTCATCCCTTGCCCGGGCGAAGCTGCTGCCGAAAATATCTCCATCTCTATCATCCAGGGGGCGCTCCCAGGCGGCGCAAAGGAGATGGTGCTTCAGTATATAGGGGTTAGCCTGATTGATAAGGATATATTCGAAACCCTTACCGAAAAATGCCTCAGGATGTCGCATGAAATACTGGTCCAGGGGGTTGTCCAGAGCTATGAGAAAGCTGAGTGACCTTTCCCCACCCCGGCCACTCCTTCCCGCCTGCTGCCAGGTGCTGGCAATGCTCCCCGGATAACCGGTGAGCACAGTGGCATCGAGGCTGCCAATATCGATCCCAAGCTCCAGTGCCGTGGTCGCCACCGCTCCCAGAAGCTCACCCTCGAAGAGTTGGCGCTCAATCTGACGTCGCTCCTCTGGGAGGTAGCCAGCCCGGTAGGGTTTTATTCTATGGGCAAGCTCAGCTCTATCCTTGGCCAGTTTTTCCCTGGTATAGATGTAGATAAGCTCGGTGAGCTTACGTGTTCGGGCGAAGGTGATGGTTCGCAGCCCCCCACTCACCAGCTCGGTGAGTAGCAGGGTTGCCTCGGTATTGGCGCTACGCCTGGTTGCCCTGGCACGGTCAGTGACCGGGGGATTCCAGAAGACGAAATCCTTCCCACCATAGGGTGAGCCATCCTTATCGACTACCTCGAAGGGGAGGTCTACCAGATGCTCGATATGCTCTCCGGGGTTGGCAATGGTGGCCGAGCAACAGATAAATTGGGGATTTGAACCATAAAGGGCCGAGAGCCGCCTCAGCCGTCGTAGTACGTTGGCTACATGGGAGCCAAAGATGCCCCTATAGACATGGGCCTCATCCACTACCACATAGCGAAGATGGTGCAGAAATCTTGACCATGACTGGTGGTTGGGTAGGATGCCCAGGTGAAGCATATCGGGGTTGGTGAGCACCAGCCTAGATGACCGCTTGATCTCACCCCGCTCCTCCAGCGGGGTATCGCCATCGAAGATGGCACAATCCAGTCCGGGCAGGGCAAGAATAGGGGATGAAGGTTGGTGCGGAGCGAAAAGCTCTCGTAAGCCCCGGAGCTGATCCTGTGAGAGCGCCTTGGTGGGGAACAGATAGAGGGCACAACTCCTGGTATCATTAAGTGCCGCATCTAACACCGGCACGTTGTAGCAGAGGGTCTTGCCGCTGGCCGCGGGGGTGACTATAAAGACATTTTTCGCCGAGCGGGCGGAGTTTATAGCCTGCGCCTGGTGGCTATAAAGGGGGAGCAGGTGCGCCGCCTCTAGGTAGATATGGAGTGTGGGGTGGAGGGGTTCGGCTAGCTCGCCATAGCTTTGCTGGCGGCTGGCTATCTGCTCAATATGGGCAATCTGATTCCTGTAGGAGGGGTGCTCTTTAAGCTGGTCAAGAAAGGCTAGGGTGTCCATTTTAGGGGGCGTGGATGATCTCTATCTCGTAATCGAGCATTTCCACATCAAACTTGCTCTGCTGTATGAAATTCACCGCCTTCGATAGGATCTCATTGGCATGAGGCCCGCTGGTGCTGACGCAGGTTATCCCCAGGGTGAGGAGTTGCCAGAGGTCATGGTCATCGACCTCGGCTATAGAAACGTTGTATCTATTCTTCACCCGTTCAATGATGGACTTTGAAACCTGTCGCTTCCCTTTGAGGGAGCCGTTCTCTGGCAGGCGAAGCCTAACCTTGCAGGTGCCAATGTTCATCGTGCCCTCCAGGATAAAAAAAGCCGAGGTATACTTATAGGTCATCTCGGCTTTCAAGTAGTTGTAGTATTAGCGGCTACTTCTCATCTTGGCAAAGCATTCATTACAGTACACTGGTCGATCACCCCGGGGCTCAAAGGGAACCTCGCACTCCTGACCGCAGTTAGCACAGGTTGCAGAGTGCATCTCGCGGGCTCCACCAAAGCGAGTTCGTCGCCGCTCCAAGCGACACTCCTTACAACGAGTGGGTTCGCTCTCTAGTCCGCGCGACATGTAGAATTCCTGCTCACCAGCGGTGAATGTGAATTCTCTGCCGCAGTCGCGACATACCAGAGTCTTGTCCTGGAAAGCCATATCGACCCTCCCTCCTTTATTATCCTGGTTAACTCTTGTCGATACAGCTTCAAGACCCGGTTTGCC
>DAOUEU010000068.1:0-10133 GCA_034430255.1 Dehalococcoidia bacterium | reverse complement strand
TACCTACTGGAACTTCCAAGCAGGGTGTCGCAGGTTCTCGAGCTCCATCTCCCGTTCCAATAAAGAAACTAGGGAGTCTCCCCAAGGGGAATCTCCCTTAATTTTTTAACAAGTTATGTTGTCTAAAATTCTGCTGCTCACGACAACTTAACTTGTTTAAAAAGTATCATCACTTAACGGTCACAAACATATCATAGAGTGGTCACGTACTTTTAACCAACCCCTTTTTCATTGATATAATCATCGATGCACTTTCTCAGTACTAGCTCGACATTATTCTCTTCTTTTGCGCGGAACTCACCTGATATTTGCCACCATGTCTGACCGTCACGCCAGAGGTGCACGATATCGTCCGAACCGCCGTTGAACTTCGCAGAGCATAGATATTGAGGGTATTCGTCAAGATGAATGTTGCTCTGCCACTGGGCGTAGCCTCGGAAGTGATCTTCCATGGTCTTCAAGAGCATGGGTAAAAAATCCCCATCTTCGTCGGGGTAAACCCAGGCGCTTTGACCAAACCACTCCTTGTAATTATTAGTCATTTCTACCTTCTCACTTTAGCTAATCCGAAATGCATCTTTCTGGCTGAATATATAAATATTCTACTAATAAACTTATTATATTTATTCGTAATAGTCAATTTGCATAATCCTTCTTTATCTATACATTTCCTCCCCATTCTTGGGGATTTAGACATCTATTGTTACCACGACAAAGATTACCCGGAGTAAACCCCTCAAAGTGGGTACTTCGGGTTATGAATGTTTCCAGAGTAGATATAATAAGAGATATGGAGAATCTTGCCATGTGGAGCCAGAGGAGTTTCAGTTTATATGATGTCCTGGACACCGCTCAGGGTACTATTGACAATACTCCCGCAGAAGCATATTATGTAACCAGCAGAAATCACTGCACAACTTTCCTAGCTTTCAGATGCCCCTCATCAAGCTAAAGGGTATCTAAAAGTTCTTCGGACATGCGTAGTTAGGAGGAGTTGTCCTCGCGGGTTTAACATTTAATACGTTTCCGCACTACGTCAGTCGTGACCTCGTCAAATATCGCTCCTCACAAAGAATCTAGCACTCTAATGTTAATACTGCAATACAATTGGTTTGCAGTATCGTTGAGAAAGCAAGCAAGGCTTGTTAGCCATTATGACTTCTGACCTATAGTTTATATGTATTAAAAAAATTATGACTGTGGTAGGTCTATCATGAGGATTTTGCTGCTAGCTCCGCTCTGGGAAACTGTTCCCCCACCTGCCTATGGTGGTACGGAGGCGGTTGTTAGCGTGCTGAGTGATGGGCTTGCACTTGCTGGTCATGATGTGACCTTATTTGCCTCGGGGGACTCTACAACTAAGGGTAATCTTGAATGGGTATACCATCGCAGTTTACGTACAGCCTATGATATAGACATAATAGACCCCACCCCCTATGAGTGGTTACATAGTGCTATTGCTCTCTCTCGGGCTAAGGAATTCGATATTGTGCATAATCATAGTGGTGAACTGGCAATGGCCATGAGCCATCTTATAAAAACACCAATGCTTACTACCATACACGGTCACATCACGCCGAACAGCAAAATAATCTGGGACCACTATGACTGGTTCTACAACGCTATTAGCTACGCTCAGCAGAAATACCTGCCAATTATAGCAAGCAGGAACTTTATCGGGGTCGTCTACAACGCTATACAGGTGGAAACCTTCCCTTATTGTGAAAAGAGCGATGACTACCTCCTATTCCTAGCACGGATTTCTCCCGAAAAAGGTGCTCATTATGCCATTGAGGTAGCAAAGAAGCTTGGCAAGAAGCTCCTCATAGCTGGGAAGGTCGACCGGGTGGACAAAGAGTATTTTTCCAAGGAGGTTGAGCCTTTAATCGATGGAAAGCAAATCCAATTTCTGGGTGAGGCTAATGCTGAGCAGAAGCGCGCTCTTTACGCTAGGGCCTACTGCCTTCTAATGCCGATTACCTGGGAAGAGCCTTTCGGGCTGAACATGATCGAATCCATGGCCTGCGGCACACCGGTCATAGCATTTTCCAGGGGTGCTGCACCAGAGCTAATAGTTCAGGGGAAAACTGGCTATCTAGTATCGAATGTTGATGAGATGGTAAAGGCGGTATACCTCGTTGACAAGATAGAGCCTCACTGCTGCCGGGAGCATGTTGAGCGCAATTTCGACAATCCCCGGATGATCAAGGGCTATCTCGATGCTTACGAGAGGGTGCTCAGTAGCAGCGCAGCTATCCCCAAGCGTTACCACATATTTAAAATGCCTGTCAACGAAGTGTTTCAAAGTACCCAGAGTTACAAATGACTTTGCTAAAGAACCCTTAGCACCTTCAGCCCTGGATATGACACACGATATTCGGGAATATACTTCAGAGCCAGTATCACCGCGAGAAGGTGAGCAGGAAGGTCCGGATCAAACCGGCACAAGCAAGAATTAGAAGCCACACCTGTATATTATAAAGGGATACGTCATGCCTGAACAGCTTGTTCTAAAAGAGGGGGAGCTTTTAGCGGTTAGCGATGATATGGGAGAAATGCCGGAGGGGCGTCGTCGGCTTGGCGTATATTATCATGACACTCGCTACCTGAGCATACTCGAGATGAGGCTCAACGGGAAAGAACCGCGGTTTCTGTCCTCATCTGCTGATGAAAATTACGTTGCCATCGTTCAGATGGCTAACCCGACCATAGAACTTCCCGATGGCAATGTGGCTCTGGCACGAACCATAAGTATCCGTCGCACTCGCACTATCAAGGATGCCATTTATGAGCGTATTAGCTTTTATAACCACAATCGGTTCAATGTACCGCTTGAGATAACAATCACTTTTGGGAACGATTTCCTAGACATATTCGAGGTGCGCGGATGGGAGCGTAATAAGAGTGGCGAATTAAGTATTCCAGAGGCTACAAAATCCGAAGTGGTGCTAGTTTACCACGGATTGGATGGTGTTAAGCGGCGCACTGTGATTACCTTCGAAATGCCCCCTAAAAAAGTTGAGATGGAACCTGAGTGCGCATATCATCGGCCAAGACGCCGTATGAGCACCCTACTTCCTGAAACATTAGAGGCCATACCCAGGACAATAAGTCGGCCTCCCTGCGCTAACGTCAGCTGGGACCTGAACCTAAAACCTCGAACACCCCTGGACATTACTTTCCATATTCAGCCAGATGAAGGGGAAAAAATCCGCAAAGTAGGCTCTTTCGAAAGCTGCCTAACCAAAGTGCGGGATTACTATCATAAATGGTGGCAGGGATGTACCACGCTGGATACGGATAACGAAACCTTTAACAGCCTACTTAAACGAAGTATACTTGACCTACGTCTCCTTATGGAGGACACGCCGGAGGGGCTGGTACCTGTTGCCGGGATACCGTGGTTTGCCTGTGTATTTGGTCGGGACAGCCTCATCACCTCACTCCAGACGCTAATGTTGAACCCACAGATCGCCGCCGGTACCCTTCGCTTCTTAGCAAAGCACCAGGGGACTAAGGTTGACCCATGGCGTGATGAGGAGCCGGGCAAGATCGTGCATGAGATACGAAAGGGTGAAATGGCGAGGTTGGGAGAGATCCCCCACTCTGCCTATTATGGCAGCGTTGACGCTACCCCTCTCTTTTTGATCTTGTTCACCGAAACGATGAGGTGGCTTGATGATAATGAACTATATGAAGAAATAATGCCAGCAGCAAAGGGCGCTCTTAAGTGGATGGAAAGCTATGGTGACCTTGATGGCGATGGCTATATCGAGTATTTTAGCCGTTCCTCAGGCGGAATAAGAAATCAGGGCTGGAAGGATAGCCGCGCCTCAATTACCTACCCGGATGGTACTCCCGTTGAGCCACCGGTAGCCTTGGTTGAAGTACAGGGCTATGCCTATAGGGCCCTCTCTGATATGGCGGAGCTCTTGCGCCATAAGGGCGATACCGATATTGCTCATGGGCTTACCGGAAAGGCATCAAGCTTGAAGAGTAGATTTAATCGCGATTTCTGGCTGGAAGATAAGCAGTTCTTTGCTCAGGGAATCGATGGTGACAAAAAGCCAATAGACCTGGTGACATCGAATCCAGGGCATTGCCTGTTTTGCGGGATAGTCGCCGATGAGAGGGCACGACGACTGGTTAAGCGTCTTAGCGCGCGGGATATGGCTTGTGGCTGGGGTATACGAACTGTAACCAGCAGAAGCCCCAGATTCAACCCAATGAGCTACCATCAGGGGAGTATTTGGCCCCACGACAATTCCCTGATTATAGCTGGTATGAGGCGATATGGCTACTTTGAAGAGATGGAAGATATAACGTCACAGCTCTTCGAGGCTAGCATGTTCTTTACTCGTAACCGCCTACCGGAACTCTTCTGTGGATTCGCTCGTGAAAGGGAGATTCCTGCTGTACCTGTATCATATCCCGTTAGCTGCAGTCCTCAGGCTTGGGCTGCCGGCAGTGCCATATTGATCCTTCAATCAATGCTGGGCATTAAGGCAGATATTCACTCGCGAAGGCTCTACCTAAAACCGAGATTGCCACAATGGATTGGCGCTGTCTCAGTGCAAAATCTCTACATAGGCAGAGGGACTATAAACCTGCGATTTGAACGCCGTGGCAAAGGGACTACATGCGAGGTAACTGAGAACGAGGCTGGTATTGAGGTGGTAATTATTCCTTAATATCCTTGTAGGCGCTGTAATAGGATTTGCTGCGGTGAGATGGAAGTAAAATGGGGAGAACCCAAGTTGTAGCAGTAATTCTTAATTGGACCCGTCTTCGTTCTCAGCGGCAGTTAACACCTTCAGAATAAGCTCTCTTCTTTATGAAACTCAGGGAGGATATGAACGTCTATAGCATATTTGGCAGGGCGATTTTAGTTTGTTGCTAACCGGGAAAACAGTGGATTTTTTATGAAAAAATACAGAAGGGAAGTCTTACCCGCTCCGAGAGAGGCAGTAACCAACGGCCGCTGTAACATGGGCACCTTTAGCGGGCTCATCGAGCATATCAACCTGCTGGATGCTAAAAAGCCGCTTGGCTTTAGCACGCCCCGGGTGTTTAAATACCTGAGGCTTAAGGAATGGGAGGCCTCACAAATCGCCAACGATGAATGGTTCGTCTGCTTGGCAGTCTACAACGCTAAGATAATCGGAATTGCCCTTGTTATGGCCTATCACAAGACAGAGGGCCGCATGTACCGCTATGAGCGCAAGGTTCCCTTTTGGCAGCTTAAGGTACCGAGTGGTCTCGGCGATTCGCATTGTTACTATCACAGCCGCAATTTCAATATAGATATACATAACAAGCTCAAACACGGCCGAATAACTGTGGATTTTAACATGCATAGCTTCAGGGGTCTGCCGGACTGCCGGGCTTCCTTTACCGCTTACCACGAAACCGAGCCTATTGTGATCGTACAGCCCTTTGCAGAGAACCGCCCTCTTTACTCACACAAAGCCCTCATGCCAGCTGAGGGTAGTCTCAAAATTGGCGATCAAACGACTGAATTTGCTAAAAACTCAAGCTGCATGATCATCGATGACCACAAGGGCTACTATCCATATGTCATGAAATATGACTGGGTCACGGCCCTTGGCTATGATGACAGGGGCCGACTTGTCGGCTTCAACCTCACAGATAATCAGGTGAAGAACCACGAGAAATACAATGAAAACTGCCTGTGGCTGGATGGTAAAATGTATCCGCTGCCACCTATTAAGATCGCTAGGCCCTCGGGCGTTGGGCAGGTCTGGGAAATACAGGATGAATACGGTGTGGTCATGCTATACTTCAAGCCACTTGAGGACATGCCGATCTATATCAATCTGGTTCTTATGGAGACACGTTACCATGGCCCGACCGGCAGCTTCGAAGGTTACATTGTCGATCCCGATGGCAACCGGATCTGTTTTGATGGATTCAGCGGCATGGGCGAAAAGAAATATATCAGGATGTGAAAAAAATAGACCCAAAAGGGATGTCGCCACTGTTTAATCTCGGGCTCGGTGCTACGGGGGTTGTCTTCCTGAGGGGGTTAATCGGTTCCCTGTACACCTGTTCTGCAAGACCCTTATTGATTCTCGCTCTTAGCTCTATAAAAGGGTGATTGCCGCAGCATCCGGCCGCGGTATATAGGACGGAGCGCACGGATCATATACCGCTTTAATCCCAGTAACGCTGCCCTCTCGGCGAGCCAATCCTCGAAAGTGTGTTTCTGGTAATTAAGAAGCCTTTGACTTTCTGTTGTATCTATCCAATCTAATGAAGAGGGTATGGTTCCAAAGGCGTTATCTGGTAACCTGCCTACCCCAACGGTCTCCATGGAGCGCCTGATATAGTCTCGATAGTACATCTGGCTCCCCGGCCCTCCTCCGATGAGCAGTACCTTGCCCCATGCCTCATCACAGCTTATGGCATTTGCCACTGCCAGACCTACATCTCGAAAATGAGCGAACTCAATACGTGAATCTAGTGAGAGGTAGAACATGGTGGAATCAAACCTGAATGCCACTGGCGTTACAGCAGCGAAGCGGAGGATGACCCACTCCAAGCCAGACTCCCGGACCATCTGTTCGCACTCTACTTTATGGCGGGTGTAGTGCTGTGTTGGGTTGACCGGATCGGAGGGCTTACGCGGCGGCGGTTGATCCTGCGTTGGGCCGAAGACCGTGGTCGATGAAGCGAACAAGATCCTGGGCGTCGGAAAGGCCTTTTTCATAGCTTTAAGAAGGTTCCGGGTTCCCTCCACGTTTACCTTCCGAGACCCCTCGGGGTCAATCTCACTGGTGATCGGGATAATAAACGCCAGGTGGATAACCACATCTAGATCCTTCACAGCAACTGCCAGGTCCTCAGGCTTGCGCACATCCCCCCACATCGTCTCTATCTTGCTTTGGAATATTATCGCCTTTTCTTCGTTTTCACTCGTTTTAAGGTCAAAACATCTCACCTGATGCCCCTGCTGGAGCAGGTTTTCGATGGTAACGGTACCGATATTTCCGAATGGCCCCGTCAGTAGCACTTTCATCGCTCTTCTCCCCTTCAGTTCATTGCTGTTTATTGTGGCTGGGAAGTCAAGTCACCGGACAGCCATATCCCGAGCTGCCTTGTGGTTTAACTCGGAGGCGATGTCCTTCCACTATAACCTTATGATAAGAACTCAGCGGGCCTGTATTCACCGAAGACCTCTCGCAGAACGCCGCAGATCTCGCCCAGGGTGGCATAGGAGCGCACCGCTTCAAGGATATGGGGCATGAGGTTATCAGTGCCCTGGGCAGCTCGCTTTAGCTCGCTAAGCCTTTCAGCTACATCAGTGGCACTTCTCTCACGGCGTACCCGATTCAACCTCTCCAGGTGCCTTTTCTCTCCCTCCTTATCCATCTCCAGGATAGGGATGGTCAGGGGTTCTGAGATAACATAGTCGTTTATACCGACAATGATACGCTCCCCGCTCTCGATCTCTCGCTGGTAGCGGTGGGCAGCCTCGGCGATCTCCCGCTGGAAGAACCCCTTCTCGATAGCAGGGAGCACTCCCCCCAGGGAATCGATCCTTTGGAAGTAGCTATAGCAAGCCTGCTCCATTTTTTCGGTGAGCGCCTCCACCATATAGCTGCCGCCAAGGGGGTCGACGCTTGAGATGACCCCGCTCTCATGGGCGATAACCTGCTGGGTCCGAAGCGCGATGAGGGCTGCCTTCTCCGCCGGTAGCGCCCAGGCCTCATCCATAGAGTTCGTGTGAAGCGACTGGGTCCCTCCCAGGACTGAGGCCAGGGCTTGAAGGGTGACTCGGACGATGTTGTTCTCCGGCTGTTGCGCGGTAAGGGAGCAGCCAGCGGTCTGGGCATGAAAGCGAAACCACAGGGAGCGCTCACTTTTAGGGTTAAAACGGCGCTCTATCTCCCTTGCCCAGATACGGCGGGCGGCGCGGAACTTGGCGATCTCCTCAAAGAAGTCGTTGTGAACATTGAAGAAGAAGCTGAGCTTGGGGGTGAAATCGTCCACCTTGAGTCCCCGGTCCACCCCTGCCTGGACATAGGTCAGCCCGTTAGCGAGGGTGAAGGCCAACTCCTGGGCGGCAGTGGCTCCAGCCTCCCGAATATGATATCCGCTGATGCTGATGGTGTTCCAGTTGGGCAGGTTCCTCATCCCGAACTCGAAGGTGTCCACAATAAGGCGCATGGAAGGCATAGGAGGGAAGATGTACTCATTCTGGGCTATATATTCCTTGAGGATGTCGTTCTGTATGGTGCCCCCGAGCCTCTGCATGGGAATGCCCCGCTTCTCAGCGGCGGCGATGTACATGGCCCAGATGATACTGGCAGGGCTGTTGATGGTCATCGATGTGGTTACACGGTCCAGGGGGATGCCATCCCAAAGCACCTCCATATCGGCGAGGGATGAGATGGCAACACCACATTTACCAAACTCACCAGCCGCCTGTGGGTCGTCGGTATCGTAGCCCATAAGGGTGGGCATATCGAAGGCAACGCTTAGACCGGTTTCCCCATGATCAAGCAGGTATTTGAAGCGGGCATTGGTCTCCTCTGCGCTACCGTAGCCAGCGAACATGCGCATAGTCCAGAGCCGTCCGCGATGCCCTGTGTGGTGAATGCCACGGGTAAAGGGGTATTTGCCGGGGAAGCCGAGCTCTGCTAGGTAGTTGAGCCCGGCGATGTCCTCCGGGGTGTAGAGCCCTTCAATGGGAATCCCCGAGGTGGTAACGAAAGGAGCTCGCCTCTGGGTAGACTCAGAGGCTTCCCTTTCCCATTCTGCCCGGGATTTTTTAATCTCCGCGAGCTTCTGCTTATCAAACACACTGCACCTCCAAACTATTCCCCTCGATTGTTGAAGCCATTCCTTACTTAAACCTGACCGTTTAGTTATAAGGTTGTAGCTTGGAAAATATTCTGGTTGGCATAGCGAGCAATGTACTAACTAAAGCATCTTCGGGGCAACTGTGACATTTACCGCATTGGGAAACTCGAGGTCGAATTTCGTGCCGTCCCGCTCCTTTACTTTGCTGTCATGGGGTAAGTCCGGAAGTGAAGTATGTGGGGCTAGAGCCCAACGATGCAGACGCTAACTACAGGAGCGTAGGGCTCATTGCCCATGTTATGAGCCAGGCCAATCTTCGGATCCTTTATCTGACGCTTGTCAGCCCTGCCCTGAAGCTGAAGGTAAAGCTCGTATATCATCCTGATGCCGGAAGCACCTATGGGGTGTCCGAAGCACTTCAGCCCTCCATCGGGTTGCACTGGCAGAGCGCCGTCGAGGTGAAAAGTGCCCGCCTCGATGTCCCCCTTCACCTGACCCCGAGGGCTGAACTGGAGATCCTCCATGGTAACTGCCTCGGTGATGGAGAAGCAATCGTGGACCTCAGCCATGCTTATTTCCTTTCGGGGATCTTTAATACCCGCCTCCTCGTAGGCCGCCACGCCGGCACGGTAGGCCTCTTCGACGTGGGTATAGTCATATTCTGAGGTCATCCGGCCCGATGTGGGGCTGGCACATATCTGAAGTGCCTTTATATACACCGGATCGGGGCGGAACTTCTTAGCCATATCGGCGCGGGTGATGATAGCGGCAGAAGCGCCGTCGGAGACACCGCAGCAGTCGAATAGACCCAGCGGCCAAGCAATAATGGGAGCATTCAAAACCTGCTCCAGGGTTAACTCCCTTCTCAAATGGGCCTTGGGATTGAGTGTGCCGTTGTGGTGGCTCTTGATCGATATCTTAGCCAGCATGGATTTACCATCCTCGGGGCTCAGGCCGTAGCGGTTAAAGTATCTGGTGGCCATAATAGCGAAGACGCCGGGCATGCTTGACTGATAGTGGGTATTGGTGTGATTCTCCATGCCCGGCAGGCCGCTCATTCCCTCGTCTTTCAGCTTCTCGAAACCCACCGCCAGGCAGATGTCATAGATACCTGCGGCTACAGCATAGGAGGCACCCCTCACCGCCTCATGGCCCGAGCCACAGGCGTTCTCTACCCGGGTAACCGGAATGTACTGCAGCTTCAAGGGCTCGCTTGCAGAGCGACCCCCCATCCCGCTGAAGAGGGTTCCCACCCATACGGCCTCGATATCCTTGGCCTCGACACCGGCATCGGCGTAGGCCTCGCT
>DAOUEU010000067.1:0-1970 GCA_034430255.1 Dehalococcoidia bacterium | reverse complement strand
CTGGGTGGTATGGGCATAAACGCCCTCGAGAGCCTGAGGGGTAACCGCCTACACCTAAGAGGCATCGGGCTTACTGACACCGAACTCGAAATCCTCGGAGTGAGGATGGCAGGTAGCTGAGATGCCAGAGAAAGCTAATGCAGTTGCAAAAATCGATGCCTATGGGCTTTCCCATCGCGAGCTTAATGCTAGGCTTAGAGAAGCTGTATCTAATGGAACTCAGCGCATTGAGCTTCAGAATGTCTACGGTCAGAGATATATCGGCACGGACTTAAATAAGCTGGTTGAGATTGAGATATTCGGCGTGCCAGGCAATGACCTGGGTGCGTTCATGGATGGCCCCAGGATTATCGTCCGAGGCAACGCTCAAGATGGTTGCGGAAACACGATGAACAACGGCGAGATTATTGTTCACGGCCACGCCGGCGACATCACCGGCCTGGCAGCCAGAGGAGGAAAAATTTATATACGTGAGGATGTTGGATACCGGGCTGCTATCCACATGAAGGAGTACGGGGAGAAGAAGCCAGTACTGGTAATCGGGGGTACCGCCCAAGACTTCTTTGGCGAGTATATGGCAGGAGGAATCGTAATCCTTCTCGGCCTGAATTTAAAGGAGGGGGAATGCCACAAAGCCAAGTTCATAGGCACTGGGATGCATGGCGGCGTTGTCTACTTGAGAGGCACAGTCGAAGACTATCAATTGGGTAAGGAAGTAGGCATTGCCAATCTGGAAAAAGAGGATTTACAGGTTCTTCAGAAATTTGTGGGTGAGTTTGCATTCCATTTTGGCTTTGACGCCGGGGATATACTAAAACATACATTCGTGAAGCTTTTCCCCCTATGGCTCAGGCCCTACGGGAGGCTCTATGCGTATTAGGTGAGCGATATCCAAATAGTAGGCTAAAAAAAATTCAACAATAAGTGCACATTCGGGCAATCCCAGATATCGGTAATAGAAGCTATACGAGATAGCCAGAATCGCTGTCTACTATGGTAACCAGAATAGCAGTTAGATTGAAAATTATTACGTTCTTAATATAACACATTATAAATGAGCTGATAAAGTGCGTCTAGTAGATAACTAAATAATAGGTGACCAGTCTTGCTCAGTATAGCCGTGGTGAGTGAAGAAACCGAGCAAATAAACAGACTTAGCGCAGGTATCAAAGAAAAAGGTCTGTACTGTTCAGTTGTTCACGAAAGAGAGAGTGGTAAAATCACTGAGCGATCTCCAGACCTGGTACTTGTAGTTATAGATAACCTACCCCCTGATTTGGCAGTCAGACGCCTACTACAGGAAATCAAGCAAGAATTGCATTTACCTGTAATTGCCCTCCTGTCAAATAAGGCACTTCACAATCTCGATCCCACAATAAGCATAGATGATTTCGTTGTCGAGCCATGGGATGCAACTGAGGTAGCGGTAAGAACGAAGAGGATCCTTCAGATAACTAAAAATGGAGACGACACGGAGTTAATTAAGTGCGGCGACCTGACGATAGACATAGCAAGGTGTCAGGTATACGTCGTTGGCAGACCGGTCATGCTAACATTTAAGGAGTACCAGCTATTGAGGTTCCTCGCAAGTAACAGAGGCAAAGTATTCAATCGTGATGCCCTGCTCAATAAGGTGTGGGGATATGATTACTTCGGCGGCGATCGAACAGTAGATGTGCACATAAGGAGGTTGAGGAGCAAGCTTGATGATGCCCCCCATACCTTTATCGAGACTGTAAGAAACATTGGCTACCGTTTCCGGGAGGAGCTTTAAGCATTTGTGTGGTATCGTCGCGGTATTTGGTGACAATGTCGACCGATAGGCAGTACACCTGTATGCTATGCCAAATAGGCTAGCCGACTGTGGCACTATTATTCATCGAGATGAGGCCTTATTATATACTACCACCACCCCAAGGTAGTAATTGGCATCAGTATTTGGGAGAAATCCCCGAAACGCTGCGGAATTT
>DAOUEU010000066.1:0-12386 GCA_034430255.1 Dehalococcoidia bacterium | reverse complement strand
CATCGACTTCCTCAGCTGTTGATGTGCCGTAGGCAGCGGTGGCGATGAAGCAGGAGGGAGCAGGAGGCGTAGGTGTAGGCGTGGGCGTGGATGTAGATGTAGCGGTAGCGGTGATCAAGAGGTCGTCAAAATAGCTGTCGGTGCCGGCTCCATCGCGGCCGCTATTGATAGTGACATAACGAATCCCAGAGGGCCAAATCCTGTCGGCATACTGCACCGGGCCTTGGTATACGTGCTGCTCGTCAATGGAGAGGTCGAACAAGCCGGTGCAGGCGTCGATCGTAATCACGATATGAGTGTAATTGCCTGAGTAATCGCCCACATAATGCGCCCCGGGGTCAACCAACCACCTGTCCTGATCGTTCTTAGTTACATCCAAATAGTCCCAGATAGACTCGGAGCTACCGTTCCATGAGCCGCCGAAAAACCGAAAGACAGAGTTGGTATCGGAACCTGGTTTAGGGTAATGCCAGTAGTCTACCGTTATAGTCCCTTTGGCAACATTGTCGAGTTCTATGCCTGCAGGGCTGTCCCCGTTGACCCGCACGCCACGATCGCCCGAATGAATACCAGCTTGAGTGTCAGTTGCAGTAACAGTTGCAACTGGTGAAATGCCGAAGTATGTCAAGTTCCAGCTAGGAATAGGGGTGCCATCGGCCAACCCCTCTCCATCAACCTGCAAACAGTCTATTGATACAGGGAGGGTGACCGAATCGGCCAGGCTGAATGATGTCCCGGTCCCACGGTACACGTTGACAGTAGCCTGGTCATCGCCCACGACGACATCGAAGTAGGTCAGGCCATCGCCAAAGTCCCAACCGGCATTGCCGACATCGAGCTGCCAGACGTTGCCGACATGGTTCTTATCGCCCTGGTGCTTGGAGTAGTAATGCGTATGACCGTTGAAGTATGCGTCAACGCCCTCACACTCTAAAAGGGCCCAGAAGTCGTCCCGGTGGGTCTGGTACTTGTCCAGGCTGTCGCCAACGTGACGAGTGTAAGGAAAGGCCGGCTCGTGGCCGAAGACGAAGACGAACGGCTTGGTGTTGGCCGCCAGGTCCGCTGCCAGCCAGTCATAGAGCTCCGGTACGATGTCGCCGTCGGTGGCCGTGTCACTGCCCGAGAGGCTCGTTCCGCTACCCTCGTTGGTGCCGCCATTCCAATACTCGTTCAGCGCGATGAAGTGGGCGTTCTCGTAGTCCCAGGAATAATTCACCCGCACTGTACCCGTTGGTCCGTCCTGGTTGGTGTAGTTCTTCAGCGGTGTCCTCAGGCCGTTGCCGTTGTCATATTCCTCCCGAAGCCACTGCATGTCTACCCCGGTTTCCGCTTCGTGGTTTCCGATGATGGGGTACCAGATTGCCGACGACCCAAACTTGGTATCGATCACAGCGCGGTTCTCCGGGACGGTTAAATCGATATCCCCTATGGAGACGTGGAATGCGCCGGGCCCACCGACCTTGCTGTTGACCGAGTCGCATAGTTTCCCGAAGGCCGTGTGGCTGCTGCGCATGTCGGACGTCACGGTGAAGTGAAAGCTGCTGGCGCTTACTTCATCGGAATCGATGGCTACTGGCAGGCTCATCAGAACCAGCGCCATGGTAAAGAGTATAATAGTGAACGGATAGATCCTGGCTTTCACGACACAATCCCCATATCAATGTGACTCATGATTTTAACCGAACCTTTGATAAGTATCCTCCTATCCCACACTCTTCAAAATACATATAAGTAACAGCTCTATCTTCTTTTTAATTTGCTGGGCATCGCTTTTCCCTTATTGAAAAAGACTCTTTACTTGCTCATTATCTGCTGTGGCGAAGCTGCGCTGTTTTTACCATAGATTATCCGTGGCCTTGACCAATGAAGCAATGGGATCAACCAGGATATCCCTGACCAATTTCCTTAACACAGCATGCCCCGATATGAAGTCCGCTACTGGCGGGCTAACCTCGTAATAGAAATTCACCAACCGGGAGCCCAAGGTGCTTTCTAGCAGCACCTCATCTCGGAACGCCCTCAAAACATCGATTTCCTCAGCCGTTGATGTGCCGTAGGCAGCGGTGGCGATGAAGCAGCCACCACCGCCTTCTCCAGGACAAGGACTTTGATCCTCGGACAGGTGTCCTGTGATAGTGATGTTGGACAAAGTGACGTCGCCGTATGTATCGTCAGGCGCTGACAATCTTGCGAATGGCCGCATCTCGGTCATCTCGCCTGTCAAGCTTTTTCCTGCAGGGTAGTATTCAGGCTGGGCATTCTGCCATCCGGTAGTATAGAAACCTGTCTGAATGCCGTTAACGGTGGAGAACATTGTACCTAGGTTGGAGTTGATAGCGTGATAGGTAATGACGATGTCGTAAATTCCTGATGTGTTGTACGTTCCGCCGTCGACAGCACCCCAGTGGCCTGCCTGCCACTGATCGACTCCGTCGCGGTCAAACCAGATGCCGTAGTTATCATATGTGCCGAACGGCAGGTCCGTCACGGTGTCTGGATCAGTGGCGTCGTAGCTCAACTCGCTATACCTGTCGGGAGCAGAGAGGTTATGCTTGTCATCCAAATCTAGCGAATCAGGATCAGTTGCCCAAGAGTGGGGAGCACCTGATCCCATCCAGCCGCAGTCTCCATCACAATTCATCAGCCCGACCGATGTCCAAGAGGTTAGGTTAGGCTCCTGCGAATTTACGCCGGTCAAGTCGATTGTGTAGGATAAAGTCAGGTCGCCTTGGGTCAGGTCCCAGACACCGCTGAAGGTCTCAGATGTTGACGGAGAACTCAGCGTTAGGTCAGCGTAGTTCTGTGTCGTTGACTCACCCGCTGAGGCTTGGGTGCTGGAGAGAACAGAACAACACACAAGAAAAGTGACCAGATATAAACCAGCCCTTTTTGACCATACATTTACCTTTAACATGGTCATCACTCCTTACTTCCGGGAAATCCGAAGTCGAGAATCGTGGATAAAGGACTTTCGTAGTGAAGTTGCTCTAATTTCCCCAAATAGCCTCCGTGGCCTGGACCAACGAAGCAATCGGGTCAACCAGTAGCTCCCTAACAATGGTCCTTAAAAAGCTGTTTTCCGATATGAAGTCCGCTACTGGTGGGCTGGTCTGGTAGTACCACTCCACAAGTTGAGAGCCAAGTGTGCTTTCCAGCAGCACCTCATCCCTGAAGGCCCTTAGTGTGTCGATTTCCGCAGCGGAAGATGTGCCGTAGGCAGCGGTTGCGATGAAGCAGCCTTCTCCCCCCTCTCCGGCGCTTTCTTCGCTCCCGTATGTGATGAAGTTATCGGTCATACTGAGGTGCTGTGCTTTAATCCAGTCTGCTGAGCGGACTGCGTCTGAGACTCGTACCTCATCAATGGCTCCTTCGAAAGTTTCGTCTGTCGCCACAGACCCGTCTTTCATACTAGCCCCGATCCAGAATTTAGCTGTGCCACTGTAGATACTTGCCGCATAATCTTTCTCACAATCCCATTGTCCATTGATATAAACTATCCATTTCGATCCAGTGGATACCCCTGTGAGGTGATACCATGTATCAGTGGCCAAGTGGGTATCAGATAAGAGCTCAGCCATATACTCACCATCATCTGAGATCAAGAAGAAGGGCTGATCCTCGAGCGCCAGGTACAGACTGTAAGATCTTTGTGGATCAGTGGCACTCCAATCCCACTTGCCCGCTATTCCTGGATACGTCTCTTTAAACTCTGGAGAGTTTACCCAGGCCTCGATTGTAACCGCAGCAGTAATATTTAAACTGCTAGAATCGGGAACTTCAACATAGTCATCCTGATCCGCATCAAAGTCAAAGGCATTGTTTATCTTTCCACTCGCTCCTCTTGCTGCTCCATTATTGGTTCCATCATTGTCATTTGTGGTTGAATCTAACACACTCCCGCTCACCCTGTTGAGATGCCAGACTCCTTTGTAGTGGGTGTCCCAGACGGCTGTCGGGTTCTGCCCATCTGAAGCGCTTGGATTACCATAATACATATAGATATGGTCAGCACTACTTGAGCCGTCTATTTGAGGGACGTTTACCCAGACCCAACTATCTCCTGTCTCATCCCACTCCTCAATCTCATGACTAAGCACGGTGGAATCATCACTGTCGATAAAACGAATGTCCTGGCCGCTATCCTGGGTCTTCCCATAATCGATATTCGTTAAGTCAAGCTTCACAAGGACCGGGAAATTTACCAAGCTCTCGCTCTGCCCGCTATTATCGAAGGTAAGCTTTTGCCGGTATTCCCAGTCAGTATTCCACCAGCTGGTGGTTGCCTGCGCGTGTTCTGCCGGTACCACCACCGCCACCAGCGAGAACGCCAGCGCCAGGGCTAGTGCCATATATACTATCTTTGCTTTCATTTCTTCACCCTCCTCCCAAATACGAGAATATATTATGTGCGGGATTCTCAATTTGATTTATATCACTGTGTATACAGCCTGTCAACATGTATTATCCTCACTAAAATTCATATTTCTAATATAGTCCAACCAGAAATAGGCTGACCTGACGCCATTATCGGGGTTGGTATAAAGTTGTGCGGCGATAAAAAACCTCAAACGTTGGGATTCTGCGCCCAGTTTGAAGATTTTTTTGGGCAAAGCCATAGGTCGCCATACTTCCTTATCCGATATTCTTTTGTACGTGAACCCTCAGTCTTGCCCGTATGTGATTGTGGCTACTTGCAGGAAGCGCCTGGCGAAACGCTCATAGTCATAATAACACAAGATGTACCATTTGTCTGTCGGGAAAGTCTGTATTTTAGTGTAGGGAATTCTGGGCAATTTTTTTAGTTTTTTGTAGGGAGGGCTTGACACAGGTCAATACCATAGTGCGGGCTGTCAGGTATACGGGTATGGGTTGACTGGATTCAGTATTGGGGAAGCTAGATACCTATTCTATAGGCTTTAGCAGGCTTTAGCGACAGCCTGAAGTTCTACAAGCTGCCGCTATCTTGACAAGCTAAATGGCCGTTAAAGTGAGTAGCTGGTGGTGGTCTTTCTTGTCCTTTTGTCTCGCCGTCTTTGGCGGCGTTTGCCAGCGATAGACTTGCGCTCCTTGCGTTTCTTGTCGGCGAGGTATTTGGATTCGTGTTTCATGTCTTCTTGGAATCAGGATTTGCGCTATTATACCATGTCGCGGGGGCGTTGGCACCCAGAAGGACCTCTCATCACTTGAAATGGTGCAGCGATATATGCGCACTGGCAGCTTTGGTGATAGCTTGAATTTTTATAGAGACTGCTGAAATAGTCTCAATCAACCCCCTAATCCCCCAATCTTGGGGGACTTTTTAAAGCTGGGGGAGACACCCCCAGACCCCCGGCCCCGATTATATCGGGGCACCTCTTTTTTAGCGGTCTATTATAGATCGAGGTTGGGTTAAAGGCTAACTGTGCTGGCGAGTAAAAAAGCTTATCTGCTCTGAAAGGCTCGATGATGGGGTGGTGCCCCCAAGTGGCGCGTGTTCGAGAGTTGGCGAAGTGGTATAATTGTTTGCGACAGGTCCGTGCAAACATGACTACAAGGAAAATCTCAAATACCTCTGCGGCTTCAACAGATGAAGCTGAGGAAAAGCCACAGGCCCCTTTTGATTTTAAGACTAGCAAGGAAATAGTCTTTCTTAAAGAAGTAGTTGAACGTAGTCTTCCTCCTAATACAAGATTCTTAACTACTATTCCATATAAGAACCTGACTATTTTTGTAATAGCTACCGATTCTAAGATGATAATGGTTGACGATGGGTTCTTGCCTCTGGGTGTAGTAATACTTAATGTAGGTAAACCGAAAGCCCTTTTACTTACACGAGAAGAATACGAAGTACCGCATGAATTAGCAGGCGGTGAATGTTATGCAAGGTATGGTATATCCGATATCTACAGGATGTCGGAATTAAACGGATTAAGATTGATAGGAGTAGGACAACCATACAGAGGGCCAATGTTGACGGGCCACGGTGATGCTAACAGCAATATTCATTCTATTGAGGGTGTGCTGGTGGCGGAATTAGTCAATTATCTGGCAGGGGTAATTGCGAAGAGGTATGGCCTTGTATTGCGTAAGCTGTTAGTAACAAGCTGTAATTCTAGAACCGGGGTGCCGGGAGAAGCGAATATCCCCGTTTTTTATGCTCTGGAAGATGTAACGCCTTTCTCTAATCTGGATACAAGGACCAGTGCGAGGGGAAGCGGGCCGGTTGACCTTTTTGTAACCTGGGGTGATAGATGGATGGCCAAGCTACCGGGCCGAGAACCAGTTAGATATCAGCCAAAGGCTGAAGATGTTGCTGCTCATCCGCCGCTGACAAGAGAAGAAATAGAGTTTTTATTACGAAAGGATGCCGAGGAAAGAGCTAAGGCGCAGGCTGAGGAGGTTCTGAAGTCCGCAGAAGAACCTCAAAAAGTGGAGAGGTCCAGGATTATCGCGGATTATTTGGCGCTGTTGAAAGCAAGCTTCGTATCTCTGGGCCAGAGGGTCGCGCGGAGGTCTCAGGAAATTGATCCCTCTGTGCCCCCGTATACAACCTTTGAAGTTCCAGAGTCGATTGATGATAGGCAGGATGTTGAGAGCACTATTTACGGGATAGATGGGGATATTGAAGGAGTAATAGGTGCATTATTTGAGGGTGATTTAAGCCAAGAGGAATTTAATAATTATATGTTAGAGAAGGCTGATGAATTGAGAGAGAAATGGTCTCCTGCTATAGAATCCGCAAAGAGTCATGTCAAAAGCAGACAGGATGCGATTAAGATTCTAGATTCCTTATTGGCAGATATGCCGGTAACCCATACTATTATTCCGTTCAGGCGCCTTTTAGAAGGTTGGAGGAAGGAATTGGAGGATTCTGCTGCCCCCAAATGACGCGTGTTCGAATGAGAGAATCGTAGCTGATGGAAAAATTAGATCCATTAGATCCTTAGATCCAGTGGTGAACTAAATTTTCAATTGCGTATGTTTTCCACTAATTTACCTTCTCCCTACTTTAAAATACCTCATCTAATATCTCTTTTATCTGCTCAATACTCTGAATGCTGCTTGTTGCCTTAGCTACTTTCCCTTCCTTAAAGTAAACCGTGAAAGGAAGTCCCATAAAACCGGAGCATTCCGGCAGATTACGAACATATGACGAGGCTGGTACATCAAAATCCATATCTCTAAATTGAACATTTTGGTGGTGATTTATTAGTTTTTCCATCGCTGCAAAAACCGGTACGCACATAGGCCCCATTCTACCGCAACAAACCATCACATTTTCGTTGTTTTCTAATACTTCTGTAATATCCTCCAGTCTTTCTAGATGTTCCAAATTCGTATTTAACAACTTTCCCTCCTTTTTGGGTTAATATCTTATACCTACCAGTGTCCAGTTCTAACGAGGTGCATCCCAAGACACTCTGCACTTCGAACCCCGGGTTCCGAAAGTATTCGATAATGTCATCGACTGATTGGCCTAATTCTTTTAGGAAATCGTGATGCATCTCGCAGAATATCTTCTGCGCAAGCTACGATCAGGTTATTCGCTGGGAAGAAAGACTGATAGGGCTGTGCCGAGTAACTAAACTCCGCTAAATCTCTAGCTGTTAGATTGTGTTGGATAGCCAAGGTGATAATATCGACCTTATCTGTAACAGGCGCTTCTCCAATGACTTGCCCCCCTAATACTCTTAAGCTGCTTCCATCAGCAATCAGTTTCATTTTGATCATTCTAGAGTCTGGCATAATGGGGAACATGGTTGTTAATTCTGAGTGCCCTGTGACTGTATCAAATTCATCTGCTAAAACAGCCTCCGTAAAGCCTGTTCCACCAACAAAGTACCTACCAACCTTGGTAGCGGCCCCGTTATAAAAACCTTTATAGATCCTGACATCACCCAAGAGATTCTTGGCAAGCATACGGGCCATAGGAACAGCATTAGTTGCTAGCTTTCCTAATACGACCTTGCCGGTAATGCCACTTATAAATTGAGCGCAGTCGCCCACTGCATAAACATCTTTAATATTAGTTTCCATTCTGCTATTTATAACTATGCCTTGTTTTTCAACTTTCAAGGACGTGTTTTTAAATAGATCTGTATTTGCCCTCATTCCAACTGCGAAAACCACGACGCCAGCCTCTCCCAAAGAGATTGTTTCACCATTGTCTAAAAGGACACTCTCAACACTCTGGGTGCCATTAATTTCGGTTACTTTGCTATTTAGATGTAAGATCACAGCTAACGCTTCCAATTCTCCTTGAACGTCCTTTGAAAAATCGACATCTATTAGATTTGGAAGTACGCTCCCGGCTATGTCTACAAGATGGCATTCTTGGGTTACTTTGTTAAGAGCCTGGCAAAGCTCTACCCCGATTGCACCTGCGCCTACAACTACCACCTTTCTTGTCTTCTGCTCTCTGACAGCAGACTCAAGCAGATCCAAATCATCTCCTGTTTTGAAGGTATGAACCCCCTTCAAATCTGTGCCACTTATCGGCGGTAGAATTGGATCTGCCCCTGTGGCTATGATTAGTTTGTCGTATTTGCACGATGTTCCATTCTTGAATGTCACGGTTTTGTCATCAAATGATACTTTTGTGACAGTACCACGAAGAAGTTCTGCCCCAGATCCGGTAACCAACTCGTCCTTTTTGAAGGTTTTTTCTTTAGGAATTATATCTTCAATAACATAAGGCATGGCACAGTAGACCATCGAGTGATTTTCAGGACGGACAATCCCTACTTTCATTTTGTTTCCTAATATCTTGGCTATTGTTATGCCAGCAGGTCCTCCACCGATTGTTAAGACGTCATATGATTTCATTCTTGTTCTCCTCTCGTTGAGTACTCATCCAGAACAGATATAGGGAGTAGCACATCGGGTGAGAAGACCCTGCTCATCCGCCTCCCTATAGCTGGCTGATGAGATGGAAACCTGTGCAGATAGCAGGGGGAAATCTGTCCGTGAAATGATAGGGTGGTGCCCCCAAGGGAACTCGAATCCCTGTTTCCAGCTTGAAAGGCTGATGTCCTAGACCACTAGACGATGGGGGCTTTCTAAGCCTCTATATTTTAGCACAGAGGGAGATAGCTTGCCTATGGGTAGACCGCAGACCCCTCCAGCGACATCTTTTCGTCTAAGCCAAGCATGAGGTTCATGCTCTGTATTGCCTGACCGGCCCCGCCCTTTACCAGGTTGTCGATGCAGCTAACGACGATGAGCCGCTCCGTTCTAGGATCAATGGTGGGGTAGATCAGACACAGGTTTGTGCCCAGGGTTTGCTTGGTCTGTGGCGGTATGTCAACCACTCTGACAAAGGGCTCGCCACGGTAGAACTCACGGTAAATCTCCTGCACATTATGCTTTCCTGCCTTAAGCCTGGCATAGCAGGTGGTGAGAATGCCCCGGCTCATCGGTACAAGATGCGGCACGAAGGTCACCGAGAGGGCAAGCGCCGGGTTAAGTCCGCCAAGCTCCTGGGTAATCTCGGGCAGATGGCGATGCCCCTCGAGGGCATAGGCTGAGACATTCTCGTTCGCCTCGGCGAAATGGGTTCCCATGCTCAGCGTTCTCCCTGCTCCGGAGACACCGGACTTGGCATCGATTACGATGTCTGGCTCGATCAGCCCCTCCCTAACCGCAGGGGCCAGGGCCAGTATGGCGCTGGTAGGGTAGCAGCCGGGGTTCGCTACCAGTCGGCTTGATGTTATCCCTTGGCGGTTTAGCTCCACCAGGCCGTAGACCGCCTCGCCGAGAAGCTGCGGTGCGGGGTGGGCGAAGTCATACCATTTCTGGTAACCCTCGGCCTCCTTGAGCCTGAAGTCGGCGCTTATATCGATCACCTTGATACCCTGCCTGAGGGCCCCCGCCACGGCCTCAGCGCTCATCCTGTGCGGCAGGGCGGAGAAGACCAGGGTCACCTCCCCCAGCTCAGGCTCGATTACCATATCGATGTCGGCTAGGTGAGGCAATACCACACCCAGCCTCTGCCCCACGGCGCTTCTACCCGTAATCGAGGCTAGCTCAACCCCGGGATGGTGGTGAAGGAGCCTTGCAAGCTCCATGCCCACATAGCCTGTTACGTTGATAATGCCTACTTTCACCATCATTACTATTCTACCTCCCTCAAACCAGGCTGATTTCTCCTTGCTCTCCTCTTCTGCCGCGCTATCTCACTCAGCCTTTCATCGCTGATGCCGAAGTGATGTGCTATCTCGTGACGCACCGTCTCTGCAACCCCGCGCACTATACCTCTCTCGGAGCGATATGCCATTTCGATGGGCTTCTGGAAAATGGTTATCTTATCCGGTGCCACCATAGCATGCCTTTTTCCCTCCCGGGTCAGTGGTATACCTTCATAGAGACCAAGGAGCTCCCCACGACGCGTGCGCCCGACGCTGGCTAGCTGATTACGTGTTGGCCAGTACTGGACCACTACGGCGATGTTCTCCAGCCTCTCCATGAACTCTGGCGGCAAGCCTTCGATGGCTTCAGCTACCAGTTGCTCAAATCGCTCCCTTTCCATGGGAACACCCTCCCCTCAGCACGCACTCATGACACCGGGGGTGCTGCGCCTGACATACCCTCCTGCCGTGAGCCAGCATGTTGAGATGAAACTGATAGATCGCCTCAGCAGGCACCAGTCCCTCCAGTAGCTGATGCGCCCGCGCTGGCGACGTCCCTCTGTCTATAAGCCCCAGGCGCCTGGATACCCGATAGACATGGGTATCCACGGGGAGCGCCGGCCTTCCCAGCGAGAACAGCAGCACGCAGCTTGCCGTTTTGGGTCCTACCCCGGGCAGCGCTTGAAGCCACGCCCTGGCTTCGTGGAGCGGAAGCGCGCCAAGGAACCCCAGGTCCGGAGGGCCGGAACCATCGAGGATTCCCTCGAGGACCGCCTTTATCCGCGGTGCCTTAATCCGGCTCAGCCCGCCGCATGAGATAGCCGCAGCGATCTCATCGCTCTCTGCCCTCGCCACCCTATCCCAACTGCCGAAGGCAGAAAGGAGGCTACTGAAAGCCCGGTGTGAGTTAACATCCGAGGTGTTCTGCGAGAGGATGGCCATAACTAGCTCGGAGAGCGGATCGCTTCTCCGTTTCCACTGGGGAATGCCATACTCCTCCCCCAGCAGGTAGATGATCTCATCGATGGTCATGGCGCCCTCAGGTGGCAGGTATCATTTAGCAAGGTAACGGTCGCATTGCCCTCACTCATTTCAAAAAGGTTGATCGCTGCGGTATCCTGCTCTATCTGCCAGAAATGGGAATTGTCAAGGCCGAGGAGATGGCAGAGGAGCACCTTGCAGACCACCCGGTGAGTCACCAGTACAACCGTCGCGTCCTTGTGCCGGGCTGCCAGGTCATCGATGGTAGCAGCCGCCCTCTTCCTGACATCCTCCAGGCTATCTCCCTGGGGAATCTCAAGTGTCTCAGGGCTATAGCGCCAGAGCTTGAAGAGATCGGGGTAGTTACGCTTTACCTCATCGATGGAAAGCCCCTGCCAGACTCCGAAGTTCATATCAATAATACCCTCGAGCGGGGCCACCGGGATGCCAAGCGGGTGGGCGATAATCTCGGCGGTGGCCATCGCTCGCCTCAGTGGGCTGGCGTAGATAGCTGCTACCTCCCACCGGGCGATCCGTGGCGCTGCTGCCTCCGCCTGCCTTATCCCGGTCTCATCCAGATCTATGTCTACCCATCCCCTGAACCTCTCTTTTTGGTTCCACTCGGTCTGCCCATGCCTGATTAGGATAAAACGAGCCAAATCAGCCTCCTATTGGGTTCAGATTAGCCCCTCCTCCCTGAGGGAGTTTAGAATATACTGAATCTCAGTTCCGGTTAGGCCGAATCGATGCAGGGTGTGGCGCACCATCTCCAGACCAGCTTCAAACTCGGGGCGCACCAGCTCGGCAACGCCCATGGTGCGAAGAGTCTTCGCCTCATCATCGAAATGGACCCTGGCTACTACGTCCAGCTTGGGGTTTATGCCCAGGGCGTTCCTCACCGTCAGCTCTGTAGACATGGGGTCATGGAAGGTGATCACAAGCACCTTTGCTTTATCCAGAACGGCCCGGGAGAGTATCTCCGGGTTGCTGGCATCACCGTAGATATAGGGCATTTCCCTGGCGCGAAGGGCATCGATGACCCGCGGGTCATTATCGATCACCAGATAGGAGAAGCCCCTTCTCTCAAGAACCATGCCCAGATTTTGTCCCACCTGACCATGCCCGCATATAACCACATGTTTGCTAAGCTCAAGGCCACGGCTGAAGTGGGCATCTGCGCGACCGGCCAGAACCTTGGCGAACCTTTCCCCCTGGCTGAGTCTCCTGTAGAGCATCGATACCCCGCCCAGGGCAAAAGGCGTTAGTAATATGGTAATGACCGCGCTGGTCAAGGTCAAG
>DAOUEU010000065.1:0-24073 GCA_034430255.1 Dehalococcoidia bacterium | reverse complement strand
TATTGAGGCGATCCTCACTGGCTACGGAACCAACAATGGCTAGGTTAAGCTTCTCAGTGAGGAGCAGCTGATTTGCCACCCGCTTCAGATCCTGAGAGGTGATGGCATCTATTATCGAGGCCACCTCATCAACCGTTCGGATCTGTCTGGTTAGTAACTCCTGAGATCCCAACCAGCCAGCGACACTCCTGCTATCCTCCATTCGAAGCAGCAGTCGACCCTTGGCCAACTCCTTAGCCTTTGTTAGCTCAAGGGCAGGCACCCCCTCTTTTAGGCATGAAAGCACCTCAATCATAACCGCTACAGTATCGGCAACGTTCTTCGGGGCCACCCCGGCATAAATGGCAAGCGCCCCCGAGTCCAAGAAGTGGTCCACATAGCTATGTATATCGTAGGCCAGCCCTCGCCGCTCGCGTATCTCCTGATATAGGCGACTGCTCATCCCCTCGCCCAATATCACATTCAGCAGGTCCAGATTGAACCGGTCGGGGTGGGCCACAGGGATTCCCCTTACCGCCAGATATATATGAGCTTGCTCGGTATCCCTCTGCTCAATACGCATGTGAGCTTCCTGCTGGTGATCCTCTGTGGGATATGGGGAGTATGGAGTAGCCACCGCCCAGTCTCCCAACACCTCGACCAAGCGCGATAAGACCTCCTCATGTCCAATGTCACCAGCAACACTGACCACGGTATTATTGGGCACATACTGTCGGCTCAGGTAACCCAGAAGCATCTCTCGACTTAAGGCACCTACTTTCTCCTTGCTCCCGGCAATATCACGCCCCAGGGGTTGATTCGGCCAGATCACTTCATCGATAAGTAGACTCGCCCGATGCTGTGGTGAATCAACACTGTCACTAAGCTCCTCGATAATGATGCTGCGCTCGCGTTCCATATCCTGAGCATCGAACCGGGAATGGCGGATCATATCCACCGTGAGGTCCAAAGCAAGAGGAAAGTGGGAGCGAGCCACCTTGCACCAGTAAACGGTAAACTCCTTATCGGTGCCCCCATTGAGCATGCCTCCCACCCCTTCGATAGCCTCGGCAATCTCCCTGGCGGTAGCGCGGCGCTCTGTCCCCTTAAAGCAGAGGTGCTCTATAAAGTGTGAGGTTCCAGCCTCCTCCTCACCTTCGTAGCGCGAGCCAGCGCTAATGAAGATATTTATACATACCGCGCGGGTATGTGGCATGGCACCAGTGATGATGCGAAGCCCATTATCCAGAACGCTCTTCTGATACAAAAGGAACCTCAAGCAAATTCTAGCCTCCTCTCCTATTGCTGTCAACCTGCGTTGGTTGACTTTGGCCCGCCCAATTGCTAATATGAAACTACGGCCCGAAGGATAATTACTGGGGCATATCGATAGCGAGAGTTCGAATTTCCTGACCAAAGAGACATTTTACTTAAATAATTAAAATAGAAGCAGAAGCCTTTTCCAACCATATCTTCAAAGGACTAAAAAGCGAATAATGCATATTGCCCCGGGCATTCACGTCATACCAGCGGGGACAGATCGCCTTCTAGGTCATTTTTCACCACAGGTCTATCTCGTGGTCGCTGATGAGGGGGTACTTATCGACTCAGGATACGGTGATGAGGGATCAGTCAGAGGCCTCATAGATTATGTTAATAATTTCGCCGGACTTAGGCTAGCCTATATCGTTATCACTCATGCCCATCCAGACCATATAGGCGGGGCAGCGAGGTTGCGTGAAAAAACGGGGGCTAATATTGTCCTTCACTCCACTGAGCAAACCAGTATCACAGTGGATCGCGTGGTAGCTGATGGAGACATTATCTCGCTTAAAGGCATCGAGCTTGAGGTGGTACATACCCCGGGGCACAACCCGGGACACATCTGCCTTTATATAAGAAAAGATAAGATGCTATTTTCCGGCGACCATGTTCTGGGCCTGGGTACCACAGCGATACATCCACCCAAAGGAGACATGGCACAGTACATCGATTCTTTGAAGAAGCTCCTTGACTATGATATTGATCTGATCTGTCCCGGACATGGTCCACTTATAAGGGAACCGCAGCGAAAGCTGGATGAGTTGATCAAGCATCGAAAAGAGCGCGAGGATCAGTTAATCGCCTTGTTACGCCAGGGTGATAATACAGTAAAGCAATTGGTAGCTCAGATCTATCCCGAGCTAGCTGGCTTCCTCTACGAACTAGCTAAAGGACAGGTATATGCCCACCTGATAAAACTGGAGAGGGAGGGGAAGGCTTGCTCTCAAGGAATAGGGGAGGAAGCCAGCTATAAACTAGCCTCCCCAAAAGGCAGTTATGCTTAGGCTATTTCCACAAACCACTCAGGTTAAAAAAAACCACCTCGTAATTGGCGGATGTATGGCCGGGACACTGGCTGGTGAATTCGGCACGCCGCTCTATGTCTTTGACGAAGCAACGCTGAGGGGGAAGTGTACCGAGTATAGAGAGGGATTTGCGCAGCATTATCCCAGTAGTCTGGTGATATATGCGTGTAAAGCCTTCATCAACCGTGCACTGGCGCAACTCTTCAATGAAGAGCGACTGGGGCTCGATGTTTTATCCGCAGGGGAACTTGCCATCGCCAAATCGGTTGGCTTCCCCATGGAGCGAGTCTACTTTAACGGCAATAATAAATCGCGTCAGGAGCTGGAGCTGGCAATGAGGTGGGGAGTGGGACGCATCGTAGTGGACAATCTTTATGAGCTTTCCCTGCTCGACGAGGTAGCAAAGGATGCCGGATCGCGGCAAGAGATACTCCTTCGCCTCTCCCCCGGCGTTGACCCTCACACCCACGCCCACTTAACCACCGGTATTATCGATAGCAAGTTTGGTTTCCCCATGACCCAGGCTGAGGAGGCGTTCACCTCGGCGATGCCTTCTCTCGAGCTTATCGGGATGCACTTCCACATCGGCTCCCAGATATTCGAGTTTGCTCCCTATAAACAGGCAATCGGTATTGTGCTGGATTTTGCCGCTGAGATGAGCCGTAAACATGGCTTCAAGCTCAAAGAGCTCGGTATTGGGGGAGGGCTGGCAATCACCTATACGGAAGATTCCCCAGCCCCCACCATCGGCGAATTTGCCGAGGCGACCGCAGCCACTATTCTTGAAAAGAGCGAGGCGCTCGTCCTCGAGCCACCACGGCTTATCGTGGAGCCAGGTAGGTCCATAGTCGGTCCGGCGGGGGTTGCCCTCTATACCGTAGGGGCTATCAAGGAGATTCCTGGGGTTCGCAAATATATCTCCGTGGATGGGGGCATCGCCGATAACATCCGCCCCGCACTCTACGGAACCAAATACGAAGCAATAGTGGCAAATAAAGTAGTGGGTGAAAAGGGCGAAAAAGTCACCGTGGCGGGCAAGCTCTGCGAATCAGGGGATATCCTTATTAAGGACATCGACCTTCCCAAACTCGCTCCCGGGGACGTCATTGCTGTACCCTGCTGCGGGGCCTACTGCCTCCCCATGGCCTCAAATTACAATGCCGCTCTTAGGCCAGCCATCGTCATGGTCAATGATGGAAGGGCGCGCCTCATCCGCCGCCGTGAGAGCTACGAGGATTTAATGAATTGCGATATCATCTAAGACCGCCCAATAAAAAGGGCCAAATTAAAGCAACCAATTCTATTTTGCTCAAGGTTGGACAGGTGAATCGAGTTAAGACTGCTTTAACAATTTTAGACGTTTCGAAAAATATGATGTGAAAGTGAAAACATCAGAATCATTACATCGCTAACGCAAAGGACGAAAATAAAAAATATGTGGCAGGTTGTGGGCTATGATATAGCGGTCGCCCTTTTAGACAGTAGTTTAAAGGGTGGCAGACTATCTCATGCCTATCTCTTCGTCGGTCCACCTCATGTGGGAAAGATGACCCTGGCCTCTAATCTGGCTCAAGCCTTAAACTGCCAGGGGGACGATCAGCCTTGCGGAGTTTGTGCATCATGCCAAAGGATCGCCCAGCTAAGACATGCCGATGTCGAAGTAATCGGCCCCAATGGCAGGGCGGAGATCAGCATTGACCAAATCAGGGAGATGGAGCGCTCCGCCTTACTTAAACCGTTCGAGGGAAGGAATCGGGTATTTATCATCGACGGTGCAGAGCAACTCTCCTCCGAAGGCGCAAATAGCCTGCTCAAAACTCTGGAGGAGCCGCCGCCCAATGTTCATATAATACTTCTCGCCGTAAATGAGGGGCTGCTTTTACCCACGGTTCGCTCCCGCTGTCAGAGACTGGAGCTAAGACCACTCCCCATCACAGTGGTGGAGCGGGCACTTATCGAGCAATGGGAGGCAACCCCAGAACAGGCAACGGTACTTGCCAGGCTTTCCTCTGGTTGCCTTGGCTGGGCAGTGAGTGCTCTGCGTGATGATAGTGTCACCGGTAAGCATGCTGAGCGCCTCAGTGCACTGCTCCATCTCACCACTATGGGGCGAGCGGAGCGTTTCGCCTACGCCGGCCAGTTAGCAAGCCAGTTCAGCAAAGATAGGGAAGCGCTCCGCGAGGTGCTGTCCCTATGGATTGGCTTGTGGCGTGATCTACTGCTGGTTAAGGTGGGATGCCGCGATCTTACTACCAATATCGATCAAGAGGAGTTGCTCTACAGGGAGACGGAAAACTACAACCTGAATAGGATCAAAGGTTTTATTGAGAGCCTACAGCATGCTCTAAAAGAATTGTGTCAAAACGCTAATCCCCGCCTGGTGCTGGAGGTACTCATGCTTAACCTACCACAAAGTGAAGGGAGTTAGCTGATAAAATTATGACCGAAGTTATTGGCGTACGATTCAAGCGGGCAGGGCGGATATACTACTTTGACCCAGCAGGCACTGAGGTAAACGTAGGTGACTGGGTCGTGTTGGAAACCGGGCGCGGACCGGAGCTAGGCAGGGTGGTCATTTCACCAAAGCAGGTGCTTGCAAGCGAGATAACTGAGCCGCTTAAGCCAGTGCTCCGCAAGGCAGAGGAGGATGATCTCAGCAAATGGGGTGAACTAAAGGCTAACGAGCAGGAGGCACTGGAGAAGTGCCACGAGATAAATTCTAAACTTGGCCTGCCTATGAAATTCATCTCTGCACAGTACAACCTCGATGGCTCTCGCCTCACCATATTCTTTAGTGCCGAGGGCAGGGTGGACTTTCGCGACCTCTTGAAGGAGCTTACCGCCATCTATAAAACCCGTATCGAACTTCGCCAGGTAGGGCCACGAGATGAAGCAAAGCTTCTTGGAGGCTACGGCAAGTGCGGTCGCCAATTATGCTGCACTACCTATCTATCCGAATTCAATCCCGTATCCATCAGAATGGCTAAAGAGCAGGACCTTCCCCTTAACCCACTCAAGATCTCCGGTGTTTGCGGAAGGCTGCTATGCTGTCTGAGCCATGAAAGCGAGCAATACCGCATCATGAAGGAAAAGCTGCCCCCCATCGGGCAGAATGTGACCACCCATATAGGAGTAGCCACGGTGGTGGGCGGAAATCCTTTAAAGGAGACTGTGCTGGTGCAACTAAATAGCGGTGCCACCGTGGAATTGCCAGTTGAACAGGTAAAAAGGGAGGGTGGGAAGCCCTGAAAAGGGCGTCTAGTCCCCCTCACCTATCTGCTGCAGGGGAAGGAACTTCTGCCAGCCGTTGTGCCGCTTTATATATTCTATAGGTACACAGTAGCCACTAACATAAGGTGCGAAGGGCTGTCGGATGAGCTGCATCCCCGCCTCTTGAGGGGTACGTCCTGCCTTGCGATTGTTACACCTCAGGCAAGCGCTAACTACATTCTCCCAGACATGTCGGCCTCCTCGATGCCGAGGATTTACATGGTCCAAGCTAAGCTCCCTGGTCTCACTACCGCAATACTGGCAGGTGTATTTATCCCGCTGGAATACCTCGCGGCGGGTTAACTTCTTCTCTGGTCGAGGGCGCTTCACCATGTAAACCAGACGAATCACCGAGGGCATGGGAATAGCATCACTAGCTGTGTGTATCATCCCTGAGTCATTCTCCAGCGTTTCTGCCTTTCCTCGGATGACCAGAACCACCGCCCGCCGCACCCGTGAGACATTAATCGGTTCATAGTTCTGATTTAGAACCAGCACAGGGGAGTTTACCACTTAGCGGTTCCTCCTCTGTGGCTTCCCCCTCTCCGAGGGGGCAAGGTCAGAACGGTAATCGGGAACATCGATATTAAAAGGCGTACTCAATCTGGGGTCTCCGAGCCGCGAGCCTATCCTATTTTCCAGATTCTCTAGGGATAAGCAGGTGGTAATTACTGTAGGCAACCGATCATTATAGCGATAGTTGATCAACTGGTAGAGCTTCTCCTGAGCCCACGGGGTGCTCGCCTGCTCCCCGAAGTCATCGAGTATCAAGAGTGGGGCATTCTTTACTCTGTCGAACAGTTCGTCAGGACCCAATCTGCCATTAGGGTTATAGGTAGAGCGAAGATGATCAAGGAAGTCAGGGACAACTATAAAGATAACTGGTTTACCCCCTTTCAGTTGATAATTACCGATGGCAGCAGCTAGATGAGTTTTACCACAGCCGTTGGGGCCCAGAAATACCAGCCATCCCTCCGGCTCCTCGGCGAAGCGACGCGCCAGCTTGATGGCATCATCTAATATTGTCTGCTCCTCCCGCGATAGATTGAGCCTCTTTTCAAAATTTTCGAAGCTCATCCTGCTTAACAGCTTCAGTCCCAGGTCACCACTTTCTCGCCGAAGCCGAACCATTCGCGCTTCCTCAGACTCCCCATGATTGCACTTACATGGAACCACCCTTGTGAAATCGGGGCGCCCTGAGGGGAGCAGTGGATGAATAAAACCTGCCCCTCTACAAATAGGACAATCCAACGACACCATCTCATTCGATTCGGCGTTTGACCAGGTGTCCGTATCTTCCCCTGATATATTTGTCCCGATCCTCTTTAGAATCTCTCCCAGGCGCTCCATGCTCCCTGCCCTCACTATCCCAGCGCTTCAAAATGGCTTCAATATACTTCCAGTAGCGTTTGTTTCGGCTCACCGCCTCCCTGAAGGCATCCTCGATCCACGAAGCAGGATAAAGCTGCTCCGCATCCTTTAACTCATCAGCAATCATAGGGGTGAGCATACCAACGTTCTCCTCATAAAGAGTAAATATATTAGAACTCTCCTCGGTCTCAGGCAACTGGTGGAAATCCAAAGAAGGTTCTTTATCTGGTAACACCGCCATTTCTATCTCACCACGCTCTATTCTGTCACACGCTTTCCGATCGCCCTCCGTGTTTATGAAATAAAGCTCTACAGGCCTCTCATCCCGCTCCAAATTCAACCTAAATATCGTACCCCGGCTTATCGCCCTCTCCAGTCCATGCCGAAGCGTATCCCTATCGCCCATACTCTTCATTAGCATCCTATCAGCCAGAAGCTCTCCAAAGGTTACAAACCTTGGGTAGCCCCGCTTCCCATAAATAACCCAGAAGAGATGAAGCGTTACCTTCAATTCAGCGATGTCATCGATCTGGGGAATAAGCTGACTAAAGAAAATATTGGGTAGCGGGGTAAAGCGCATCCCTTGTGGAAAACCAATAAAGGGCTTCATCCCGTCCGCTCCACCTCATAATCGGCGAATTTCACCGTTTTTGCCAAGAAACGCAGCTTCCCCTCACCTATAGGTCCATTGCGTTGCTTCGCAACTATAATGTCAGCAACTCCCCTAGGGAAAGGCTCATCGAGATGGTACTTCTTCCACTCTTCCTCGGATATATTCATATCCTCGCGGTATATGAATACCACAACATCAGCGTCCTGCTCGATAGCACCGCTCTCCCTCAGGTCGGAAAGCAACGGTCTGTGAGAAGCTCGACCCTCTGGGGCCCTTGAGAGCTGAGAGACTGCTATTAGCGGAATATTGAGCTCGCGAGCGAGCTCCTTAAAGGAGCGGGAGATCTCAGTTACCTCCTGAACCCGCCCCTCCCTACCATTTCCCCTCACTAGCTGCAGGTAATCTACAATGATGAGGTCTATACCCTGCTCGTAGTGAAGCCGCCGTGCCTTCGATTTCATCTCTACCACCCGCAGGATGGGGGAGTCATCGATATATATCGGTGCCTCAGAGAGCACACCGGTGGCCTCCATCATCCTTCGCTCCTCAGCCTCCGTCTGCTGGCCAAGTCGCAACTGTTTGGAATCGACCCCCGCCTCGCTGGAGAGAAGACGCTGTACCAGTTGCTCCCGTGCCATCTCCACACTGAAGATAGCGACACGGGCTTTTTGCTGTACTGCAGCGTTCCTGGCTATGCCCAAGACGAGGCTTGTCTTTCCCGCGCCCGGCCTGGCAGCAAGTACCACCATATCGGAGCGTCGGAGTCCCCCGAGGATATCATCCAGGGCAGCAAAGCCCGTATTTATCACCTCCCCCTCGAAGGGACGGATCTCGCTTTCCTCGAAGTATCGGTCGAGGAGCTCGCGAATGGGTACGAAGTCCCAGGGTCGCTTAGCGTGGCGCAAGCGAAATAGGATGTCCTCCGCTCTACCGAGTGCATCCGCCACGTCCGGCCCCGCCTCGTAGCCGATTTGTTCAATCTGACCTGCCGCAACTACAAGGTGACGCATCACAGACATACGGTGAACAATCTGGGCATAGTACTCAACATGCACCGATGTGGCCACATTTGAGACCAGATGGGTCAGGTAGGCAGCCCCACCAACCGCTTCCAACCTCTCTCGCCACCCCAGATCATGAGCTACTGTAACCTGATCTATGGCCTCATTTCGCTCATAGAGGTCAAAGCATGCCGCATACACCCACTGATTCTTCTCACGGTAGAAATCCTCTGGCCTGAGGAATGTGGCTATTTTATAAATGGCATCACCATCGATGAGGAGAGAGCCCAGTACCGCCTCCTCAGCCTCGATATCATGAGGTGGCAACCTCTCGGTTGACATTGTTAATCCTTTACCTCTTTATCTTTATCCTCTTGAGCCTCTTCCTTCGCCTTTTCCTTATCCTTTAGCTTTGCCTCCACCCGCTCTTCCTCCACAACAACCTTTAACTTGGGCACAAGGTCTCCAGATAGCTTTACCGAAACCTCATACTGTCCAAGCTGGTGAATTGGCTCATCCAGCTCTATCTTTCGCTTATCTATATCCTGTCCGGTGAGCCGCTGCACTTCATCGGCAATGTCCGCACTGGTAACCGCCCCGTATAGGCGATCGTGAGCACCAATCTTAGCCCTGATAACAACCTCTAACCCCTCCAGGGTCTGAGCCATATCCGCCATCCCGGCATTGGCCAGTAGCTGGCGGCGCTCCTCCGCGTTACGCCTTTCCTCCGCCCGCTTCATTAGAGCAGGAGATGCAAACTCGGCAAGCCCCCGAGGGAGCAGGAAATTTCTGCCGTATCCATTGGAGACCTCCTTTACCTCTCCCGTTTCCCCTAACCCTGATACATTCTGAAGCAGAACTACTCTCATTTTTTCCCTTCTTCTTTTTTCTCCCGTTTCACTCTAATAATCCTGTAAAAAGCGAAATTATTCACTATAATTTCCCCGATTTATTATAATCCACGCTGCCGAAAATAAAAAGAGAGATTGTCCCATCCACATTCACCAGCCTGGAGTAAAAAGAAAAACCGCACCATAATAAACTCCGGTGCGGGATTTAAACACATTCTAAGACACTTTTAACATTATACTACTACCCGGCGAGCAACTCAGAGACCACATCGCTAACCTCACGCCCATCCGCTTTGCCCTTGAGTTGTGGCATAAGCTGGGACATTACCTTGCCCTTATCGCCGGGCCCTCGTGCCTCCACCTGCTCTATCACCTTACGAGCCGCCTCGCTAATTTCCTCACTGCTTATCTGTCTGGGCAAATATTCCAGCAAGGCAGCCAGTTCCGCCTCCTCCTTATCTACCAGGTCCTGTCGTTTTCCCTTGGTAAATTCAGCAATGCTCTCGCGGTGCTGCTTAACCTCCCTTGAGATTATATCTATAACACCGGCATCATCAAGACTAGCACGCTTAGCGATCTCAGCATTCTTCACACCCGCCCTCACTAAACGAAGCGCTGATACCCGCGCCTTGGCACCGCTTTTTTGCGCTTGTATCAAGTCAGTTGCTATCTTTTCCTGTAGCGTCATGGCCGCTTCACCTACGAGAGCGCTTCATCTGCTATTTCGGGTGCCATTTCGAGCGCTCTTTCGACGCTTCGCTGCCTCTTTCCGCTTTCGCGTGGTGCATGGTTTCTCATAATACTCTCTTCTCCGAAACTCGGAGAGTATACCAGCCTGCTGCACCTTCCGATTGAACCTCTTTAGAAGACTATCGAAGTTCTCTCTCTCTTCGAGTATTACCTCAGCCACATGATCCCCTCCTTTCTCACCGCTAAAGTCACACGGCCATATTCACAGATATTCTAGCTACTTAATCGCAATGTGTCAAGCTATATTAAAGTACAATACCTTAAAATGAGGAAAGCAGCCCATTTTGAATTACTTCGATAACTGGACGGGCAATATGTTTACCGAGGGGCATAACACAAATATAAGACGCAGTAGTACAACTCCTATGGTCCAAATAATGTGTAGTTGCTATGCAGGATAATGCTAACGTGTCCTGCACCATTTAATAGCTGTTTCCACTCGATCTGACAGAGAGCTGTTATAAAAAAGGCTTCCCGGCAGTGACATATTTTCCGCAGTCACGTTCGCAACCAGTATCGTCTGCGCTGGGACGTTTCACTTCCGTGTTCGGGATGGGAACGGGTGGGTCCGCCCCGCTAAAACCACCGGAAAGCCAGCAATAAGTTTAGCATAAACACATCACACTGTAAAGTTTTTATGCCTATCGGTATCTTTTAACCATAATCTACTTGGCCCTTTCCCTACTCCATCACTTTACGCTTAACTAACTGCAATACCTTTACCAATACCCGTTTCTTAACGGTCCTAAACCTTCGTTTCAATGGCACGGATGCTCCCGCTTCGAATGACAGGGAAGTGAAGCCTTATAAACATGCTGCGCTTTTTAGAATAATTCTTCCTATCCAAAATTACCTCTACCCAAACGAGACCGACTTCTATAGCCACGAGCTTAACAGTGATGCTATTGAATGCTATAATATAGAGCCAAGCCATCGAAACGCTTCGACTACCTGGCGATGTCCATTAGATGACTGAAGAAGAAATAATACGGCAAACCGGCGAAGTACTCGCTTCCCGCTCCAGAGAGCGAGGCAAACTTATCCCCATCTTACAAGACATCCAGGCTAAGTTTGGCTACCTGCCCCGTGAAGCCATGCTTGAGGCCGCCAGCTTCCTCGATACTCCAGAGAGTGAAGTCTATTCGGTGGCCACTTTCTACAATCAGTTTCGATTCGTTCCGCCTGGGAAGCACCAAATAAAGGTTTGCCTGGGCACAGCCTGCCAGATAAAGGGAGGCAAGACAATACTCGATTCCTGGCAGCGGGAGCTCGACATCAAGGAGGGGGAGACAACCCCCGACCGCGAGTTCAGCCTTGAACGTGTTGCCTGCGTGGGCTGCTGCGCCATGGCCCCTGTGTCGGTTGTCGATGACCAGATCGAAGGCACTATCTCCCCTACCAGAATTAAGGGAATCATGCTGTCCTTTGAACAGAAAAAGAGGGCTAATGGTAAAAAAGAGCACGATTAGATACACTGGCGAGAGCTTCGAACACATCAGAAAAATTGCCCTCGCCGAGTGGGATGCTTTAGTGAACAGTCCAAAGCCACGTATCAGCATCGGTACTGCGACCTGCGGCCGGGCTGCCGGTGCCCTCGAGACGCTGGAGACACTTAAGGCGGAACTGGCTGAGAGAAACATCGATGCCATACTCACTGAAGTGGGGTGTATGGGCCACTGCTATGCCGAACCCCTGGTGATAATTAACAAGCCGGGCTTTCCCCCTATATGCTACGGATATGTAACGCCAGGAGTCGCCTCGCGTCTCATCTCGGATTATATTATTAGCGATGACCCCTGCTACGAGTTTATCCTCGGTGCCCTCGAGGAGAACGAGCTCATTCCCTCCATCTTCGACCAGCCCAGGTTTCAGTATGAAAAGCACATACTGCTAAGCCGCTGCGGTTACATCGATCCCGAAGATATCAACCAGTACATCGCTAACGGCGGCTATTCCGCCATGAATAAGGCTCTCCAGACGAAACCGCAAGATATCATCTCGGAGCTAAAACACTCCGGGCTCAGGGGTCGTGGCGGAGCCGGCTTCCCCACGGCAGACAAGTGGCGTATATGTCTCGATACACCGGGCACGGCCAGGTATGTTATTTGCAACGCCGATGAGGGTGACCCCGGCGCTTTTATGGACCGTGCCATCCTGGAGAGCGACCCGCATTCCATAATCGAGGGTATGCTTATCGCCGGATATACAATCGGCGCTGAAAAAGGCTATATATACATTCGTATCGAGTATCCACTGGCGGTGGCGTGTGTCGAGAGAGCCCTAGTACATGCCAGGGAAACTGGTCTCCTCGGCGATAATATCATGGGCAGCGGTTTTAACTTCGATATCGAACTGATGCGGGGCTCAGGGGCCTTCGTCTGCGGCGAGGAAACAGCGCTCATCGCCTCGCTGGAAGGCAAGCGGGGCTGGCCGCAGCACCGGCCCCCCTTCCCCGCCACCGAAGGCCTGTGGGGTCAGCCGACAATTATAAACAATGTCAAGACCCTGGCGAGTGTGCCCCACATAATCGACCGTGGTGCTAAGTGGTTTGCAAAAATAGGTACCGAGACCTCAACAGGTACAGCTGTCTTCGCCCTGGCGGGCAAGGTGTTAAACACCGGCCTGGTGGAGGTTCCGATGGGCACGACGCTGCGCCAGCTTGTCTTCGATGTCGGTGGCGGTATACCCAAGGGGCGTAAATTCAAGGCGGTTCAGATCGGCGGGCCGTCGGGCGGCTGCCTCCCTGAGAGCCTCTTGGACGTTCCCATCGACTACGACTCGCTCATTGAGGCAGGAGCCATGATGGGGTCTGGCGGGATGGTTATCCTCGACGAAGATAACTGCATGGTCGATACCGCGCGCTACTTCCTCGACTTCACCCGACACGAATCATGCGGTAAGTGCACATTCTGCCGACTGGGTACGGCGCAGATGCTTAACATACTGGAGGATATAACAAGCGGTAATAGCAAGGCTGGTGATATCGCACTCCTTGAGGAGCTAGCGGCCGATATTAAAGAGGGGGCACTTTGCGGACTGGGGAAGACAGCCCCAAATCCGATACTGACCACCCTGCGTTACTTTTATAAGGAGTATGAGTCTCACATCAACGAACGGTATTGTCCAGCTCTGGTTTGTCCGGAGCTTACCGCCTTTTACATCCTCCCTGAGAAATGCGAGCGCTCCTGTGATGCCTGTGTCGGCAGCTGCCCGGTGGAAGCAATTTTCAGCGGCAAACGTGGGATCAAGGTCATTGACCAGGAAGAGTGCGTCAAGTGTGGTAGCTGCGTTGATGCCTGCCCGCCACAGTATAACGCCGTCATCAGGATATCGCCGCTGAGCAAGCTACCACCTTCGGAGCCGAGACCGACAGATGAAAACAAAACCGATAAACCTAACAATCGACGGTAATAAGGTACAGGCAAAACCAGGCGAGAAAGTCCTCTTCGCCGCCCTGGATGCCGGTATATATATCCCTAACCTGTGCGCTATTCGCGGTGTCAGGCCTCATACTGGCTGCCGCCTTTGCTTCGTCGAGATCGATGGAAGGCCCAATCCGGTCACCGCCTGCACCGAGGAGGTTTCCGAGGACATGGCGGTTCTAACCGCTACGGAGCATGTCCGCAGGCTACAGCGGACCGCCCTTGAGCTGCTGCTCGCCTCCCACCCCATCGTATGCAAGTCCTGCCCCGCAAACGGTAATTGCGAACTACAGAAGATCGCCTCCTTCCTTCATATCAAGCTTAAGCAAAAGCGCTTCCGCACCAAACACCGTGACCTGCCGGTGGATGATAGCCACCCCGATATCACCCTCGACCCCAACCTGTGTGTCCTCTGCGGTAAGTGCATCTGGGCCTGCAATGAGGATAGGAAAATCGGTGCGCTAAACTATGCCTTCCGCGGCGACCGCACTGTCATAAGCCCCTTCGGCGGCGATAGACTGGTAGATACAAGATGCGATGGTTGCGGCCTGTGCGCCGAGGTGTGTCCGGTTGGCGCCCTTTCCAAAAATGTGAAAAGGTCCACATAAATAAACACAGGTAACATCATCGATGGATATCCCGTTTCCCACATGGCATGCTGCGATTCACCACAGGAGTTCCCGGCGTAATTATGACTCCACCGATCTTGAGCCAGACTTGCTGTCCCATATGCAAGAAATTTGTCGCGATTTCAGGCCTTTCCCGCAGGCCAGGGCAAAGCTGGCAACACAATCGCTCGATGAAATATTCAAGGGTGCTATCGGCCATTACGGTAAGATCAAAGGCGCTCCTGCCCTTATCGCTTTTATTGGCAATATGGATGATCCATATATTCAAGAAAAGGTTGGCTATCTGGGAGAAGGGATCATCCTGGAGGCAACCGCTATAGGCCTTGCCACTTGCTGGGTGGGTGGGTTCTTCCGCCCCAAAGTCGCAGCATCCATCATTGGCACTAATGAAAATGAAAGGGTTTTAGCAGTAACTCCGATAGGTCACGCCGTAAAGTACTTTTCACCACAAGAAAGAATAATGACGGGCTTTGCTCGAAGCCACAGACGTAAGCTTTTAGCGGAACTGGTAACTGGACTTGAGCCGGTAGAGTGGCCTCACTGGATGAAATCAGCTATGGACGCAGCCGCGCTCGCCCCTTCCGCTATTAACAGACAGCCCTGGCGCTTCTACGTGGAACCATATAGCATAACCGTTTCCGTGTATAGATCAAGGTATCGCTCAAAGCTCGAATACGGAATATCCAAGCGTCTGGATTGCGGTATCGCGATGTTGCATATTGAGGTCGCCGCTCTGGACTTCGGTGTACGGGGCAGTTGGGAATTTCTAGAAGCTCCGAATGTGGCCAGGTTCACAATTATAAGTGGTGGATAGAGCGGAAGATTCAGACCCGTTCCCATAATAGGTGGCCGGTCCATTGCTTCTCGCCCGCTACAATCGGCTCTGTACTTAGCAGAAGCCGGCTACCATCGAATTCATAGGTGCGTATCTGGTCATTACCAACCCAGTTGGGAAAGAGGCAGACCTCAACGTGGTGGGTAACCGTGTCTTTCTGAACTTCATACCTGCCGCAATAGGAAATATAGGTATCAACGGCTGCTACCTTCTCCTCGGTAGTTCCTTTCTTGATGTCTTTAGCTCCAAACCTGGGACGGTTGGCATTCATCATAGCTACGGATACATATCCATCATCGTTATAGATCAGTAACCCCACAGGGTCCTGGCCCCAGGGGTATCTAGTCTCCCCAGCCGTACTCCTGACTTCATACGATAGTAGTCTCCAGGTGCCGCTAAAAGGATTACGTGCCATTTCCTGTTACTCCTTCACAATATACCGAGAATACAGGATACACTCTCTAGAAGTCAAGGGCGACGCCCTCTTACGGATAGATTTTCTCCACCGTGATATATTCTGCAACCTACCATTAATCTTTCAAGGCTTACCTCTAACTTCATCTAAATGTCCTGGAGTTTTTAATACCACACTACTTCCCACTCAAATCCCCATATAATATAATCGAGCAATCATGACATATTTTAACGCCTATACCTGCAGCTTGACTCCCCGCCAGATTTGACTATAATGTCGGTGAAATAATAATATGGGAAGTGAATGATGACTAAAAAGCTGGAGATATTATCTGCGATGCTAGTTATTTTAGCCCTGGCACTTATACCAGTGTCCTGCTGCGGGCCCGGTGAGACTGAACCGACACCGACACCGACACCGACACCGACCGCTACAACACCTTCGCCTGCAGAGAGCAAGATCCTTTTTCTATCCGATCGCCTGACGGAAATCAGCAATTGGGAAATCTACGTGATGGAGGCCGATGGCACAGACCAGACCAACATCACCAACGATCCAGCAAGTGATTACGACCCGATGTGGTCGCCTGATGGCACCAAGATCGCCTTCTCATCCTACCGCGACGATGAATATGGAATCTGGATAATGAACGCCGATGGCTCAACCCAGATGAAGATTACCACCACCTCCAATGAGGAGGACTACCCCGTTTGGTCGCCGGATGGCACCAAGATAGCCTTCACATCCTATGAAGATTCCACCAATGGAATCTTCGTGGTGGACGCTGAGTATGGTGGCCCAAACCGTACAAGGCTCACCTCATATTCCGATAAGTCCCCGAGCTGGTCACCTGACGGCTCCAAGATCGCTTTCTCTTCCAGCCGTGATGGAAACCGGCAAATATACGTAATGAATTCCGATGGCTCAGACCAGACCCGGCTCACCTCGGGCACCGGTGAGTTTCCGGTGTGGTCGCCGGACGGCTCCAGGATCGCCTTTGTATCCGGACGCGATGCCAACAAAGAAATCTACGTGATGAATGCTGACGGCTCGGAACAGACCAGGCTTACCATAAACACAGATGATGACGACCAGCCAGATTGGTCACCTGACGGCTCCAGGATAGCTTATGTATTGCACCGCAGCGGCCGCTCTGAAATCTGGGTGATCAATCCCGATGGCTCGAACCAGACCAGGCTCTCCTCCGGTTCGAATGACGATGAATCCCCTACCTGGTCACCAGATGGCACCAAGATCGCTTTTTCATCCAACCGCGATGTTAGCTCAGAAATATATGTGATGAACGCCGATGGCTCGGACCAGACCAGGCTCACTTTTAACCTGGATTTCGATGGCTATCCTTCGTGGTCACCATAGATACGGCCTTGGTTACTCAACATTTAAAAGTTAGTGAAAACGAGCTAGCTTCCGCCCTACTCTAGCTTCTTCGATCATTATTGTATCGCTTGCCCTTTTTATACCAACGTATATTCAAGTAGTGTAATTGTGACTGCTAACAACAGGGGAATTCGGTGTTATATAGTGATAGTATGAGGTAAAAATGTGGTGGAGCTGGCGGGATTCGAACCCGCTACCTCTTGACTGCCAGTCAAGCACTCTCCCAATTGAGCTACAGCCCCAGATGCAGTTTAAAGATTAGCATAAAGCTCAATGAATTTCAAGCTACGTCGCTTGACTTCACGTAGCAGGTTTGCTACAATTCGCAAGGAAACTCGGCGAAATTTTTTAATAATTATGGGAGGGGCGGTTAGCTCAGTTGGTAAGAGTACTGCGTTGACATCGCAGGGGTCACTGGTTCAAGTCCAGTACCGCCCACCATGCTTTTAACTTTCCACGGCCGTGAACGCCTCTCGTCCTATAAAGGATGGGAGGTTATTAATTGGGTACTTTAAATGGATCAAAATGAGAAAATGGAGCGGATCAGGCATTCGGCATCCCATGTGATGGCGGAGGCGGTCCAGTCACTATTCCCCGATGCCAAATTCGGCATCGGACCTGTGATTGAGAATGGCTTCTATTATGACTTTGACCTCCCCCGAACCCTCACCCCAGATGACCTTCCGGTAATCGAAGCGGCAATGACTGAAATTATAGCCCAGGACCTGCCCTTCATCCAAGAGGAGGCATCTAAGCAGGATGCAAGGGGTATCTTCGCCCGGCAGCCCTATAAGCTGGAGCTCATCGATGAAATCCCCGATGAAAAGTTGAGCATATACCGCCAGGGCTCCTTTACCGACCTTTGTCGCGGGCCTCATGTTAGCTCCACAGGGGAGATAACAGCCTTCAAGCTCCTAAGCATCGCCGGTGCATACTGGCATGGCGATGAGAAGCGCCCGATGCTCCAACGAATCTATGGTATCGCCTTCGAGACCAATGATGAACTAACAAATCATCTGGCAAGGCTTGCCGAGGCCGAAAAGCGTGACCATCGAAAGCTGGGGCAGGACCTCGATCTCTTTAGCTTTCACCATGAAGCGGGACCGGGGCTTGTGCACTGGCACCCCAAGGGAGCTACGGTACGCCGTCTCATCGAGGATTTCTGGATCTCCGAGCACCTCAAACGGGGGTATGAGATCGTTTATAGCCCCCATATTGCCAAGCTCGACCTCTGGAAGACGAGCGGGCACTGGGAGCTATACCGGGAGCATCTCTATTCACCCATGGATGTTGAGGGACAGGAGTACCTGATCAAACCGATGAACTGCCCAGCCCATATCCTGATGTATAAAACAAGGCTTAGGAGTTACCGCGATCTTCCCATAAGATGGGCGGAGTTGGGTACAGTCTATCGTTATGAGCGTTCCGGTGTGCTTCACGGGCTAACCAGGGTTCGGGGCTTTACCCAGGATGACGCCCATATTTTCTGCCGTCCCGATCAGCTTGAGGATGAGGTGGTGGGTGTATTGGAATTCGCCATTTTTATGATGCGCACCTTCGGATTTCAGGAATATGAGGTGCTGCTCGCAACCCGGCCCGAGCGATACGCTGGCACCGTCGAGTTATGGCAGGAGGCAACTGAGACCTTGGAGCGGGCACTGAAACGACTGTCGCTGCACTATACAGTTGACCCTGGGGAAGGGGTATTCTATGGGCCCAAAATCGATATCCGCCTCCGAGATGCCCTGGGAAGGACATGGCAGGGTCCCACCACACAGGTCGATTTCAACCTGCCTCAGCGCTTCGATGTTACTTATGTGGACATTGACGGAGTGGCACACCCCGTGGTAATGGTGCACCGAACCGTTCTTGGAAGCATGGAACGTTTCTTCGGTTGCCTTATCGAGCACTATGGGGGTGCTTTCCCTGTCTGGCTGGCGCCGGTTCAGGCGGTGGTGATCCCCATATCCGAACGCCATCTGGACTACGCCCATCAGGTAGCCGCGAAGCTCCAGGCTGATGGGCTTCGTTCCCAGGTGGATGTCCGCCCTGACAGGATGAACCTGAAAATCCGACAGGCACAGCTCCAGAAGATACCTTACATGTTGATTGTAGGCGATAAGGAGCTTGCAAGTGACGGTGTCTCGGTCAGGCTTAGAAGCGGCGAGGACCTAGGAAGAAAAACTCTGGACGAGTTCAAGCAGATAGCCAGTGAAGCCATATTTCAGAAAACCTCTTGATTTTTGTGAAAAGACATTGTATATTACCATCCTATACGAGGATTATTGGGGAGGGTAAGGAAATATAATTAAGAAATATCGTGTCAACCAGCAGATCATCGGCAAAGAGGTGCGTTTAATCAGCGAAACCGGTGAACAGCTAGGCACCATGCCTCTTTATAAGGCTCGGGAGTTAGCTAAGGAGCGCCAATATGACATAGTGGAGGTCTCCCCCCACAGTGTTCCTCCGGTGTGTCGCCTCCTCGATTATGGGAAGTTCAAATACGAGCAGACTAAGAAGGAGCGCGAGGCGAGGAAGAGACAGAAGTCTGTTTTCCTTAGGGAGGTTCGTTTTAGGCCCAAGATCGGTCAACACGATATCGAATTTAAGACCAAGGTCATTAAAAAGCTCATTGACGAAGGCAATAAGGTTAAAGTCTCCATCCTATTCCGGGGTCGCGAGATCACCCACCCCGAACTGGGAAAGGAGCTACTTGAACGTGTTGTTGCGGAATTAGAAGATAAAGCAACCGTTGAAAGGACCCCAATACTTGAGGGTAAACGGATGAATATTATACTTGCCCCGGCTAAACAACAAGCTAAACCCCAATCCAAACCGGATAAGGAGGCTCCCGATGCCGAAGTTAAAGACTCATAAATCGTCAAAACGTCGCTTCCATATCACCGGAACGGGCAAGATTATGCGTATGAAAGGTGGAAAGAGTCACCTTAGACGAAACAAGTCGCGACGCGCCAAGATGCTTTATGATCAGAAGCTCCCTCTCCATCCCTCATTCAGGGCACGGGTAAAGAGGCTCATTCCCTACTCTTAAAATTGTTATTTAAATATAACAGGAGTTTTTAGGAAGACGTTCTTTTCAACACATATAGTAAATAGCAAGGGCTAAATGGAGGATATAATTGACCAGGGTAAAAAGTAATGTCGCCGCCCACCGTCGTCACAAGAAAGTGCTGAGGCTAACCAAGGGACAGCGCGGTGCAAGACACTCCCGCTACCGCGTCGCCCACGAGGCGATGCTGCACTCCCTGAGCTATTCCTACCGTCATCGCCGCGAGCGAAAAGGTGATTTCAGGAGGCTGTGGATCGTACGCATCAATGCCGCAACCCGTAAGGAGGGGCTCTCATATAGCAGGTTTATAAATGGCCTCCAGAAGGCGGGGGTTGAGATCGACCGCAAGATACTCGCCGATATTGCAGTGAGAGACCCCACCGCCTTCTCCCAGCTTGTTGCAGTCGCGGAAAAGCAAACCTAGGTCCCGCCCTAATTCTACCAAAAGGCCAGTACATATTTTTTCATATTGAATTGATATAACTGTCTTGCCTTTCCTACTGATCCCACTCATTATACAATCTCCTTGACCCCTTGCTACCCCTAGCCTATAATAGCATGCGATGCTCCAGAAATTAACGGAAATCAACTCCAGAGCGATCGATGAACTGAGTAGCCTTTCCGACCTTAAAGAGCTTGAGGCTTGGCGAGTCCGATACCTCGGTAAGAAGAGCGAGCTTACCCAGCTCCTGCGAGGGTTAGCAGCGCTACCCATGGATAAGAGGAAAGTGATGGGCGCCTCCGCCAATGAGCTTAGAGCTACCCTCGAGAGGCAATATAGTGAAAAAAGGGATGCGATAAAAGAGCTAGCCTTTCAAGATATCGAGATAGCGGCAATAGGTAAAAAGGATGTGAGCCTACCCGGCCGCCCCATCCCCCTCGGTCGCCTCCATCCCACCACCCAGATGGTTCAGCAGATATGCGACATCTTTACCTCCCTGGGCTTTCAGTCAGTAGAGGGACCGGAGGTGGAGTGGGACTACTACAACTTCGAGGCGTTAAATATCCCCCCAGACCACCCCGCCCACGACATGTTCGCCACCTTCTGGATCGACACCAAGCCTGACCAGCGCCCCATGCTCCTTCGTACCCACACATCCCCCATGCAGATAAGGGTTATGGAGCAAACGCGGCCCCCCGTGAGGGTTGTGGTACCTGGAAAGGTCTACCGCTATGAGGCAACAGATGCCACCCATGAATCCATGTTCTATCAGATCGAGGGACTCGCCGTTGATGAGAACATCACCTTCTCTGACCTCAAAGGGACCCTCTATGAATTCGCCAAGCGCCTCTTCGGCGAGGAACGTCGTGTTAGATTTCGTTGCGATTACTTTCCATTCGTCGAGCCCGGTGTTGAGATGGCAATCGACTGCATGGCATGTGGCGGATCAGGGTGTCGTCTCTGCTCGGATACCGGATGGATTGAGATATTGGGCGCCGGCATGGTGCACCCCGATGTGCTGAGGCGTGTTGACTATGACCCGGAGGTCTATACCGGTTTCGCCTTTGGCCTGGGACTCGAGCGTATCCCCATGCTGCGCTATGGCATCGATGATATTCGCCTTTTTTACTCCAACGACCTGCGATTTCTGAGTCAGTTTTAATTTGGCGATCTATACAATTGGGTAGCCACAACCAATTTATATATACCGATAACTCTTAGATGGAGAGCACTCAGTAGAAAACATGAAAGCACCACTTAGTTGGCTCAGAGAATATGTCGGAATCGACCTGCCCCCTGAGGAGCTGAGCGAAAAATTGACAATGTCCGGGATCGAGGTTTCGGGGATGGATGCTATCGGCGGATGGGAGAATGTTGTGGTCGGCGAGGTTATCTCCATCTCGCCCCATCCCAACGCCGATCGCTTAACGCTCGCTACCGTCGACCTCGGTGGTGAACGTGTTACCTCGGTTTGTGGCGCGCCCAATGTTGCCGTCGGGCAGAAGGTTCCCTTCGCACATAGCGGCGCTAAGCTAATCGATCCCGATAGCGGCCATATGGTAAAGCTAAAAAGCACAACGATCCGAGGTGTCAAATCCGAGGGAATGATCTGCTCCGAGAGGGAGCTTGGCATCTCAGACCGCCACGAGGGGATTATGGTCCTCCCCCCCGATGCCCCCTTAGGGTCACGCTTAGATTATTACCTAGGCGATACTATCCTCGACCTGGATATCACACCCAATCGACCCGATTGCTTATCTATTATTGGTATAGCACGGGAGGTCGCCGCTCTGACAGGAAAAACAGTGCACCTCCCAGAAATAATCTATGAAGAATCAGCAGAGCCTATAGAGCGCATAGCGTCAGTAGAGATCGCTGACCCACACCTATGCCCCCGCTACTGCGCCAGCCTTATTACCGATGTCAAGATCGGCCCATCCCCTGCCTGGCTACAGCGGCGCCTGCTCGCCTGCGGCATGCGCCCCATTAACAATATCGTCGATGTCACCAACTACGTGATGCTAGAGTTTGGACAGCCCCTGCACGCCTTCGATTTCGATAGACTCAGGGAGAAAAGGATAATCGTGCGGAGTTCCGATAATGAGTCCATGCAAACCCTGGATGGCGTCGAGCGAGACCTCTCCAGCGACATACTCGTTATCGCTGATGGAACTGGCCCGGTTGCGGTCGCTGGGGTTATGGGTGGAGCAGAAAGCGAGGTCACCGAAGCCACAAATACGATTCTGATCGAGTCAGCGAACTTCAATCCGGCAAGCATCCGTCGCACCTCAACAAAATTCAAGCTGAGAAGTGAGGCTTCGCTGCGCTTCGAGAAAGGCCTGAGCGCTGAGCTTCCCACGACGGCTCTGAGGCGCGCAACCCAGCTCATGGCAGAGCTATCCGATGGCAAGATCGCCAGGGGTATCATCGATGTCTATCCAGGCAAACGTGAATCGAAGCCCATATCGCTCTCTACGAAGCAAGTGGCGCGCGTTCTGGGCATCAAGATAAAACGCCAAAAATCTGTCAAGGTACTGGGCTCTCTGGGGTTTCAATGCGAGGGCGTTGGCCCTGGGGAGCTTTTGGTCGCTGCCCCCTACTGGCGAACCGACATTCGTCTCGCCGAAGACCTGGTAGAGGAGATCGCGCGCATTATCGGCTACGATGAACTCCCCATTACCCTTCCCAGCGGTGCTCTTCCCCGATATAAGCCTGACCCCATGCGCACTCTAATAGAAAAGGTAAGCGATATCCTGGTCGGCTGCGGCATGCAGGAGGTAATCAACTATTCGCTTACTAGCCTGGAAATGCTTCGCAAATTTAAAAAACATCCAGCCCTACTGAAGGTGGCTAACCCAATTACTTCAGAGCAGGAATATCTGCGCACAACCCTGTACCCCGGGCTACTGCAAGACCTATCCTCCAACGAGAAGCACGAGGAGAATAGCATCAGGCTATTCGAGGTGGGCAAGGTCTACCTTCCCCGTAAAGGTGATCTCCCTGAAGAGCGCCACATGCTGGCGGGAGTGCTCTGCGGCACCCGCCTCGACCGCTCCTGGCATGGCGATAGCGAGATGCTGGATTTCTTCGATGTAAAAGGGGTTGTCGAGACCCTGCTGGAGCGCCTGGGCATCGCGGCACGTTTCGAGCCATCACAGGATAACACCCTGACTCCCGGCAGCAGAGCGGCGATCTTGGTTGAAAGCGAAACTGTAGGGACCACGGGCGAGCTTCACCCCAGGGTGGCCGAGACCTTCGACATATCCTCCCACCCGGTTTACCTCTTCGAAATCGATCTGGTAAAGCTTCTCCCCTCGACAACAGCGCCTCGCCAATATCGCTCAATACCAAAATTCCCCGTTACCCTTCGGGACATTGCCGTCATGGTGGATGTCGCTACACCTTCCAAGAGCGTGCAGGCTATCATCGAGGTCTCCCCTCTTGTAGCCAGCGTTATCCTCTTCGATGTTTACAGCGGCAAGCAGGTACCCCGTGGAAAGAAATCCCTTGCCTTCAGAATCCTCTATCAGTCACCAAGCCGTACCCTCACTGATGAAGAGGTGAACCGTGCTCAGCAGGAGCTAGTAAGCCGCTTATCACAAGAGCTGGGCGCTACTATCCGGCAGTAAGCCACCGCCTTTCGCTTTCCGAACTCACCCCCCATATAATATCGCCCTCT
>DAOUEU010000064.1:0-5103 GCA_034430255.1 Dehalococcoidia bacterium | reverse complement strand
CGGCAGTGGCGGTCGTAGCTGCGCATCGATTCCTTGCGCTCAGCCATCTCAGCGCGCATGCGGGAAAGCCGCTCCGCTGAGCAATAGCATTTGTAAGCGTGGCCTCCTTCCAACAATTGCCGCGCACACTTCTGATACAGCTCCCGTCGCTCAGATTGGATATACGGCCCGTAGTCACCCCCCACCTCCGGCCCCTCATCCCAACCGAGGCCCAGCCATCTGAGGCTATTCAGTATCGCATCCTCAGAGCCCTTCACACGGCGGGCGATATCGGTGTCCTCTATGCGAACGATAAACTTGCCACCTGTATGTCTGGCGAACAACCAGTTGAAAAGGGCAGTCCTGATGTTTCCAATATGCGGGTATCCGGTTGGGCTGGGAGCGTAGCGCACCCGAACGCGCTCTTCACTCATAGCTCTCCTTTAAAATAGCTGTTTTCATAGTAAGCAATATCTATCGGTCTTTTCCTATTCTAGCATCATCAGAAGTGACAGTCTATTCGAGCTAGACACCGTTACCTTTCGGCAACCATCATTATTTAGGGTCAGCTTTAAAAAGTCCCCAAAGATTGGGGGATTAGGGGGTTGATTGAGACTATTTCAGCGGTCTCCCATAAATCTGACCCTTGACAAAGGCAATAGGAAGTTGTAGTTTTAGCTAAGACCAAAATCGGTAATCCTGCCCCAACTATTCCAATTCTAGATTATCATAATAATAAAATCCGTTATTGTAGGTTAAATTTTTATGACGACACCCGAACGAACAGCACCTACCGACTTTATTCGGAACATCATCAATAAGGATATCAAGAATAATAAATACGACGGACGGGTGCATACCCGGTTCCCACCGGAGCCGAACGGCTATCTGCACATCGGGCATGCCAAGTCAATCTGCCTCAATTTCGGCATTGCCGCACAGTATAGAGGCCTGTGCAATGTGCGCTTCGACGACACAAATCCCACCAAGGAAGAAGAGGAATATGTTAAAGCTATCCTGGAGGACATACGGTGGCTAGGTTTCGACTGGGAGGACAGGCTGTACTATGCGTCGGAATACTTCGACCAGATGTATGACTATGCTGTCCAGTTGATCCTGGACGGCAAGGCTTACGTCGATGATCTTAGCGCAGATGAGATGAGGGAATACCGTGGCACGCTGGTCAGGCCCGGTCAGGAGAGCCCCCACCGAAACCGTTCGGTAGAGGAGAATCTCGACCTGTTCGAACGTATGCGGGCAGGAGAGTTCCAGGATGGCTCACGACTGCTTCGCGCTAAAATTAACATGGCGTCACCAAACTTGAATATGCGCGATCCGGCAATGTACCGCATCATGCATGCAGAGCACCACCGCACAGGCAACAAGTGGTGCATCTACCCGATGTACGACTGGGCTCACGGGCTTGAGGATTCCATAGAACGTATCACCCATTCCATCTGCACCCTGGAGTTCGAAGACCACCGCCCGGTATACGACTGGTTTCTTGACCAGTTGGGGGTATATCATCCGCAGCAGATCGAGTTCGCCCGACTTGATCTCACCTACACCGTCATGAGCAAGAGAAAGCTGCTTCAACTGGTGGAGCAGCGACATGTCACTGGATGGGACGACCCCAGGATGCCGACAATTTCGGGGCTGCGCAGGCGCGGATACACACCGGAGGCCATCCGATATTTCTGCGAGCTGGTGGGCGTAGCAAAGACCGATAGCGTTATCGATATCGCGCTGCTTGAGCACTGCATCAGGGATGACCTGAACAGGCGCGCCCCACGGGTTATGTGCGTGTTGCGCCCTCTCCGTGTGATCATTGACAACTATCCTGAAGGCCAGACCGAGGTTCTGGATGCCGTCAACAATCCCGAGGACGCCGAAATGGGTACGCGGAAGGTGCCCTTCTCACGTGTACTATACATCGAGCGGGAAGATTTCCGCGAAGACCCGCCGGGCAAGTTCTTCCGTCTGGCCCCGGGCCGCGAGGTACGGCTGCGGTATGCATATCTCATCACCTGCACCGGCACGGTGAAGGACGAGCGCACCGGCGAAGTTATTGAGCTACATTGCACTTGCGACCTCGCATCTCGTGGGGGGAACCCGCCCGATGGACGCAAGGTAAAAGGAACCATCCACTGGGTCTCTGCTGCCCACACACTCGAGGCTGAAGTTCGCCTTTACGACCGTCTCTTCAATGTAGAAAATCCCGGCGACGTTACGAGTGGTGGTCATTTTGAGGATGTTCTGAATCCCCATTCTCTGGAGACGTTAACGGGTTATATCGAGCCCAGCGTATCCGGTGCAGCTCCGGGAACACGGTATCAGTTCGAACGGCTGGGCTATTTCTGCGTTGACCTAAAAGATTCCTCCCCCGATCGGCTGGTACTCAATCGAACGATTTCTTTACGCGATTCGTGGGCCAAGATCGAGAAACAGCTTTAAGGCAAGAATATGGCCCCGTTATATCATTCAGGTTGCTTATACCTGGAGGAATGACGCCAAACCTTCTTAACTTCTCTGAACCATGAAAAACGGGTAACGTCTCCTTCTCGATGCGCGGGGTGATGCTGCCTCTGTTATGCCCTAGAAAGAGCCATTTAAATAGCTCAGTTATTATATTCCCCGATGTGCTATGCGCATCTAAGGGATGGGAGCGAAGCGCATGCGAACCGAGTTGCCCAAAGAAATTATTTTCCTCCCTCGCCACCGCTATCCGGTAATACTGCCCGCTTTTGCGGAAGTTTGACCACATATGTATCGGCAATCCTGTCATGGATACCCTGTTTACGGTCATCGAAAGCTACCCAGAGAAAGAGAAGACCGAGCGTTATCCAGCAGATGACATAGCCGAGGAACCGCAATAGCGCCGGCCCCCAGTCCCACTTCAGCTCTGTACCATCGGCATGTACTGCCCTTATCTTGAGAGCCATCATTCCAGGGGTTTCGCCCCGCCTCGCCCAGAAGCAGATAAAGTAGGCCGCAGCGATGGCCAGCACCGGGAAGTTGGCGGGCCAAAAGTGAATTGCCATTTCCCCCCGGTCTATCATCCAGCCCCAGGCCCAGAAGGGGAAGGTGAACATCCAGAAAATGCTGCTTAAAACAGCATCTATGATCCAGATAATCATCCAGTCGATAATATATGCGACAAGCCTAATCCAAAACCCTGCATACTCTACCGCAATGCCCTCTTTTTGCCCCTCCATTCAGCTACTCCTCATCTATGGTAACCATTCTATCATCTAGCCCCATAGCCTACAACAACTATATGCGCTCCAGCGCCTCCTCCAGGTCCTGAGCTAGATTTGAACTGAACTCCACATACTCCCCGCTCGAGGGAAGCCTGAAACCCAGATGGCAGGCATGGAGAAACTGCCGTTTTGTGATGGGCGACCGCCTGCCGTAGACCTCATCGCCAACCACGGGGAAGCCGATAGCGGAAAGGTGAACCCTTATCTGATGGGTACGCCCCGTCTCCGTTGTCACCTCGAGGAGGGTATAGTCATCCATATACCTGATTACCCGGTATCGAGTGCGAGCCTCTCTACCTGCAGTGACCACTGCCATTACCTTTCGATTGCCCGGGTCGCGCCCTATCGGAGCTTCTATCACCCCCCTCTCAGGTGATAGATGTCCATGAACCAGCACCAGGTATCGTTTTAGCACGGAGCGGGCCTTTATTTGATCGGACAGGTTTCGCTGTGCAGCATCGTTCTTGGCAACTATCATCAACCCTGACGTATCCTTGTCCAGTCGGTGAACGATCCCCGGTCGCATTGTCCCACTTATTTCGATGTCTCTGCAGTGAGCCAGGATTGCATTTACCAGGGTAGAGCTGGGATGGCCGGGAGCGGGATGGACCACCAACCCCGCCGGCTTATCCACTACCAGTAGGTCTTTATCCTCATAGACAATGGCAAGAGGGATTTCCTCAGGAAGGGGTGCTGGTGGACCTGGAGGCGGTATCAACGCATTAATTCTGTCACCGATATTTAGCTTCAGGCTCCCTTTGGCCACATGGCTATTAACGGTGACGTAGCCATCGCGAATCAGCCTCTGCATATAAGAGCGGGAGAGCTCAGTGCACTCCTCGGCTAGATATTTATCCAGCCGGATACCTGACCTTTCGACGACTAAATCAAGCTTGTGGCTCAACCTATGCGTCCTTTCGTTTTAGGGAACCCTTTCCCTGTACAAACAGGAGGTAGTAGATAACGAGCACCACGCCTACCACCACAGCCGAATCGGCCAGATTAAATACCGGCCAGGCGCCGACGTCGATAAAATCAGTTACCTCACCCAGACGAATGCGGTCTATCAGGTTACCCACGGCACCCCCAAGCATTAGCCCCAAAGCGACCCTTACCAGCGCATGGTTGAACATGGGGTATCGCGAGTAGATAATAATTGCCGCAATTCCAACAATGGCAGTGAGTGTAATGAGAAAGGTCTGGTTGGCAAAGAGACCGAAAACCATACCCTCATTGGTACTGTAGGTGATTCGAAAAAACCCTTCATCCGGTATAGATTGCCCCAGTGTCATGTTCGCTTTAATGAAAAATTTGCTTACCTGGTCTAAAGATATTACCGATAGAGCGACCAGGGAAAAGGTAAGCTCTCTGATGGGCCTTCTCATGCCAGTATTCCTTATAAATATGGGAGATACAGTGGGTTTAATCCAGCATCATCCTCAGCTGCCTGATGGTTGATACCGCTTGCCCTCGCCAGTGATTGTTGGCGAAAACGAAGGTCTTCTCCGCTATATTATCCAGGTAGCGGATCTTCGGCAGCCACTCCCCGAGCTCCTCTTGTGAATAGGAGTAGTCATATCTCTCATAGGCGTGTTCATGCTGCCACCATTTCTCCTTGTTGCGCCCGTGAAAGCGTACATAGGCAATATTGCTGGTAGCCTCAGCGATGGGCGGCAGCAGATTTGGTAGTGGTGGCTCGTCAACGCAGCAGAAGCCCAGCCCATGGCTGCGCAGCCAGCCAAACACATCCTCTCTCAGCCACCTCGCATTGCGAAATTCGATGATGACAGGAAGATCCCCTAACCGCTCCTTGAAAGCCTCCAGATAGTCCCGGTTCTGGTCGCTTAGTCTGAAGCTGTAGGGG
>DAOUEU010000063.1:0-13404 GCA_034430255.1 Dehalococcoidia bacterium | reverse complement strand
GGCTGATGAGGAGGGCGTTAACAGGGAACCTAACGCCAGAGCGGCGAAGGGTGCAAAGAAGCGTGGTTGAGGTAACACCGGACCCCATCGTCCCTGATACTATCATAGATAGGGTGAGAGGTGATTCCAGTACCGGGGCGACGGTAAGCTTTATCGGTTCGTTGCGCCGGGACTCCGCAAGCGGCAAGCAGGTTCGCTTCGCCGAATGTGAGAGTGATAAGCAAAGGGCGGAGCAACAGCTTCGAAAGATCGATGATGAGATCCGCGCTAACTGGCAGCTTGAGAATGTGGCAATCTGTCACCGGGTGGGTCGGGTAGAGGTGGGGGATGTCATCATGGTTGTTGCTGTTGCTGCCTCTCATCGCAGGGAGGCCTTCGAGGCCTGTCAGTATGCCGTGGATCGCGCTAAAGAGGACATCTTGATAAGAGAGGTTCTCTAGTAGAAAACCCCCTCTTCATCCATTTGGATAATCTCCTCTTCAGGTACCCCCAGCAGGTCACCGAAGATATATTCGTTGTGCTCCCCCAGTAGCGGGCCACGCTGTGAAATCTGGGCCGGCGTCTCTGAGAATTTCCACGGCGGGTTAAGCACCACGCGATTTCCGATTATGGGGTGAGTTACCTCGGTGGCAAGCCCGCGCTCTTTGAGGTGGGGGTTCTGGAATAGCTCCGTGCCGTCGAAGGATGGGATCGCGGCGACCCCCGCCTGCTGCAGCCTTTGGGCTACCTCATGGTGGGTATAGTTTATCGTCCACTCCCCGATGAGCCGGTCCAACTCCTCTTGGTTCTGCCACCGGCGGTAGGTATCGCTGAATTTTCCATCGCTGGTCCAAGGGGGGTTTCCCAAGGCATGGCAAAATGATTGCCACTCCTCCTCTGTGGCTATGGCGATGGAGACCCATTTGTCCTTACCCCGGCACGGATAGCAGTTGTGGGGCGCCATAATTTCATCGCGGTTCCCCTGGCGGATGGGGATCCGCTTATTAAGGATGTAGTCGAGGAGGGCATCGCCGATGAGCACAGAGATGGTCTCCACAGAGGACAGGTCGATATGCTGCCCCTCACCGCTACGGGCACGGTGAAACAGGGCGATGAGGATGGCAAAGGCACTGGTGGCGGCGCTTCTCAGATCGCTGGAGCCCATAAGCGGGACAGGGCGGGCATCGGGGTAGCCGGTGAGGTAGGCGAGGCCACCGTGGGTGGCGAAGATAGGGGCGTAGCCGGCATATTTACTATCCGGCCCGGCAGCGCCATGCGATGATGATGAGAGCATGACAATATCGGGCTTCACTTCCTTGAGCGCCTCGTACCCCAGCCCCAGCCGGTCCATTACCCCGGGGCGGAAATTCTCCGCCACCACATCGCTTATTCCCACTAGCCTCTTTGCCAGCCCCACTGCCCTGGGATGGGAAAGGTCGAGGGTGATGGCCATCTTGTTGAGGTTGAGGTCGTTGAAAATGGGGGACCAGTCGGGGTCTTTCGCGCTGGGACCAGTCGCCAGGGCGCGCAACCTGGTGTGGTCGGGGCGCTTGCTGGTCTCGACCTTGATCACCTCGGCTCCCATAAAGGCGAGGAGCATGGTGGCATAGGGCCCGGCCCAGGCCCAACTGAAATCGGCGATCCTTATCCCCTCCAGGGGTAGGCGCGACATTCTATCTATAGCCCTCCTGTTTAGATGATCCCGGCCCCTCTCATCTGTGCCAGCTTCTCCCTGGTATAACCTAACCGCTTAACCAGTACTTCTTCGTTATGCTCGCCGAGTAAAGGAGCGGGGCGATCAAATCGCAGCGGTGTCCTGGAGAAGCGATAGGGTGCTGTAGGGCACTTGAACTTGCCCATCTCGGGGTGCTCCACCTCGGTAAAGAACTCCCGCGATTGGAGCTGCTCCGAGTTGACCAGGTCCTCCACTGTGGTTACCATGCCGATGGGGCAGTTCAAGGCCTGGGCGCGGTGATAGACCTCCTCCTTGGTTTGATTAATCATCCATTCTGCAATATGCTGGTTTATCTCCTGGGCATAAATATAGGTATTTATCTCCTCTCTATATTTCTCATCCTGTGCCCAATCCGGGTTGCCCAGGAGCTTGATGAGGCCCTCCCAGTGGTGCTTCCCGCCGAGGGTGATCATCACGTAGCCGTCCTTGCAGCGCTGCAGCCCTCCTACCATATATTGCATCCAGACGGTGCTCCCCCTCTCGTTATTTCCGAACATATCTATCTCTATCCTCTCCGTGGCCATAAGCGATTCCTGCTTGGAGATGTCGATCTGCTGCCCCCTGCCGGTGAATAGGCGGCTGTATAGGGCCCCCATGATAGCGGTAGCGGCGTTGAGTCCGCAGTCGTAGTCACCGAGGAATCCGGGCCCCTTGGTGGGTCTGGGGGTCTCATCGGGCAGTATGGAGGCCAGGATTTTGGCTATCCCGCTGCCGTGATAGTCGTTGAGATGATAAGACTTGTAATCTCGGTAGGGGCCGTACTGCCCGAAGGGAGTGATGGAGGTCATAATCAGGTGGGGGTTTATCCCGGCCAGGCTCTCATAGTCCAGACCCAGCTCTTTCATCGCCAGGGGAGGGTTATCCTCCACCAGGACATCGCTCTCTTTTACCAGCTCCAGGAATATTTTTCGCCCCGTGGTGGTGTTGAGGTTAAGGGTAATCCCCAGCTTGTTGGTGTTGAGGTAGAAGAAGAAACCGCTCCGCTCGGGGTGAGGGACATCCTGGAGGAAGGGTTCCCGCCTCCTGGCCTTATCACCTACCCGGGGAGGCTCGATTTTTATTACCTCGGCTCCCAAGTCGGCAAGGAGCTTGGTGCAGTAGGGGCCGGCGGCAAGCTGTGCATACTCCAGGACCTTTACCCCGTAGAGGGCCGTATTGCTTACTTGCTCTTTCCGCTTGATAGAACATCCTCAGGCCACCATCCAGGGGTGATTGTGGTGACCATATCTCTCTGCTTCATATTTATAACATATAGTGAGCTTTTGGGCAAGCATCACATCTAATGGACGAGCCTAATGTCTATAGTATCGAGCCCAGCAGCCAGCCGATGATGCCACATATGGGGAAGGTCAGGATCCAGGCCAGGAATATATTCCCGGCAACACCCCAGCGCACCGCGGAGAGACGTTTGGTAGCGCCCACCCCCATGATCGATGAGCTGATGCAGTGGGTGGTGCTTACCGGTATTCCGAATACGGAGGCGACCTCGACCACCGCGGCCGCTGAGCTTTCCGCGGCAAAGCCCTGAACCGGCCTGAGTGCGGTGATACGGACTCCAACTGTCCTGATGACGCGCCAGCCGCCGAAGAGAGTGCCCAGGGAGATTGAGCCGGCGGAGAGTGCGATCACCCAGAAGGGGACATGAAACTCGCTTCCGGTGTGGATAACCAGTGCCATGGCGATAATACCGATGGGCATCTGTCCATCGTTCTTGCCGTGGGCATAAGCCATGAAGGCAGCAGAGAGGATCTGTAGTCTGCTGAATATACCTTCTACCCGGAGAGGTGCCTTGCGGCGTAGTAGCCACATTAGGGCGACCATCACCGTTAGCCCCCCGGCGAAGCCCATTGCCGGGGCGATAGCTACCGAGGAGAGCACCTTGTAAGGACCGCTCCAGATAATGGCATCGAATCCCCCTATAGCGACCCCGGAACCAATAAGCCCGGCAATGAAGGAGTGGCTTATGCTTACCGGAAGGCCCAAACGGGTGGCAATAATTCCCCAGATAATTACCGCAGCTAGGGCAGCAATTACGATATCGTAGCCTTGTATGAAAATCTCTGGGTCGATGATCTTTGTGCCAATGAACTTCGCTACAGCGAGGCCGGTGGCGGCGCCGGCAAAGTTCAGGATAGCCGACATGATAATGGCACGAAGGGGGGAGAGAACGCGGGTACCAATAACGGTGGCGATGGCATTAGCGGCGTCGTTAAAGCCGTTTACAAGGGCGAATCCGACGGCGAGAATAATTACAAGGATGAACAAGTTATAACTCAGGCACGCTTAATCATAACCCCTTCGAGGACATTGGCGATATCCTCACAGCGGTCGGTAGCGGTCTCCATGTGGTCGTAGATCTCCCGCCACTTTATTACATCGGCAAGGTCAACCTGGTCATGAAAAAGCCCCGCCAGGGCGGAGCGCACCACCGTATCGGCCTCATTCTCCAGCCGATTTATCTCTATGCAGTGCTCCGGCATCTTGTGTAGCTGATTACGGCGTCGCAGCATTGGTATTGCCGCTACGACCTCTGAGGTTGTCCTGACCAGTATATCCGCCAGCTCCTGTGCTTTCTCCGTGGGTCGCTTCACCTCGTAGATAAGCATGTCCACTGCAGCCCCCTCGATAAGGTCCATCACGTCGTCCATGCAATGGGCAAGCTGTGAGATGTCCTCTCGGTCGATGGGTGTAACAAATGTGGCGTGCAGTTGCGCGATGATGCGGTGGGTGATCTCATCCCCCCGGTGCTCTAGATCTGTGATATGCCGAACCTTTGATTCTACATTCTCCCAATTGTTGATAAGTTCAGCAAGGAGGCTTGCTCCCTTCACTGCATTGCGAGCGCTTTCTTCAAGGAGATCAAAGAACTTCTCCTCTCTGGGGATAAAAGGGAATCTCAGCTTGACACCTCCTCAGCATATCATTGCAGAAAGGGGATGAGTTGTCAATATAATTCCCTCACTTAGTAGTTCGGCTTACCTTTCTTGCCACTCGGAGCCATTCGCCGTCTGCCATTCTGACCCCTACGCTTTGCGAGCGTCCGATTCATTGGGCGATTTAGTCCGAAGCGTGGGCCGACCTTCCGGCCTCGGGGAAAGAATCTCCTCTTCGCTCTGTTCAGACCTTGGGCGCATCAGGGTAAACCCGGCGGAGGACCCGAAGGATTTCATGGATTATTGTTGGTCTGGATTGCCGCCTGCGCGACAATGACATGGGCGTAGGTTTCGTCAAGGGATTTAAGGGCTTCATTTTCATAGAAATGACGTGATGAACTGTGGGAGCCCTTTTGGTATAATGGGGACGTTATATATGGGAAGAAGGTTCGAGGTTATCGACCATACGGCTGATGTCGGCATCGCCGCCTATGGGGCAGACCTGAAGGAGGCCTTTGCCAATGCAGCCTATGGCCTCTTTAGCCTGATGGTCGACCTCGATGGGGTGGGCGATGATAGCTGCCACCAGGTTGAGGTAACCGCTGAGGACCGATCGGAGCTCCTGGTGGCCTGGCTCAACGAGCTGATCTACCTCTTTGAGGTGGAGAGTGTGCTCTTCAAGAGGTTTGAAATCAGCGGACTGGTTGAGACGAGGCTCAGGGCAATGTGCTATGGGGAAAGGATCGACCCCAAGCGTCACCGGATAAAAGTAGGGGTCAAGGCAGCCACCTATCACATGCTCAGGGTTGAGGGGGATAGTGAAAAGGGCTTCAGGGTTCAGGTGCTCTTTGATATCTAGGGTGTGTTGGGGTGTCGGGGGGAGAGCGAAAGAGGGGTATGGGTGTTAAACAGGATCGACGATTATAGATGGGAGATCCCGCAGAGCTATAAGGCGGGGATGAGGGTGCCCGGACTCATCTATACCGATGAGGGCATGCTGTCCCATATAAAGGAGGAGCAGGCACTGGAGCAGGTAGCCAATGTGGCCTTCCTCCCCGGGATCGTCTACCGCTCACTGGCTATGCCCGATATACACTGGGGCTACGGCTTCCCCATCGGTGGTGTTGCCGCTACCAGGGTATCGGATGGGGTGATCTCGCCGGGAGGGGTTGGCTTTGATATAAATTGCGGGGTTAGGCTGCTGCGTACCAATCTAACCGAGGAGGAGGTTAGACCCCGGATCGGGGAGCTGGTGGGCGCACTTTATCGTAATGTGCCCTCGGGTGTGGGCTCCCAGGGCAAGCTGAAACTGAAAGAGCGGGAGATGGAAAGTGTGCTTCTAAAGGGTGCCAGGTGGGCGGTGGAGCGGGGGTATGGGGAGGCGAGGGACCTGGAGGTCACCGAGGAGCAGGGAGCTATGGAGGGTGCCGACCCCGAGCAGGTGAGCGCCAAGGCAAAGCAGCGTGGCGCCCCTCAACTGGGAACGCTGGGTGCGGGGAACCACTTCATCGAGGTGGGGGTGGTGGATGAACTCTACGAGCCCGAGGTTGCCTCGGTCATGGGGATTGAGCGGGTGGGCCAGGTGCTGCTCCTTATACATACCGGATCGCGGGGCTTTGGTCATCAGGTTTGCACCGACCATTTAGCGACCATGGGAACGGCGGTAGCGAAGTACGGGATCAATATCCCTGACCGCCAGCTAGCCTGCGCCCCGGTGAGATCCCCCGAGGGACAGGCATACTTTGCTGCTATGGCCTGTGCCGCCAACTATGCCTGGGCCAACCGCCAGTGCATCACACACTGGGCCAGGGAGTCCTTCATGCAGGTGTTTAGCAGGAGCACCAGCGAGCTGGGCCTGGAGATGATATATGATGTCACCCACAACATAGCCAAGATGGAGGAGTACGAGGTAGAGGGTAAGCGGCTCGCCCTCTGTATTCACCGAAAGGGGGCTACCAGAGCCTTCCCTGCTGGTCAACCGGAGGTACCCGACATCTATGCCTATATCGGGCAGCCGGTGCTTATCCCCGGCGATATGGGCCGTTATTCCTACGTTCTGGTAGGCACCCAGAGGGCGATGGCGGAGACCTTTGGTTCCACCTGCCACGGGGCGGGACGGGTGCAGAGCCGCTCTGCTGCCAAGCGAAGCCTGCGCGGCGTCGATGTGGCCAGGGGTCTTGCCGACCAGGGGATAACCGTCAAGGCGGGGAGCATGTCGTCGCTGGCTGAGGAGGCATCGGCGGCATATAAGGATGTCGCCCAGGTGGTAGAGGTGGCTCACCGCGCCGGCATCTCGCGCAAGGTAGCCAGATCAAGACCAATGGGCGTGGTCAAGGGCTGATTCGGCCTTGTCATGCTGAACCTGTTTCAGCATCCCTGTATTAACCTTGAGATTCCGAAAAAATTTCGGAATGACAGAGAACGTAGCTCTATTTTCGTAGTAGTGATGGGGAAAAGACGGTGGAACGGTGACGCATCACCAATGTACTTAATCAGTCAATTCGGTAGCTTGTTTTCTGCTTCGGAAAAGTATAAACTGAGCACGGCTTCATACGTGCTGTGATAGTGAAATGGAAGGTTACATCGACGCCCTACAGCTGACGGTGATCGCGCTGGGGGCGCTAATGCTCATTTCTTTCTGTTTCGTAGGGTTGAGCCGGGGCCTGCAGTGGGGGGCTAGCGTCGGGAGGAGGGTTAAGGAAGGCGCAAGGCAGCGAGGGGAAAGGCGATAATTGCGGCTGCAGTGAGGGGCTATTTAGATCGACCGAGCAAAAGGTAGGTAAATGAAGCGAAGGTTCACGACCGCCCTGGAGGGTGAGACCTAGGGGGTAGATGGTGAAGAGGTTGTGGAGGGCAGGGTGTTCGCTTTTGATGTCAAGGTTGGCGATACGGTGCAGGCGGGCGGTGTACGGTAACATCGAGGAGATGCATGTATCGGAGGGTGGTCATGTGAGAAAGGGGAGCCCATGGTTTCTATCGAGGGATAGAGGGTGCTGGATCGAATCTGGGAATTTCTAAACACAACAGGCTTCGCCGACTTATACTGGGGCAATGTGGTTATGCTCATCGTCGGCGGAGTCCTTATCTATCTGGCGATTAAGAAGAAATATGAGCCACTCCTGCTGCTCCCCATCGGTTTCGGCGTAATACTTGCAAACCTCCCAGGCACTGGTCTCATGGAGGAGGGTGGTCTGCTCAACTACCTCGGTTTGGGCGTTCACCTGGCCATTTTCCCTCCCCTTATTTTCCTCGGTATCGGGGCACTTACCGACTTCAGCCCCCTGCTGGCAAATCCCAAGACGTTTTTCCTCGGCGCGGCGGCGCAATTCGGCATCTTTGCTGCACTATTTTCAGCGCTTGCCTGGGGATTTCCCCTTAACGAGGCAGGCAGCATTGGGATCATCGGCGGTGCAGACGGTCCCACGGCGATATACACCACTGTGATGCTGGCTCCGGATAAGCCGGAACTGCTGGGCATAATAGCCATCGCTGCCTATTCCTACATGGCGCTGGTGCCCATTATTCAGCCGCCTATTATGCGGCTGCTAACCAACCAGAGGGAGAGGGCTATTGTCATGGAGGATCCCCGTGAGGTCTCCAGGCTGGAGCTTATCCTGTTCCCCATTATTATCACCGTGATCGTGGTCCTGCTGCTGCCCAAAGCGGCACCGCTTATCGGAATGCTGATGTTCGGCAACCTTCTGCGTGAGTGTGGTGTCACCGAGCGTCTGCACAAGACAGCGGGCAACGAACTGATAAACATCGTCACTATCTTCCTGTGCGTTGTCGTTGGTGCTGAGATGGCTGCTAGTAGGGTGCTGAGCCCTGATACCCTTAAGATATTCTTGCTCGGGCTGTTCGCCTTCGGTTTCGGGACCGCCAGCGGCGTTCTGATGGGCAAGCTGATGTGCTGGCTCACCGGCGGGAAGGTCAACCCGCTCATCGGTGCCGCTGGGGTCTCTGCAGTGCCCATGGCGGCGAGGGTGGTGCAGGTTGAGGGGCAGCGCGCTAACTCGCAGAACTTCCTGCTGCTCCATGCCATGGGGCCGAACGTCGCCGGCGTCATCGGCTCCGCTACCGTAGCTGGACTGCTGATCGCATTCTTGTCATAAAGGTATTCAGCGGATCGTTCAGGGGGAATTCGTCAAAGGGCATAGATCTCTTTACCGAACGTGTGAACCCAGTTCCTTTTTAAAACATCCAGGGCCTCTTCGGTTTTATCCACGCCCACGATTATTATGGGCTGCCCGCTTGCTCCCCTTCCCAGATAGGGATAGAGATAATGGACGTTAATGTTGTTCCTTTTAAGAGGCTTGAGTACTGCTTGAAGGCCACCGGGATGGTCAGGCACCTCTACAGCTATTACATCGGTTTCTTTTACCGAATAACCATGGCTTCTCAAGACGTTGGCAGTTTTCTCCGGATCATCTGCAACAAACCTTACGGTACTGACGTCGGATGTATCGGCTACGGAAATAGCCCTGATGTTTATCCCTTCAGCTCCCAGGTATTCGCTCACATCCAAGAACCTCCCCGGCACGTTATCAAGACTAATCGACGTCTGTTTTACGCACATGACTTACCCCCGATTTTAAAAAGCTTTCAGCCTTCAGCGCTGGCCAGTATTCTTATGATATTTGCTACGATTAGCAGAGAACCGAATTGTACATATCCAACTGACTTCTGATGGCTGACTGCTAACCACTCATTAGACCAGATCATATCCTGTCATCAGGGCCTTCTGGTTGATTGCGATCAGTTTCTGTTTCTTCTTCAGGGTGCTTTTCAGCTCTTCAATCACGCTCGAAACGGAGACCAGATTGCTTTTCTTGGTAAATGCTCCCAGCATCACCATATTGGCTGATTTAGGGCTGCCCAGTTCTTCGGCAATACTGTTTGCTGGCACTCTGACAATTTCAATATCACCCCTTGAGATTTCAGCTTCAATCAGAGAGGAATTGATAAACAGAACACCCCCCGATTGAATCTGGTTTTGAAATCTGACCAGAGAGGGCTGGTTCATGGCGACAACGAAGTCCGGGGAGGAGGCAACCGGAGATGCAATCTCCTCGTCCGATACCGCAACCGTGCAGTTGGCAGTGCCCCCGCGGACCTCGGCGCCGTAGGAGGGTAAATAGGTTACGTTCTTTCCCTCTAGCATTGCTGCCTGGGCCAGACTGAGCCCCATGGATAGAACACCCTGACCTCCAAAACCGGCAAATACTGTCTTAATCAGCATCGGTTTTTCCAGTTATGTCCTTGATTACCCCCAGAGGGAACTCCTTTGTCATCTCTTTGTCGATCCACTGCCACGATTCCAACGGGGTCATCCTCCAGTTGGTGGGACATGGGGAGAGTATTTCCACCAGGGAGAAGCCGAGACCATCGATCTGTGACTGGAGCGCCTTGCGGATAGCCTTCTTGGTCTTTCTAATGTTGGCTGGGGAGTTCACCGCAGTCCGCTCGACATATACCGCACCCCGGACCAGAGCCACAATTTCGCTCATTTTGACCGGATATCCTTCAAGATTTACATCCCGTCCGTAGGGGGTGGTGGTGGTCACCTGCTCTGAAAGGGTGGTTGGGGCCATCTGCCCCCCGGTCATTCCATAGACGGCGTTGTTGATGAAGATGGCGGTTATCCTCTCTCCCCGGTTGGCGGCATGTATGGTCTCAGCGGTGCCGATGGCGGCAAGATCGCCATCCCCCTGATAGGTAAAAACTATTACCTCGGGATATGCCCTTTTTATGCCGGTCGCCACCGCCGCCCCTCTGCCATGGGCCGATTCTGCCATGTCCACATCGAAGTAGTGATAAGCAAAGACCGAGCACCCGGGCGGTGGAATACCGATGATCCTATCCTGAAGGTGCATCTCGTCAATGAGCTCAGTCATGACCCTGTGGACGATGGGATGCCCACATCCGGGACAGTAGTGGAAAGGGACCCTCTTTAACGATCTGGGTCGGGTGTAGACCTTTCTCATTTTGCCGACTTCAAACCCTTCTGATAATAATAGCGCGATATTACACGGGAGACCTCTGTGGGGGTGGGAATAACGCCTCCCGGCCTCCCGTAGAAGTAAACCGCTCCTTTGCCTTCCAGTGCCAGTTGCACATCTTCTATCATCTGGCCCATGTTCAGCTCAAAGACGAGAAAATCCTTTGTCTTTTTAGACAAATCTTTCAGCTTTTGGGAAGGAAATGGCCACAGGGTAATTGGCCTCAACATTCCCACTCTCAGCCCATTTGACCTTGCATTCTTAATCGCCCCTTTGGCAATCCGGGCTGCTATCCCGAAGGCAACGACTACCAGCCTGGCATCGTCAACCATAAAGGCCTCGTAGGCGGTCTCTTCTTTCTTGATCAATTGGTACCTTCTGAACAGGCTCCAGTTTATCTCCTCCAGCTCGGCGGGCTTTGAGGTGAAGGTCTTGATAATACTGCTCGGTCGCCCTTTAGCCCCCCTCAGCGCATTGCTTCTTACCGGTAGTTCATCGGGTGCTTCATGCTTGAATTCTACCGGCTCCCTCATCTGCCCCAGCATGGCATCTCCAAGAACAATTACCGGAACCAGATACTTATCGGCCAGGTCAAAGGCGCGGTGGGTGAGGTCTGCCAACTCCTGCCCCGATGATGGGGCCAGAACTATGGTCCGGTAGTCTCCGTGACCTCCGCCACGGGTAGCCTGGAAATAGTCCGACTGAGAAGCGGATATGCTTCCCAACCCCGGCCCGCCTCGGGTCATATTGACAATCACCGCGGGAAGCTCGCAGGCTGCCAGATAGGAGATACCCTCCTGCTTCAGGCTGATTCCGGGGCTAGAGGAGGAGGTCATGGCCCTTGACCCGGCCACGCTAGCCCCGTAGACCATGTTTATGGCAGCGATCTCACTTTCTGCCTGAATAAAGGAGCAACCCTTCCTTCTGCTCAGGTGGGCAGCCATATACTCGGTCAGCTCATTCTGAGGGGTAATAGGGTAGCCGAAATAGCACTGACAGCCAGCCCGGATGGCTGCTTCTCCGATCGTGCTGTTACCATTCATGAGAACCTTAGTCACGGTAAACCTCTATCGCAACTTCCGGACATACCACAGCACAGATAGCGCAGCCGGTGCACCCGCTGTCACTTTTAAACTGGACCGGTAAATAGCCACTGGCATTCAGTTTGTCGGAAGGGTAAATCGCATCCTTGGGGCAGAACGACATGCAGATCTGGCATCCCTTGCAGAACTCCTGGTCAATTTCGATATATCCCCTTATCTTAGTATCTGTCTTTCCCGAACTCATGAAAACCGCCTGCTAAAAAGCCCTTATTACAACTGTCAATTCTAAGGCTCTCGCGCCACATAGTCAATCATGCTCGATGGGAGGCCGGGGACATAGGTTGGGAGTTATATAGAATTAGAGCCGTTGGCAAGGATAGCAGAGAGGGCTTTTCTGGTACTACCACTCCACAAGTTGAGAGCCTACTGTGCTTTCCAGCAGCACTTCATCCCTGAACGCTCTGAGAGTGTCGATTTCTGCAGCCATCGATGTGCCGTAGGCAGCGGTGGCGATGAAGCAGCCCTCATCTTCCCCTGGTGCGGCAGGATCAGTAAAACACTACCACACCCCTCGCCTCGAGCTGAGGGATATAGGTGTCGATGGAGACGGCGTTCAAGGGATTGCCATACAAACTAACCCAATCTCCCGCCGAAATCCCTGGGTTGTCCACCAGAGGCCCTATGTCACTTATCTGGTTATAGGGGAGATGTCGAGGTCATACAGTTTGGTGAAGTTAGACAGAATCGAGATGTCGCTTATCTGGTTCACCGAAGCCCAGAGCCATGTCAGGCTGGTGAGGTTAGACAGGGGCGAGATGTCACTTATCTGGTTCACGGCAAGGGAGAGCTTCCTCAGGCTCGTGCAGTGCTCCATTCCTGTGAGGTCGGTAATGCCTCTTGCTGCAGCAACAAGGCTAGTAAGCCCATCAAGGTCAGATTGCAAAATGTTTCCCGTAGGCTTTCTTATAACCAGACGAATGGCCGCCTCAAGATTCGGGTCGGGGAAAGTGACTACCTCACCAGCAGGGGTGGGTGTAGGGGTAGGAAACTCGATAATAGTCCCGACGAGGCATTGCGCCACCAGCTGCAGGTCATCTACGTCAACGTTGCCCTGGTCATTTACGTCAGCGACTAGAGGGTCATCGCCGCTCAGCGTTATAGCCCTCTCTGTATTCTGGGCTACTAGCTGGAAGTCTGCCGGATCAATTATATTAGTGCCAGCACCGTGCTAATAATAGGGAAGTAGCTACTAATCGAAACTTGTTTACTTTCCTCCCCTCCCTTTAGTGATCTCCCTCTCTCTTAGCCAACCAGAATTCTCTTGGCAGCACTCAGGATTTAAAAATCTGCCTATTGGTAAGGTATCTCCCAGGTGCATGCCTCTGTTACGGTGATGAGGTATATGGCGCCATTTTTCAGGGTCTCCAGGGTGCTCTCTGGCCAGCCTGGCTTGAACCATGTCCACACCATGGTAGCCTCATCATAGTCCCACACTACTACTAACGCATCGGGCTCCGTTCCGGTAGGCAAGTCAATATCCGGGCAATTATAAAGCCTGGGAAAAACTGCCATTGGGTCTTGGATGAGACCATGCGGGAACTCCCACGTGGTACATATTGTCGGAGTAGGAGTAGGAGTGGTAGTCGGTGTAGGGGTAGGCGTAGGCGTAGGCGTAGGTGTAGGCGTAGGCGTAGGCGTAGGTGTAGGTGTAGGTGTGGGTGTTGGTGTCGGCGTAGGTGTAGGCGTAGGTGTAGGCGTAGGTGTAGGCGTAGGTG
>DAOUEU010000062.1:0-17498 GCA_034430255.1 Dehalococcoidia bacterium | reverse complement strand
GGAGAGGGTTAAGGAGATCAACCAGGCGGGGATCACCAGGGTCTACATAAGGTCACCTCTGAGCTGCCAATCGAGGCATGGTATCTGCCAGTTCTGTTACGGGAGAAGCCTGGCTCGCGGACACCTGGTGGAAATCGGAGATGCGGTGGGCACCATTGCGGCCCAGAGTATTGGGGAGCCTGGGACCCAGCTAACCTTGCGCACCTTCCATACCGGAGGGGTGGCCGGACTGGATATCATCAGTGGCCTCCCCCGTGTGGAGGAGCTCTTTGAGGCCAGGTCCCCCAAGGTTCAGGCCATCATAGCCGAGATTGACGGCTGGGTGGAGGAGGTAGAGGAAGGGGGGGGGCGGTGGGTGGAGGATGTGGAGGTAGCGGGGGGCCGCTGGCTCAGGGTGTCAAGCACCGAGCGTTATAGCGATGAGTACCCGCTACCCGCTAGATGGAAGGCCAGGGTCACGAGTGACCAGTGGGTGGATGTGGGAGAGGTGCTGGCTGAGCCGCCGGTTAGCAAGAAGGCCCTGACAGTGGAGGTCCCTCCCACCATCGCCAGGGTAGCCGGCACGGTGAACGTGGAGAAGGATCAGATCTCCATCTCGTATGAGGAGAAGGAGGAGCGGGTATATACTCTATCCGCTGCATCCCGCCTTATGGTGGAGCCGGGCACCTGGGTCCAGGCTGGGCAGCAGCTTACCGAGGGGCTGATAAATCCCCAGGATTTGCTGCGTATTATGGGCAGGGAGGCGGTCCAGGAGTACCTGGTGAATGAGGTTCAGCAGGTTTATCGCACCCAGGGGGTAAATATACATGATAAGCATATCGAGACCATTATTCGCCAGATGCTGCGCAAGGTTCGCATCGAGGAGCCGGGGGAGACCGATCTACTTCCCGAGGCGTTGGTAGACCGCTTTGTCTATGAGGAAATTAACGCCAAGGTGCTTGCAGAGGGGGGAGAGCCGGCAACCGCCCGACCTGCGCTTCTGGGGATTACCAAGGCCTCACTGAATACAGATAGCTTTCTTTCAGCCGCCTCATTCCAGGAGACCACCAGGGTGCTTACCGAGGCAGCAGTTTCTGGTAAGACGGACAAGCTTCTGGGGCTCAAGGAGAATGTGATTATCGGTAAACTGATACCGGCACGCTGTCACCTCTCCGCAGAGGCCCAGATCCAGCTGGAGCCGCCGGAGCCCATATCCCTCGAGGAGATAGCCATTGAGGAAGGGGTTCTCGAAGAGGAAGCCTTCGAGGAGGGGCTAGAGATTAATCAGGGCAGCTAGGTAGCCCGCCCCGAAGCCATTATCGATATTAACTACCGATACACCGGCGGAGCAGCAATTTAGCATTGTAAGAAGTGCCGCTAACCCTTCGAAGCTGGCCCCATAGCCTATGCTGGTGGGTACCGCTATTATCGGCACCGATACCAGACCGCTGACCACGCTGGGAAGAGCCCCCTCCATGCCAGCTACTGCCACGATCACCTTTGCCTGGCGCAGTTGCGGTAGATGGTCCAGCAGCCGGTGAACCCCGGCGACGCCAACATCGTAGGATCGCTCCACCTCATTACCCATCAGTTCCGCGGTGAGAGCTGCCTCTTCAGCGACCGGAATATCAGCGGTGCCCCCGCTTATTACCATGATCCCGCGGTTATGAGCGGATTTTTTTGCCCGGTTTACCGTGATAGCCCGGGCAATCGGATGATACTCGGCATCGGGGGTGTGACGGCGCACCGCATTGAAGCACTCCTCTGTCACCCTGGTAACCAGCACCTTATCGGCGCGGGAGGCGAGCCTCTCGACGATCTCCGCAACCTGCCCGGCGGTTTTCCCCATACCGAAAACCACCTCCGGGAAGCCGCGACGGAGTGCCCGGTGATGGTCCAGCTTGGCGAAACCCAGTTCCTCATAGGGAAGGCTGGCAAGCTGAGCCAGGGCATCATCGATGCTCACATCTCCCGACTTCACCCGGGCCAGCAATTGATGCAGGCGCTCGCTATCGATCTCCGTCCCCTTGCTCCATGATGAGCGAATTATAACACTGAAAGCACCTGGTATAAAGTAGCCGCGAGGAGAAATGGCCTCTTTCAGATGGATGATGCCGTAGACGATCTCTCTTTTACCCTTTTCCCTTCATCTCAATTTGGTGAGACTGCTGAAATAGTCTCAATCAACCCCCTAATCCCCCAATCTTGGGGGACTTTTTAAAGCTGGGGGACACCCCCAGACCCCCGCTAGGAAGTATCCTGCACCTCTTTTTTAGCGGTCTCATAGTATTAGGGAGCGAGGTGACCGAGTAATACGGTTGGGATTCTTCGTTTCGCACCGAAATAAAAGGGAGTCGCTTCGCTCGCGATACGGGCATATGGTGCTGCCGCGGAATTCGTGTAACCCAGGTGATTTGCCTGTATTTATCCAACGGGCTCAAGATGTTGACCTGGGTAAAAGTTACCTGCTATAATGGAATTGTGAAATTTACCACAGATAATATGGGGGTAATGTAAATGACCGAAGAGAAGAAGGAATCCAAGAAAAGGGCGACCATAGACCCGGCGGTACTCGAGTGCCTAGCAAAGGCGGAGGCGGAGGGAATCTCCACCGCCTTCGAGCGGGCGCAGACCACCAAGCCCTGCCCTATAGGGCATGAAGGGCTTTGTTGCAAGAACTGCTTCATGGGTCCCTGCCGCCTCACCGGCAAGACCACGGTGGGGATCTGCGGGGCGACCATTGAGACGGTGGCGGCAAGGAACCTGGCTCGCGAGATCGCTTCCGGGGCAGCGGCCCACTCCGACCATGGCCGTGACATGGCGCACACCCTTATCGCCGCCGCTGAAGGGGAGGCACCCGACTACAAGATAAAGGATGAGAAGAAGCTAAGGGCGGTGGCCCGCTATCTGGAGGTGGAAGCGGAGGGGAAAAGTAAAGAAGAGCTTGCCTCTGAGGTAGGCCGGAAGGCGCTCGCCGAGTTCGGTCGCCAGGAGGGGGAGATACTCTATGTCAAGCGCGCGCCCCAGAAGCGCCAGGAGACCTGGAAAAAGCTGGGGGTTACCCCCAGGGGCATCGACCGCGAGATCGTGGAGACCCTTCACCGCACCCATATCGGCAATGACCAGGATGCGGAGCATATCCTGGACCATTCACTGAGGACCTGTCTCGGCGATGGCTGGGGTGGCTCGATGCTCTCCACAGACATCAGCGATATACTCTTCGGCACCCCCGGGCCGGTAGCCGCCAGGAGCAGCTTTGGCATCCTCAGGGAGGATGAGGTGAACGTGGTGGTACACGGTCACGAGCCCACCCTATCCGAGATGATCGTGATTGCCGCCAGCGACCCTGAGCTTATCGAATATGCCAAGTCCAAGGGGGCTAAGGGGATAAACCTGACGGGAATCTGCTGCACCGCCAACGAGATACTGATGCGCCAGGGGGTCCCGGTGGTTGGCGATTTCCTGGCCCAGGAGCTGGCTGTCGCCACCGGTGCCATCGATGCCATGATCGTGGACATTCAGTGTATCATGCAGGGGCTTCAGGCGGTGGCCGAGCATTACCACACCAAGATAATTACCACCTCGCCCAAGGCCCATATCACCGGTGCCATGCGTATCGAGTTCGATGAGCACAGGGCCCTGGAGATCGCAAAGCAGATTATAAGGGTCGCCATCGATAACTTCCCCAATCGTGATAAGTCTAAGGTGCAGATCCCCGATTATGTCGACCATCTGGTGGCTGGATTCTCACATGAGTATATCGCCTACATGCAGGGGGGGATCTATCGCGAGTCCTTCAGGCCCTTCAACGACGCCGTAATGCAGGGGAGGATCCGCGGTGCCGCCGGCGTGGTGGGCTGCAACAACGCCAGGGTTACTCATACCGATCCTCATCTCTCTGTGGTGAAGGAGCTTATCAAGAACGACGTGCTGGTGGTGACCACCGGCTGCAACGCCATCGCCTGTGCCAAGCAGGGACTGCTCACCGCAGAGGTGATGGACTACGCCGGGTCGGGGCTCAGGGAGGTATGCCAGACGATCGGCATCCCGCCGGTGCTCCACATGGGCTCCTGTGTGGATAACTCCAGGATCCTCACCGTGCTTGCCCAGTGTGCCAATGAAGGCGGGCTCGGCGAGGACATCAGCGACCTTCCGGTAGCCGGATTTGCCCCGGAGTGGATGAGCGAGAAGGCCCTCTCTATCGGGGCCTACTTCGTTGCCTCCGGCGTTACCACCTGGATGGGGGTAGGCTCTCCCGTTGCCGGCAGTGAGGCGGTTACCCGGATAATTACCGAGGGTTGGAAGGAGAAGGTGGGCGCCGCCTATTACTTCGAGCCGGACCACGAAAAGGCGGTGCAGGAGGCGCTTAAGCATATCGATGCCAAGAGGGCAGCGCTTAAGCTCGAGCAGTACAGCCCCACCCGGTATGCCAAGAGCAAGACCTACCTTCCCGGCGATTACGCCTCAGATGAGGTTTTTACCGCCGGCGCCTATAGCCTGTCCAAGTAGCCCTTTACAGAGTTCGATTATCTAAGTCGCTTCTCCGTTCTCGCAATGGGGAGGCGACTTTTTTATACTGAACGAAGCCGCTATAATTTAAAGCGGTTGTATGAAGGAGACTGCTGAAAAAGAGGTGCCCCGATTGTATCGGGGCAGCTTTAAAAAGTCCCCCAAGACTGGGGGACTTAGGGGGTTGATTGGGACTATTTCAGAAATCTCTAAAGAATCGAATATGACAAAAGAAGGTTGCCTTTTAGGGCAGTAGAATGAGTGGCGGATATCGGGTTTCTGCTAAAGGGCCCCTGGGATGACTAATTCTGAAGGGAACAGGCCTGATTTCAATAGTGCAAAAAAGGGTGAAAAAATGGTTCCAGAGGAGCGGCTGAGGGTAAGCTTTACCGACATCGCGCCGCAGGGCGACGCCCTCGCCCGGCACGATGGCGATCTGGTGTTCGCCGCCAATGGCATCCCCGGCGAGGAGGCCGTGGTGCTGGGTAGGCGGGGGAAGCGCCACATTGTGGGCGAGGTGGTGGAGCTCATAAGGCAGTCGCCCCACCGCATAGCGCCACGCTGCCCGTACTTCGGCAGGTGCAGCGGCTGCCAGTGGCAGCATATCGATTACCCCTTTCAGCTGGTGCTCAAGAAGGGGATGGTGGAGCGGAAGCTTACGGAGCGGGGCAATCTACCCGACGCCCCGGTGCTGGAAACCCTGCCCTCCCCCGAGCCGTGGTACTACCGAAATCACGCCCGCTTCTCCGTTAACCCCCTGGGGCAGCTGGGCTTTGTCCACAAAAAGAGCGGTGATTTTATCCCCATCGATCTCTGCCACCTGATGGACCCTTGGATCAACTCCACTCTCGCCGCGCTGCAGGGGAGGTGTGCCGGTGCCAGCCAGGTGGCGATGCGCTACGGGGCTAACACCGGGGAGTGGCTCATCCAGCCAAAGCTTCCGGTGATCGAATCGGGACAGCCCTCCTATGAGGAGGAGCTCCTGGGGCGGCGCTTTCGCATCGCCTCCCCCTCCTTCTTCCAGGTGAATACACATCAGGCGGAGAGGCTTGTCGGGCTGCTCCGTCACTCTATCCGCCCCGATGGCACTGGGCTTCTAATCGATGTCTTCGCCGGGGTGGGCACCTTCGCCGCTCTGCTCGCCCCCCTGGTCGGCAGGGCGGTCTCCATCGAGGACTCGGCAGCGGCGGTAGAGGATGCCGCTTTCAATATGGCCGGGCTGGATAACATTGAAATGCTCCAGGGGAGGGCGGAGGAGGTGCTACAAAGGCTTGAGGTGGTTCCCGATGTCGCCATCCTCGACCCGCCCCGCGCGGGCTGCCGCCGCAGCGCGCTCGCCGCGCTTGTTCGGCTTTCTCCACGCAGGCTGATCTATGTCTCCTGCGAGCCGGCGACCCTGGTGCGCGACCTTGAGGTGTTATGCCAGGGGGGCTATCGCCTGGCGGCGGTGCAGCCGGTGGACATGTTCCCCCAGACCTACCATGTTGAGTGCATCGCCACCCTGGTGCGGGGCGATGTATCGCCCGAGCTAGTGCTGGCATCGGCATCGCCGCGCCGCCGCGAGCTCCTTTTCTACCTGGGCCTGGATTTCGAGGCGGTCGCCCCGCCTGAGGACGAGGCTCTCCCTGCCGATGCGGAGGACGTTGGACGGGCGGCGGAGCAGCTTGCGCTCAAAAAGGCGGAGGCGATCGCCAGGATGAAGGGCGGGAAAACGGTGGTTGCCGCCGATACGGTCGTTGTCCATGACGGCACCATATTGGGCAAGCCCCGCGATGCCGGGGAGGCGCGCGATATGCTGTCTCGTCTGAGGGGAGGCAAGCACACCGTTGTCACCGGCGTCGCGGTGCTGAGTGGGGGAACATATCATACCGGCCACGCCGCCACCACCGTCACCATGCGCCGCTACTCCGATGACGAGATCGCGGCCTACATCGCTTCCGGTGACGCTCTGGACAAGGCCGGGGCATACGGCATCCAGGACCCCTATTTCAGGCCGGCGGAGCGGGTGGACGGCTGCTACCTCAACGTGGTGGGGCTACCGCTCTGCACCCTGGCGGGGATGCTAAGGGAGGCTGGCGTTTCGCTGAGGGTGCCGCCCCTGTGGGCGCTGCCGACACAGTGCCAGGAGTGCGAGGGGAGTGGTGGGTTGGTGGGCGATCACTTATGAAAGTAACTGCGAGCCTATATCTTTCCCAGCATGTATGGACGGATAGAGAAATTTCCTATCTTATGACACCTTTGAATCCCATGTTTTCTAATACTGAACAGCATTCCTTAACAAGTTCAGCATGACAACGTGGGGATTGCCGAGCAATGACAGTTTAAGCCTGCGGCGCGTATTACAACTGCCGCCTGTTGAAACCATTGGGTAGCCTGGAGCATCGGCTCCAGGCTGGGTTGGAGCGGATGCTCCAACCTACCCATAAATACATACCCCACCACTATCATATGTATTCCCATTTATATCCTCAGTGTTGTCGTTGGCAGGCGGCATGTTGGATTACTGGTGGAGCGTAATTTACGATACCGTGTGTTACCCGTCTGTGGGGATGAAATCAGGGTGGAATGGTCACAATATACAGAAACATTTCACGTTTGAACTAGCTTTAACTAAGTGATTGGCATATAAAAAAGAGAGGCCACCCATTCTAAGGTAGCCCCCTCTCTTGTTTGATGTATCTATTTTCTCTATTTCTATATCATGATCATGGCCAGACACCCTGGTAGCCATTACCAGCAGCAGTGCAGCCGGCGCCTAGACAAACTGAAGCTACGTTTCCATTATCGTCTATACGCCACTCGTAGTGGTTGGAATACAAGCAGCCGTCGCAATTTAAAGCACTAGGATTACAGTTTAGAACACAACAACCATCAGGCACTTCTTGTAACAGTCCTTCAGCAATACTGCCCAACAGCAGGCAAATGTTGAGTATATTGTTAGCACCTATTTGCAGGTCGTCTACAGAGGTAGAACTATTATGTGCCACATAAGCGACAGCCGCAGTCTGAAGTTGATCTCTACAGGAATTATAGGCCTGTTCGCCAGTTGGTGTTGGTGTGGGAGTAGGTATCGTACCGGACGAAAAATATACATATATTGTTTTATCTGAATCCATAGTTATGGTGATAGGGTTTTCGCTCGCACTGATATAGCCTCCCCAATGGTCAAATCTCCAACCTGACTCAGGAAGGGCAGTAAGCGTTATCTCATCCCCATCTAAAAACATACCTCCAACTGGTGAGACGCGACCCTCTCCCTCAATAACTGTGGATAACTGCCATGTCGTCTTTCCTCCACAGCAAGACAACCCTGACACCAGCATAATGCCCAATAACACTACCACGGCGATTCGTGTCTTTTTCATTGCATACCTCCTACCTTGTGGGTGCGATGATACTCCGGAGGGAACAGGTTGTCAATGCTGTGGCTATAAGAGAGGGGCCATCCATTATCGGGTAGCCCCTCATAATCTGCTAGGGTTAATATTTACGCTGTAAAAGAGATCGTGGAAAGGGACTGTCTTCTTTACATCGCTGTCATATTTTGCGGCTTTGTGAGGTTTTAAAAATGTCAGTCTGCGGGGATAGTGTGGAAAACCTCATCCGCTGCTGCCAGCTCCGTAGCCGGTATCTCTATCCCCAGCATCTCCGCCCTCTCAAGGTTGAAGGCGGTCTCGACCGCTCCCGGGTCTATAATGGCGATGCTCCCGGGGTCTATGCCTCCGAGTATCTCGCCGCCGAGGACACCCCCGTATATCCCCGTCTTGTAACCGTCCACACCTGCCGCCGCCAGGAAGCCGTCTGACGCGTGAAAGGTGAGAAAGCCCATCTCGGGAAGCTCGCTGCTCTTCACGGTCCAGTCCACCACCTGCCGGGCTGGTATTACGTCCCCGCTGTCGTCCCTCAGCTGGTGATAGGTCATTATGCCGAGGAAATCTACCTTGGCCTGATACTCGATAACCGTATCCTTCCATGCCTCAAATGTCTCCAGCTGGATGGGGCCCGTTACATTTAGGGGCGAATCGGTTACCACATCAAGGTAGCGCTGCTGAAATGCATCGACAACGAAAGTGGAGCTGGGGCTGGAATCTGCCAGCAGCAAGATCGTCGATGCGTTGGGGGAGATAGTCTTGGCAAGGGAGAAGGCCTCGTAGTAGGGGAAGCGTTCCAGCGCACCGGTGATGGTGCCGCCGGGGCTGTCCAGGCTCTCGATAGGCCCATATATGCTTGGGTCCACGTTAACGCCGGTGAAGACGAAGGGTAGTTTGCTCTGGGGATGTGCTACTACATAGGGGACGGCGACGTATTTGAGGGCATTGTCATCGTTTACGAACACTATATCGGGATCGAACTCGTCTATAAGGTCTATGGCGAGCGAGGCGCGCTCCTGTATCTGCTCTAATGTGGTGTAGGTGACTTTGGTGTCCATATAGAACGTTTGCAGTTCATACTCCTCGGACTCCGTGTACCCCTGACGCCAAAGCCCCTCCACGGTACCTGCCTGGACCTCCTGGTTCCAGTCCCAGCCCTCATGATATGAGTGGACAATAAGGACTTTCAGCTCTGGGGCTGCCACCTCCCCGGTGCAGCCGGTGAAAACTACACTTGCTATCAGTATAGTGGCTGTGAGCAGGTTGAACGCGTTATGCTTTTTCATCCGTTCCACTCGTGATAGGGTTGCCCAAACCCCTCTTTAAATGGTTTATATACTGATTGCAGCTTACTGTCAGGCTAGCGGAAGAACATTATGTTGCGCTTGCGACTTTTTAAGAAATAGCCCGCTGCCAGGCCCACGGCGAGGCCGCCGAGGTGGGCCTGCCACGCCACGTTGGGGAAAAGGGAGAGTATGACGAAGCCGCCGATGACCGCGACCCAGAGGGGGAGGGGGGCCGGTATGGGGAATATAAAAACCCTCAGCTTGGGTGCCATCAGGGTAAGTGCCCCGGCTACGGCAAAGATGGCTCCCGATGCGCCTATAACCACCGCGTCGGATGAGGATAGCAGTATGTATAAGAAGTTGCCCGCTATCCCGCCGAGGAAGTAAAGGGTGAGGAACCGGGCGTCTCCGACCAACATGCAGAGGTACCTTCCGAAAAAGTACAGGGTGAGCATGTTGGCTGCGATGTGCCATAGGCCACCGTGGATGAAGAGGTTGGTTATCAGGGTCCAGGGCCTTTCCATCCATGTTGACGGCTGTAGACCGAGGGTGTAGACGAGGTCGGGGTCGGCAAGCGTCGCTATATAGAGAACAACGTTTATGGCTATCAGGACAAGTACGGAGGCCTCGGCATAACGGCGATAGCTTGAGTAAGGCATCTATATCATTCGTGGGGGCAGTATAAATACTCAACACACTGAGATTCGTCTTTATCGTGGTTGTAGTAGTAGAAATCGGCTACGGCCGGGTCGACCCTGGCTATGGCATCCCAGTTCCACGGTGGGGGCACGCACTCAGGGCACCAGTGCCCTGATAGAATAAGCCTGGGGGTGCCATCAAACTCGTGTCCGAAGCCGCATTTCCATTTAAGCTTCGATTTTATATCTACATACTGCGTTGACAGACACACACCGCCCCTGGCTTTGGCCAGATCCTGCATATCCTTTAGCGTATACTCTTTGGTTAGGGGGTCCTCCCTGGTTTTCCGTTCCTTGTCCTCTTCCTCGACAACATACTCGTCCCAGCCGGGGATGTTCTCCCATACCTGGCGGCTTCCAAAGAAGGCGCATATCTTCTCCACGTCGTTGCTTTTAATCCATTTCAATGGGTCTACCATTCTCTTCATAAAAAGTCTTGCCAGGAAAGCCGGGGCGAGCTTTCCACCCTGTTTCAAATACCACGGGGCGGCATCTACCACTTGCTGTATCTGGTCCTCGAATGACTGCCGCCAGTGACCCAGGTATTGGTTGAGGACCCAGCTGTCCTCGTACCAGCCACAGTGGAAGTTCCTTATAGCGAACCAGTTGCGGGGCAGTATCTTTCGGTAATCCCCCAGACCGAATATATTCATAAATTCCCTTAGATAATCGCTGTAGAGTATCCTGCATGAGGGGCCACCTCCCATATTGTATACCCTGCCGTAAAAATCGTCGGGGCACTCGAGGGTTTGCACAAGCCCGTATCCTGCGTCCTCGCTGGTTATGAGTTCGATGTGAGTATCGGGGGGCTGGTGGTACATGATGGGATCCATAAGAGAGAATACAGCAGGGATGGCGATAAAGGTCTGCCGCATTATGGCCCAGTATCTTAAGCCCGATTCTATTACCGCCCTCTCCGCACCCATTTTCGTTGTGGCGTAGTAGTCACCAACGCTTGGTTTGAGCGGGTCGCCGACCTTGATCCATTGAACCGGCGGGAGGCGGTCTCCGTATTCAGCGACCGACCCGATGCTGACCAGCCGTATATTGTCGCCATTATCTGGCTGCCTCTTGATCGCTTCAACGATATTTTCGGTGCCGCATGTATTAGTCTTTCTGCACAGTGGCGGGTTGTAGTCCGCCGCCGGGGAGATGAACGCTGCCGGATGGAGGACGTGATCTGCTCCGTTGACCGCCTCCAGTACGTCATCGGCATTTGATAAATCCCCCCAGACGATTTTTATACCTTCCTGCCCCTCATACTTGGCAAAGGCCTTCCTGTTTTTCGTGGAGGGTCTGAGCAGAAGAACGGTGTCGTAGAGGTCTCTTCTCCTGAGTAGCTCTTTGAAGGCCTCGCCTCCCATAGAGCCCGATGCGCCGGTCAGAAGTACCTTTTCCTTTACCATTTTCTTATCCTTTTAACCTGTTGCACGGAGTTAAAGCTTGAATAAATTCCCCCGACTGGGCTGCTGAAATCGCTGTAATAATGGCTCCACTATAAGGCTGTAAGATAGGCTTTTCAATAGGCCAACTTCTCCGCTGTTGAGAGTGTCATGTTTAAAAAGCAATCCCTTTTGTCCTATTTAATGATACTGCTGAAATAGTCTCAATCAACCCCCTAAATCCCCCAATCTTGAGGGACTCGTTAAAGCTGGGGGAAACCCCCAGACCCCCGGCCCCGATTATATCGGGGCGCCTCTTTTTCAGCGGTCTCTTAATAATGCTCTTCCCTGCTCTCTAAGGCTCAAATAGCGCTTCCCGCCGATGATAATATGTTCCAGCACACTCACCACACACTACGATCTGCCCGGTCACGGCGATGTCCTCTGGTTCGGGCTGGGTGAAGCTCAGCCTCCGTTTAAGCTCCCGGGATGCCCTGAGCTGAGCTTCCCTGGCTTGATAAACGCCCCGCTCACCGCTTAATCCGGATGCGATAGTCTACCATGGCTGCGCACTGCAGCACCACTTCAGATACCTTCAGGGAGCGAGGCCCATGGTTCCACGAAGACGCCCACTTTTGACGGGCTGGTCAGCAGGGGCTCGATCTGGGATGAGATCTTCTTCCGCTGGGGGTTGTTCTCCCAGGTTCTCCAGTCCTGCAGGCTGTACCACGTGCTGATGACAAGATGCATTCCAGATCTATCCACCGAGGTCAGCGTTTCTCCCGTTACATAGCCCGGCTGTTGAATGGCGTGCGCCCGCAGTTCCCTAAGTAGCAGAAGCAACTCGCCTTGCTGGTCCGGCTTTACCGTGCGTTCTATGATAATCTTTACCGTCATTTTCGGAACCCCTTTCCATGCTTATCAGCTATTTGACCTCGACGGTGGCGCCGACGGCCTCCAGCTTCTCCTTTATCGTAGCTGACTCCTCTTTGCCAACGCTCTCCTTCACCGTTGTGGGGGCAGCCTCCACCAGGTCCTTAGATTCTTTTAGCCCCAGGCCGGTTACCTCACGCACCGTCTTGATCACACTGATCTTGTTGGCGCCGACATCTTTGAGCGTAACGGTGAATTCTGCCTTCTCCTCCTCCTCAGCGGGGGCGGCCTCTTGGGTAGTAGCGGCGGGTGCTGCTACCGCCACCGGTGCGGCAGCGCTGACGCCGAACTCCGCCTCCAGTGCCTTGACCAGATCGCTGAGATCGAGCACGGTCATGTTCTTGATGGCAGCGATGAGCTCATCTTTGGTCATTGTTCTGCCTTCCTTAGCCGCGGCAGGCTTAGGCGCAGCCTTTGCGGTCTCCTTCTGCTTTTTAGGCTCTACTGGCTTCTCTTCTACCTTGGCCTCTGCTTCAGCCTTTGCCTTCTGCTTTTTCGGCTTCTCGGCCGTCTCCTCCGCTTTGGCCTCGGCCGTCTCCTCCGCCTTCTCCTCCATTTTGGCCTCGACCGTTTCCTCCGCCTTCTCCTCTGCCTTCGCTTCGACTGTCTGCTCTTGCTCCTCAGTCATTTTATCCTCCTTCCAATTGATTTCTGCGTGCAACCAGCACGTTTATAAGGCCTGTCAGGTTTGCATTGAGCACGTTGACCAGGCCCAGGATGCTCCCCTGCATCCCGATGAGCAGCCTGGCGATCAGCACCTCCTTCGGGGGCAGGGTAGCTAGGGTTGCTACCTCGGCGGCGCTGAGCACCCGCTGCTCCACCAGCCCGCCATTGATCCTGAGCTGGCTTTTGGCGGAGCGGATGTAATCGGTTAGCGCCCTGGCCGGCACCACCATGTCGCCGTAGCCGAAGGCGAGCGCGGTAGGTCCCTCGATGATACTGCTGAGCCCTTCCTTGCCCGCCTGCTCTGCGGCAAAGCCAGCCAGGGTATTCTTGATCACCCGGTATTCGATCTCCTGCTGGCGCAGTTTACGCCGCAGCTCGGTCATCTCCGCCACCGTGATCCCGCGATAGCTGGTGGTGATGACTATACTTGAGCGCTCAAGCTTCTCAGCAAGCTCGCTCACTGCCTGCTTCTTCTCCTCCAGATGCATATCTCACCCCTTAAACTTTGTTTATATATTTAGAGATTGCTGAAATAGTCTCTATCAATCCCCAAATTCCCCAGTATTGGTGTACTTATTGAAGCTGCCCCGAGGCCGACAGGTCGATCCGTCTTACGGACTCCGATTCTTCGTTAGGAGCCGACGCTTCGGCCTACATTGGGGAGACCCCCGGCCCCGGCCACCAGTCCCTGGTGATGATGCTCACCCCTACCGCGTCGATTTGCGGAGGCGCATCTTTTAAAAAGGCAGACGAGAGGGATTAAAAAAGTCCCTGCGCCATAGACCCAGGGACTCCCCCTTTCGCCTGGGCGGGCAGATATTAAGCCCTGAAGGCACCCGCTTTCTATGGCACGTGGGCACGCCTGCTATTTTTTTGTTGAAAAGTTGAATAAAAGGTACAGCAAACAGGACCCGGTTGCTGCAGTAAACAGTATTATCGTTCCAATAACTGCCAGCACCACTCCTCCCGCTGCCCCGCTACCCGCATCGAGAATGAGAAATGCGAGGATCAGCGCCACTGCGCCCAGGACCAGCCGCACCATTCGGTCAATGGGCCCTTCATTCCGCTGCATTGCTTACCTCCTTACGGAGCGCGAAGCTCCATGGTTGGCTTCAGGTCGAGACTTATCCCCGGCCCCATCGATGTGCAGAGCGTGGCGCTCCTTATATATTGACCCTTGGCCCCGCTGGGCTTGGCTCTTATGACGCTCTCTATCAGGGTTGCCAGATTCTCCTGCAGCTTATCGTTGTCGAAGCTCAGCTTGCCCACGGGGACGTGGATCACCGCTGTCTTGTCTATCCTGAAATCGACCCGTCCCTTTCGTGCATCGCTTATGGCGCGGGGCAGGTCCTGGGGTGGCACGATGGTCCCCGACTTTGGATTGGGCATCAGCCCCCGACGTCCCAGGATCTTGCCCAGTTTGGAGACCTTGTTCATGACATCGGGGGTGGCGATGGCGACATCGAATTCCAGCCACCCGCCCTCGATGCGCTTCACCAGGTCATCGCAGCCAACATGCTCCGCCCCTCCCTCCTCAGCGGTCCTCACCCCCTCACCCTGGGTAAACACCAGTACCCTGACCTGCTTGCCCAGTCCATGAGGGAGGCTGGCAACCCCTCTCACCTGCTGGTCGGCATGGCGGGGGTCCAGACCCATGTGGAGGTGAAGCTCCACCGTTTCATCGAAATTGGCATAGGCTGCCTGCTTTGCCAGCGCTATGGCCTCTTGAGGGTCATACTCCCTGGTACGCTCCACCAGCTTAGTAGCATCCTGATAGTGTTTGCCGCGCTTGGCCATTATTCCACCTCGATCCCCATGCTCCGTGCCGTGCCCTCGATCATCCGTAGCGCACCATCCATGTCGGCGGCATTGAGGTCCTTCATCTTAAGAGCGGCGATCTCCTGAAGCTTCTCCCTGGGCAGCGTCCCGATCTTTTCCATATTGGGCACGCCGCTCCCCTTGTCCACGCTTAGCGCCCTCCGCAGCAGGTCGGCGACCGGAGGGGTCTTGAGGTTAAAGCTGAAAGAGCGGTCGGCATATATGGTAATCTCCGCAGGGACAATGGATCCTGCCTGGGAGGAGGTGCGCTCGTTATACTCCTTGCAGAAGGCCATGATATTGCAGCCATACTGTCCCAGGATGGGGCCCACCGGCGGGGCCGGGCTAGCCTGCCCTGCGGGGAGCTGGAGCTTTATCACCGTCGTTATCTTCTTGGCCAATCCATTGCCTCAATGAAAAAATTCTTGTTTTTAAATCCTCTCCACCTGGAGGAAGTCGAGCTCTACCGGCGTATCCCGCCCGAAGAAGGAGATGAGCACCGTTACCTTGCCCTTCTCCGTATTGATATGATCGACCACCCCGATGAAGTCAATAAAGGGGCCGTCTACCACCCGCACGCTCTCACCCTGGTGGAAGCCAACCTTAACCCGCGGCGTATCAGCCTTCATCTGATTAAAGATAGTGTTGACCTCTTCCTCATTCAGGGGGGTCGGCTTTACACCGGAGCCCACGAAGCCGGTAACCCCTGGTGTATTACGCACCACATTCCAGCTCTCATCATCGAGCATCATCTCTACCAGGATGTAGCCGGGAAAGACCTTCTTGGCTACTGTCCTTTTCTGCCCATCCTTTATCTCGATCTCATTCTCTGTGGGGATGACCACCTGAAAAATCTTGTCCTGGGCATCCATAGAACTGACACGGTGCTCCAGGTTGGTCTGAACCCGGTGCTCATATCCGGAGTAGGTATGAATCACATACCACCTCCGCTTATCCTCTGCCATCTCTCTTACTTGTTTGCGCTTTAACGCACGTTCTTTTTCAGCCATTGCCTTGAAATTGTCACTCGATTTTTATTAACGGGTCGAGGAGAACGAAAAAATTTGAAAGGAGAACCCCTCACCAGGGTTTGTTTCCCGCTTCTCCCTGCCTCATCCTCCTATGCTTACTATCCAGTCCATGAGATGAGTGAAGCCGTAATCGAACACCCCCAGAATAATCCCTACCGCACCGCCGATTATAATGACCATTATGGTAAGCCGCCTTGCTTCCTCTCTGGTGGGCCAGACTACCTTCTTTAACTCAGCGACGACATCAGCGATATAGCTGCGAATACGGGGGAACAGCGACCCTCCCGCCGTGGCCTGCCTTCTCATCCTAGCGCACCTCTCGATAGAGCTGGTGGGTGCGGCAGCGGGGGCAATACCTCCTCAGCTCCAGCCGCTCCGGGTCGTTCCTTTTGTTCTTGGTGGTGGTATATGTCCGGTCCTTGCATTCGGTGCAGGCGAGATGAATTATAATCCGGGAAGTCCCTTTCTTAGCCAATCTAAATTACCCTATTCCAAAGCCTTGGTGATCACGCCAGCACCTACGGTGCGGCCACCCTCTCTTACGGCAAACCTCAGCCCCTCCTCCATGGCAACAGGCTCGATGAGCTTCACCTTCATCTTGATATTATCGCCGGGCATCACCATCTCAACCCCCTGGGGCAGCTCGATGCTTCCGGTTACGTCAGTGGTTCTGATGTAGAACTGAGGCTTGTAGCCGGTAAAGAATGGGGTATGCCTGCCTCCCTCCTCCTTGGTGAGGACGTATATCTCAGCCTCGGCGTCGGTGTGTGGCTTAATCGATCCCTTGGCTGCCAGCACCATGCCTCGCATTACATCCTCCCTTTCTATCCCCCGGAGCAGGCAACCGACGGCATCACCGGGCTCCCCATCGGCCAGGGTCTTGTGGAACATCTCCACACTGGTGACCACGGCCTTGCGGGTCTCCCTGAGCCCCACGATATCCACCTCCTCCCCCGGCTTTATCACCCCGCGCTCTACCCGTCCGGTGGCCACCGTCCCCCGCCCCTTGATGCTGAAGACGTCCTCGACCGGCATGAGGAAGGGCTTGTCCTTGTCTCGAACCGGCGTGGGGATGTAGTCATCCAGGGTATCCAGTAGCTTCCAGATAGGGCCGCACCACTGACACTCCCGCTTGCCGCAGCCACACTCCAGTGCCTTTAAGGCACTCACCCTTATTATCGGTACCTCCTTGCCGGGGAAGCCGTAATGGGGCAGCACTTCCTCCTGCAACTCGAGTTCGGTCACCTCCAAAAGCTCCTCGTCATCCACCATATCTATCTTGTTTAGGCAGCAAATAATATAGGGCACCTCCACCTGATGTGCCAGCAGCAGGTGCTCCCTCGTCTGCGGCATCACCCCATCGTCGGCAGCGATCACCAGGATGGCACCGTCCATCTGAGCTGCCCCGGTTATCATGTTCTTGATATAGTCAGCGTGGCCGGGGCAATCGACGTGCGCGTAGTGGCGCTTCTCCGTCTCATACTCGATATGAGCGATGGCAATGGTCAACCCCCGGGCCTTCTCTTCAGGGGCATTATCGATGGAGTCAAAGGCGCGATACTGCGTGAGGCCTGCACTGGATAGTATCTTGGTTATCGCTGCAGTCAGTGTGGTCTTGCCGTGATCGACGTGACCGATGGTCCCCACATTAACATGGGGCTTGGTTCGCTCAAAGACTTTCTTTGACATTTTCCCTCCTCAACTTAAGCCCACAGTCAGAGTTGAACTGACGACCCCCTTCTTACCAAGAAGGTGCTCTACCACTGAGCTATGTGGGCGCCAAATCGTAGCCATTTTAAGGTAACCGAAATGAAAAGTCAAGTTA
>DAOUEU010000061.1:0-3415 GCA_034430255.1 Dehalococcoidia bacterium | reverse complement strand
CGAGCATTTAAACCGTTTACCCAGTTGATTTGCCACTGGCCATCCCTCCTTTTTCTACATACCTACTTCTTTAGGGTCATTGGCTGACCGCAGCAAGTTAGCTTGCCTTGGCCCGCCTTGGTAACAATGAATTCTGTGCCGCACTTCTCACAGAAATATCTCTTGCCCACTTCGTTCGCCAATTTAACACCACCTTCTACTATCTATAAGTCCTTAATAATTATAGCCTCCCTCCAAAGCTAGGTCAACACCTCTTAAGCTCACAGCTGCGCCTTTAATACTGGTCATACCCTCCAATGAGGTGACAATCGCTCAGTGGCCAGTAGACAAGCCACGCCCTGCCGGTAATGTTCTCCCGCGGAACCATTCCCCAGGCGCGGGAATCGGTGCTGTGGTCCCGGTTGTCCCCCATAACAAAGTAGCTGTTTTCAGGCACTTGAGTGCGGGGGTATACAGGATGGTTTTCACCATTTATATAGGGCTCCTCCAGCGGCTCGCCGTTAATATATACATAGTCGGTGGTGACCTGCACCCACTCGCCGGGCAGGGCTATCACCCGTTTTATCAGCCCCCTATGCTCCTGGGGATGCTCAAATGTGATCACATCCCCCCGCTGGGGATCGCCGAACCAGTAGGCCACCCTGACTTTCATCACGCCCTGGCCATCATAAATGGTAGGCTCCATGGAATAACCCTCCACCGTGAAGCTGCCCAGCGTGACGAAAATCGCCAGCAGGAAAAGCAGTGCCACCACGAGGCTGCCCAGAAACCTCAGCCGGCTGACTCTTTCGGCAGAAACTCGGCGACTATGTACCTTCTTCATATAAATGACAATCCATTAAAGAATTTTACGCCATTATAAACCTTTTGACCTGAAGCAGGCGAGGTGATAGAATTTGGTAGCAATAAATAATCAGTTGGGAGAGGCAAATGTCAGGTCATTCCAAGTGGTCCCAGATCAAGCGCCAGAAGGGGGTGACAGACTCCAGGCGAGGGCAGCTTTTTACCAAGCTGAGCAAGGAGATTGATGCTGCGGTGCGCCAGGGCGGCGATAGCCCGGAGATGAACTTCCGCCTCCGCCTGGCCGTTCAGAAAGCCCGCGATAGCAATATGCCAATGGATAATATTGAGCGGGCCATCAAGCGAAGCTCGGGTGGAACCGAAGGGGCAAACCTCATTGAGGCAACCTACGAAGGCTATGGCCCTGGGGGCGTCGCCATCCTGCTGGAGACGCTCACCGATAATCGCAACCGCACCACAGCGGAGATACGCAACGTGTTATCAAGAGGGGGCGGTAGCATGGGTGAAAGTGGCTGTGTCACCTGGATTTTCCAGCCCAAAGGGGTGATTACGCTGACGGCGGGGGATGCAGAGGAAGAGGAGCTGACCTTATACATCATTGATTCTGGAGCGGAGGATATTAAGCACATAGAAGGGTTACTGGAGGTGCACACCAAGCCCGAGGACCTGGAGGGGATCAGAAAGGCCCTTGAAGAGCGAGAACTGGATATAGTCTCTGCCGAGGTATTGATGGTGCCCACCAGTGTAGTGATGCTCGATGAAAAGGCGGCACTTCAGGCGCTCAGACTCCTGGACAGGCTTGAGGAGCTGGATGACGTTCAGCGGGTGTTCACCAACGCTGACTTCCCCGATGAGGCCCTGGAGAAGTATCGCAGTCAGGGATAGATTCACCCGCAAACGACTTCTTGAGCAATTGTTTTGAAATTACAGGGCGGCTTTCTATAACAGAACCGTTAGAATGAGAATGCGAGTATTAGGCATCGATCCCGGCACCATAAGCCTGGGCTATGGTCTGGTAGATGAGGAAGCGGGGCAGATCACTCAGGTGGCCTGCGGGGCGTTGACCGCTCCCCCGAACACGCCACTCGCGGAGCGTCTCTATGCCTTATTCCTGGGGCTTCACGACATCATCGCCCGCTACCAGCCAGACGAGGCTGCCATAGAAGAGCCCTTCGTGGCCAAGAATGCGCGCTCCGCCCTGGCAGTGGGGCAGGCGATAGGGGCAGCAACGGTGGCGGTAACCGAGAAGGGGATCCCGGCCCACCACTACACCCCCACTCAGGTAAAGCAGGCGGTAACCAGCTACGGGCGCAGCGGGAAGGGGCAGGTACAGGAGATGGTATGCATCCTGCTGGGGCTTTCCTCCCCCCCCGAGCCCTCCGATGCTGCCGATGCCCTGGCGGTGGCGATATGCCACATCCAGGAGAGACGCATCTCGAGGATACTGGCAGAGCAGGGAATATGATCGCCGGTCTTGAGGGAAAACTCCAGTCCCGGAGCACCGATGGGGCGATTATCAAGGTGGGCGGGGTGAGCCTCCAGGTCTATATGCCCTCCTCCACACTCTCCAAGCTCGGAGCCATCGGTGAGACGGTCAATCTCCATACCCATCTCTACCTCAGGGAGGACAATATAACCCTCTATGGCTTCGACACTGCGGAAGAGCTGGAGCTCTTCCGCACACTCATCGGCGTACGCGGGGTGGGGCCCAAGGTGGCCCTGGCGATACTTTCGGCGATGGAACCCGGCCATCTGGCCCTGGCGATCGCCAGCGGAAACGTCGCTCTCCTATCCAGTGTGCCCGGGGTAGGCAGTAAGATGGCCGGTCGCCTGGCGCTGGAGCTCAAGGGGAAGCTGGAGGGCATCATGGTGAGCGCACCGGCGGAGGGGGATGCCGAGGTAATTGCCGGGCTGATGGGCCTGGGCTACAGCGCTTCCGAAGCCGCCTCCGCCCTCGCCTCACTGCCCGATTCCGCAGAGCTCTCCGTCGAAGAGAAGATAAGGCTGGCATTGCAGTACTTCGCCTCTCGTTAATACGATGAATCGTAACCTGCTTGAGCTTCTGGCCTGCCCCGAGTGCGGGGAGGCAGAACTGGCGCTCCTCCCCGGGGACACGCTTTTTTGCTCCTCCTGTGCCTCCCGCTATCCCATCATTAACGGCATCCCTCACATGTTGCCAGCCCACCTCGCCGCAACACTCCGACAAAAAAAGGACTACCTGGAGAGGCTGATGGCGGCGATGCGCCGGGGAGAGAACCTCAAAAACCAGGGCAGCCCGGAGCTCGACCGCTTCATGTGGGAGCACCACCTATATAGCTGGGGGAAAGCGGTAATCTACAGCGACTCCAGAGCGGCTGATATATTCGTTCACTATGCGGAAAAGGGGGCCCACAGGCTGTGCCGATTTCTCCAAGAAAGGGCTGGTGGGGTTTATGGCAAGCGCCTGCTCTACGTGGGTAGCGGGAACGACCGCCTGGTGTCGCTGCCACTGGAGCAAGCGGGAGCCCTCATGGTTAACCTGGATGTGGTAAGCGATTCGCTGGAGGATCTCATGGCGGCCGGGGCAGAGTGCTGCGTCTGCGGCGATGCCCGCCGGCTTCCCTTCCGCGCTGAG
>DAOUEU010000060.1:0-2268 GCA_034430255.1 Dehalococcoidia bacterium | reverse complement strand
AAAGGAGGGATACTATGAGTAGCAAATCGGCAAGGTTCGTACCAAGCATCAGGTTAGCACAGTACAATGTGATCAATAAAAAGGGCGATGACATGGGGCAGGTGCAGACCTTTGTGGTGGATATGCGCGAAGGTCGGATTGCTTTCGTGTTGGTCGCATTTGGAGGCTTTCTTGGCATCACCGACAAGTGGTTTGCCTTGCCCTGGGCCGCTTTAAAGTGGCACCCGAAGACAGAGAAGTTCATTCTGGATATGCCGGAAGAGGTCCTCAAGGAAGCTCCGGGTATGGACAAGGATAAGTGGCTAGAAGAGATTGACAAGTGGCAGAACGAGAAAGACCTGGAGTTTTTTGACCGCTATTATGCTCGATATGGGTATGAGTCATAACATGGAATAGTTCAACGTTTGAGATAAACAAGGACGTGGCAGGGGAATTCAGGGTAAGGAGATAAGAATTAACTCCAGGTCCGCAGTTGCGCTAGCGGTGTCTCATATGAAGTAATGGGCAATAAATCTAGCTTATGTCCCTTTATGGAAGTAACGGCACAAAGAATAACAAGGAGGTATCTATGAGTTTAGTGGAGATCAGTGGAATCGTGGGGGGAATCATTAGCATAGTCGTCGGTGTACTGGTAATTATATGGCCGCGTTTACTGCGATACATCGTAGGCATATACTTAATTATTATTGGTGTAATCGCTATCGTTAACGCATTATAGCAGCCTTCCTCCCTGAGTAGTGTTTTGCGAAGGAGAGATAATCCTGTCTCACAGCTGTATTCTCAATCATATACCGATATATTCCCAATACCACGGTCTTATGGCGCTATATCTGGCCTGAAGCACTAGCAGCAACCATCGTCTTCGAGATTGCCAAGACCCTGTATGCAGTGGACCAGCGCTGGTTTGGCCTCTGCGGTGACGGCATCATCACCCGCACCCCTGCCGCGCCTTTCCTGCGCCGCTTTCTCCTCAATGATGGCCCCTCTTCACGATAGATCCTCTCCGTCCGTTTGTGATTTATCACCAGATTCTCCCTTTTCAGCAGGATGTGCAGCCGGGGACTGCCAAACCGCTTCCTCTGTGCTGCCAGCTCCCGCAGGCGCTGACGCAGGGCAACATCATTATCCGGTTTCGGACGGTAGCGATACACCGAAACAGATATATTTACCAGCAGGCAGGCTTTCCTCTTTGTGGTTATGGCATAGCAATAGTTGCAGCTCACAAGAACAATAGGCGATGGATTGGCATTATATAAATAGGACTGCTTATGAGATTACTAAAGGCAGAGAAGTTCAGATGCCCCTCGGTATGGAGGATGAATTTGCAAAAGCCCAATACGTTTCCCGTGACTTGAAGGAAGTTTCAGAAATGGGTGCTAGAGAGTTTGAGATATGGGTAAATGAGTTTTATCGAGCAGTAAAACCTCGTCCAGATGCTGGGGTCGATTGTATCACTACGGAGGGGATTCCAATTCAAGCTAAGACTTCCCACATAGGATACGATCTTGTAGGCCAGTTTATTACTGACGCTAAGTGTCACCCTACTACATCTAAACCTATTAGAAAAGTTATAGTAGTGTCGCAAAAGGGGTTTGATGATAGAGCAAGGCAAAGGCAGTTTGCAATTAAGACTATGGAAGACATAGAGGTTATATTAGCTACACCAAAAGAAATGCTAAAACTCGAAGCCTAACTCACCAACGTCAACCGAACAGAACCGCGAGAATGAAATTCTTGTCCCTGACCTCCGTTTGTGTTAAACTTCTACGATTGAGGAGGCAGAATGAAGGGACGCGTCTTTTCTGGAGCCAGGCCGACGGGAAGGCAGCACATCGGCAATTACCTGGGGGCAATTCAGAACTACGTCAAGCTCCAGCAGGATTACGAGTGTATCTATTGCATCGTTGATATCCATGCCCTGACCACCCTCGAGGATACCGATAAGCTCCAGGAGAACATTCGCGAGATGATGCTGGACTGGCTGGCGGCAGGTCTCGATCCCCGGAAGAGCATCCTGTTTGTCCAGTCGCATGTGCCACAGGTGATGGAGCTTCACACACTGCTCAGCATGGTAACACCGCTTGGCTGGCTCACCCGGGTAGCTACCTTCAAGGAGAAGGCCAGGATGCAGCCGGAGAACATAAACTATGGGCTGGTGGGATACCCGGTTCTGATGACCGCAGACATTGTCTTATACAAGGCGGAAACCGTCCCCGTGGGCGAGGACCAGTTGCCACATCTGGAGCTGGCGCGGGAGATCGTGCGCCG
>DAOUEU010000059.1:0-13885 GCA_034430255.1 Dehalococcoidia bacterium | reverse complement strand
CAGCCCAGATACCCGTATGGTCAGCCGACGATATAGGCGTCGAGGAAGACAAGGCCGGCATCGCCGGCTCCCCCACCCGCGTGGTAAAGGTATTCTTCCCTAAGAGAGAGAGGAAGAGCGAGATGCTCCAGGGGAGCACGGAAGAGCAGGTGGATAACCTTATCCGGCTCCTGGAAGGGATTATTTAGGGTATGTCAAAGAATACGGAAGATATGCGCATCTCACCTAAGTATACCGTACGTGATTGGAACGCTCTGACCTTCTCAACTGAGGAGGATTGGCAAAAAGCGATAGTCATCTTTGAGGATCGCATTCGCGGCCGATTTTTGAAGTTCATCGACCTCATCAAAGACCACGAATTCTCTGGATTTGCAGTGCTCACGTTGGATTGCCTGCTCATCGAAACACTTCAACAATTCAGAGAAGGAAAAGACAAGACCCCTCGCAATAATTCGCAAAACTACTTTGTTCGCTTCTTGACCAAAACTTCGTTCGGTGAGTTCTTCACCGAAGACACAGCAAGGAAATTCTATGATCAAATCCGCTGTGGTATTCTACACCAAGCGGAGGTCAAAGAGAATTCGCTTGTGCGCATTAAAATAAATGGAAAGTTGATTGAGGAGATTGAAGGTGATAAAGGGATCATCGTTTACCGAAATTTGTTTCATGAACAATTAGTCAGGGTGTTTGAGGAATACTTGTCTCGTCTTCGAGAACATTCAAATAAAGACCAGCGCGACAAATTCAAAAAGAAAATGGATTACATTTGTCGAGTCTCGTCAGGCGATTGACCAAGGCCAAGCTATGTGTCCAAATGTTGTGTATTTTGCATACGGGGCCAATATGAGCAGTGAGCGATTGCGTTCACATGTCTGCTTTGCAAGAGCGATCGGGCGAGCCAAATTGTTGGACAAACGCATGGTGTGCAATAAAAAGGGTGAAGACGGATCGGGCAAGGCCAACTTGATTGAAAGCCCGGGTGATGCTGTTTGGGGTGTTCTGTATGAAGTCGACTCAGCGGAACTAGATAAACTCGATAGCGCAGAGGGTGGTTATCACCGAATGAGCACGCAATCCATAACCAAGGGGAACAATCCTCTTGAAGTCGAAGTCTATATTTCAACGAAACTGACTGCTGACCCCACACCATATGAGGGGTATAAAAAGGTCATACTCAGGGGAGCACGTGAACACGAATTGCCAACGGGATACTTGCAATACTTGGAGCAACTCCCATCAAAGCCTGACCCGAAAAGGGAAAGACGATGACAATCCAGATTGACCTTGAAAAATGTACCGGCTGTGGCTCGTGTGAGCCTGCCTGCCCCTTCGGCCTTATTGAGGTGGTGGATGAGAAGGCGTGTATCAAGGAGGGCTGCAACCTTTGCGGTGCCTGCGTGGAGACCTGCCCCGAGGAAGCCATAATCATAGAGGAGGTCGTGCATGAGGTCAGCGAGGGCTACAGCGGGGTCTGGGTATTCGCCGAGCAGAGGGATGGCAGGCTGAAAAGCGTAGCTTTCGAACTGCTTGCCGAGGGCAGAAAGCTGGCTAAAAAGCTGGGGACGGAGGTATGCGCAGTATGCCTCGGCCACAACGTAGAAGGAGCAGAACAGCTTGCTTCATACGGCGCCGACAGGGTCTATCTGGCAGACGACCCTGCGCTGGCAGACCACCAGGAGGACTACTGCACCCGGGCGCTTGTCGACCTGATCCGCAAGCACAGGCCGGAGATAGTTCTCGCCGGTGCCACCGCGATGGGACGTTCCCTCATACCAAGGGTGGCCTCTATCCTCTATACCGGGCTTACCGCCGACTGCACCGGCCTCGACATTGACCCCGAGAGCAGGCTGCTGCTGCAGACACGCCCCACCTTCGGCGGCAACGTCATGGCCACCATCGTGTGCCAGGCGAGGAGGCCGCAGATGGCTACTGTCCGCCCACACGTTTTCAAGAAGGGAGCGCCCGACAACAAACGTCAAGGAGAGATAATAAAGGTGGACTTCGACAAGAAGGCTATTACCTCGAGGACCAAACTTCTCGATTTCGTCGAGGATCTATCCGAGAAGGTCAAGCTGGATGACGCCGAGGTCATTGTATCCGGCGGCCGGGGGCTGGGGTGTCCAGAGAACTTCCAGGTCGTAAAGGAGCTGGCCGATGCGTTGGGGGCGGCGCTGGGTTCCTCGCGTCCGCCGGTGGACGAGGGCTGGATCCCGTATTCACATCAGGTCGGCCAGACGGGGAAGACCGTATGCCCAAAGCTCTACATCGCCTGCGGCATCTCAGGGGCGGTGCAGCACCTGGCTGGCATGCAGACCTCCGATACAATTGTCGCCATCAACGAAGACCCCGGCGCGCCCATCTTCGAGGTAGCCACCTATGGAATCGTCGGCGACCTGTTCCAAGTGGTGCCGATGCTGACTGACAGATTAAGGAAATCCCGGGGGCTGGCGTAGCATAACCCATATCGGCTTTTCAATCAGAGGCGGAGCAAGCCCCCAACTCCTCCGGCTCGGTGCACTGTCACTCCCCACGCTGAAAAAGGGGATGCCAGAACCATTAATATAGTTCTCTGGAGAAGGCGATGATGGAGATAGTACTAAAGCCTATCGGGATAGTGCGCAGCGAGGTCAAGGAACACAAGAGGGGAGGCTGGCAGGAGGTGACCTCGGAGATCGTGATCGACGAGGAATGGACGGAGCACCTCGATGGTCTCGATGAATTTTCGCATATCATGGTGGTCTTCTGGATGCATCTGGTACCAAGACACAACCGACCTCCAACGAGAATCCATCCCAGGGGCCGCAACGACCTGCCCCTGGTGGGCCTGTTCGCCACCCGTGCCCCCTATCGCCCCAATCCCATCGGCGTGAGCGTTGTGAAGCTGCTACATCGACATGACAACATCCTCGAGGTAGCTGGACTGGACGCCATCGACGGCACCCCCGTGCTCGATATCAAATCATACATGACTCCGGTCGATAAACCTGAGGATATAAGGATGCCGGATTGGGTATCGAAGATAAGGACACAGCCGCGGCCTTAATCGACCTCTACAATCGCCTGTTTGACAGATACGGGCTGCAGCAATGGTGGCCTGCTGATGGCCCCTTCGAGGTGGTCGTGGGGGCAATACTCACCCAGTCAGCGGCCTGGACCAATGTAGAGCAGGCTATCTCCAACCTGAAGGGGGAAAATGCCCTTACCCCGGAGGCACTTCATGCCCTCCCCGTGGAGAGGCTAGCATTCCTCATCCGACCATCCGGCTACTTTAACGCCAAGGCTCTGAAGCTAAAGGCTTTCGCCGAGCGGCTTCACTCCAGATACAACAGCGACCTGGGAAGGTTGTTCACCCTCGATACCGCCTCGCTACGCCAGGAGCTTCTGTCCATTCACGGGGTGGGGGAGGAGACCGCGGACTCCATACTGCTCTACGCCGCCCGGCGGCCCAGCTTCGTTATCGACGCCTACACCAAGAGGATAGTAAGTCGCCTCGGCCTCGCCCCCTCAAAGGACGGCTACGGGGATTTCCAGGCGCTCTTTGCCCAAAACCTCCCCCCGGATGAGCCCCTGTTTAACGAATACCACGCCCTGCTGGTGCGCCACGGCAAGGAGGTCTGTCGAAAAGCTCCAGACTGTCCCCGCTGCTGCCTCAGATCGATTTGCCCACATGGGGTACCCAATTTACGCTCCTAAAAGCCAAGGGCATCAATAACGGGCGAAGAGGTGCTATAACCCTATTAAAAATGGTCTCTAATTGCCTAGTTAGTTGACATCCACTTACAACGGGCGCTTCTGGGGAATGCCGGGTCGCCGGGGGTAACGCTGGGGAGTAGGGGTAAGCTTATCAATAACTACCAGCGCCCTCTTTTCGCGCTCCCCCAGACTCGTCCACCCATCCCTCTCGCTCTCCCCCAGGATAACCCGCTTGATTTCCCTAAGCTGGCCCCCGAGAATGCCTATTGCTCTTGACGCCGACGCGACCTCATCGTCCATCTCCCCCATCTTCATGGCGATAAAGGCGCCCCCCAGGGTGCAAAAGGGTAGGGCCAGCTCAGCGAGCGTGGAAAGCCTGGCCACCCCCCGGGATAGCACAACGTCGAACCCCTCGCGGTAGCTTTCATCATGAGCCAGGAGCTCCGCCCGCTGGGCCAAGACCTCCACACCCTTAAGTCCGAGCCGTTCTACCAGATGGTGGAGAAAGGCAGCCTTCTTATGGACGGAGTCGACAAGGGTCAGGCCTATATCGGGGAAGAGGATTTTAAGCGGAACTCCGGGGAGGCCGGCACCGCTACCTATATCGAGTACATTCGAAGGAATCCCTTCAAGGGCAAGTGCAACGGTGAGGGAGTCGAGGAAGTGCTTCAGCTGCACCTCCTCGTAGTCAACGATGGCAGTGAGATTCACCCTCCTGTTCCAGCGGATAAGCTCTTCGTAATAGAGCTTAAAACGCGCTACCTGCTCCGGGTTAAGGGAGAGCCCCAGCCTAGTGGCACCATTTATCAGCCTCTCCACGATAGGTATTATAGTACTCCGACAGAGCATGGGACACCCCCACTAAGCATTTACAGCACGGATTAATATTGAGGAGCTATAAAGGGGAGTCCACATCAGGGCTCCATTTTCACAGCAATGACGGGTAAAAGCGGGCAAATGGTGACACGTGGCTAATGTACTGTACGATTACAGGGCGTTGACCTCGTTGCCGGTATCAAGGTAAAATAGGGTCGCTGTGCATCAGATAATAGAGAGGAGCGAAAAGTGATCGGTATCAAATCGTACGGCGCTTATATACCAGTATATAGATTGAGCCAAAAGGAACTCGCCCGAGCCTGGGGGGGGCGAGGGGGAAAGGGGGAGAGAGCAGTGGCCAACTACGATGAGGACAGCATTACCATGGCGGTAGAGGCAGCCATCGATTGCCTCAGCGGCATGGAGCAGGGTATCTGCGATGGCCTTTACTTCGCCTCCACCACGCCCCCTTACGATGAGAAGCTGTCCGCCAGCATCGTGGCCGCAGCGGCTGATATGCGCGACGACCTCTTCACCCTGGACCTGGGTAACACGTTAAGGGCAGGCACCAGCGCCATCAAGGCTGCCCACGACGCCATCAAGAGCGGCTCGGCAAAGAACATCCTGGTAACCGCAGCCGATTGCCGACTGGCCCCGCCAAGCTCCGAATTCGAGCCCGTATTCGGCGATGGTGCCGCCGCTTTCCTCATCGGAGATTCAGATGTCGCCGTCGCCATCGAGTGCAGCCATTCCATCTCCAGTGACTTCCTCGATGTGTGGAAAAGGAGCGAGGATACCTACGTCCGCACCTGGGAGGACCGCTTTATCCTGGAGCACGGCTATAGCGAAAAGCTGCAGCAGGTGATCTCAGAGCTGCTTAAGAAGTGTGGCTTGACCCTCCAGGATTTCGCCAAGGTAGTATACTACGCTCCCGATGCCAGGAGTCACGGGAGGATGGTGAGGCGGCTTAAGCTTGACCCCGACAGGGTTCAGGACCCGATGTTCGATTCGCTGGGCAACACCGGCGCTGCTTTCACCCCCATGATGCTGGTGGCCGCCCTGGAAGAGGCAAAGCCTGGGGACAGGATCCTGTGTGCGAGCTATGGCGACGGAGCCGATGCCTTCGTCCTGCAGGTAACCGATGATATAGAGAAGGTCAGGGAACGGCGCGGGATAAGGCGCCACCTGGATTCGAAGATGGAGATACCCAACTATGAGAAATACGTCCGCTTCCGCAATCTCATGCAGGGAGAGGCGGACCGACGACCCCAGTATATCAGCTCCCTCCCCATGATGTGGCGCGACCGCACACAGGTTCTTTCACTCCACGGCGGCCGCTGCCGCAGTTGCGGAAACATCCAGTTCCCCATACAGCGGGTATGCGCCTACTGCCAGGCTAAAGACGATTACGAGGAGGTGAGGCTTGCCGACAGGAAGGCCACCGTCTTTACATTTAGCATGGACGAGCGGGCAGTGGAAGTGGACCCGCCCCGCGTCTGGACCATAGATGACTTCGATGATGGTGGCCGAATCTACTGCACCATGACCGACCGCGATACCACACAGATCGAAATCGGCATGCCGGTGGAGATGACCTTCAGGAAGATCCACGATGGGGCTGGACTTCATAACTATTTCTGGAAATGCCGCCCGATAAGGGTATCATAGGAGGAAAAGACATGTCAGAGAGCATTAAAGATAAGGTTGCCATCATCGGGATGGGCTGCACCAAGTTCGGCGAGCTTTGGGACAAGGATGCCTATGACCTGGTTATCGATTCCGCCTATGAGGCCTACGAGGACGCCGGCATCGACCCCAAGGATATACAGGCTGCCTGGGTGGGCACCCTGATGGGCTCAACAGCGACACAGTTATCAGCAGCGCTGAAGACCGACTACATCCCGGTCACCAGGCTGGAGAATGTTTGCGCAACCGGAATGGAGACGCTGAGGGCAGCGACCTTCGCCTTGATCGCTAAGGCGTATGACCTGGTTCTAGCTGTCGGCTTCGACAAGCTCAAGGACACCGGCTACGGTGGACTGCCCATGGCGGTGCAATCAGCGGGCAGCGAGAAGTGGCACCCAGTATTCGGCTCCGGGGATTCCGCCCCAGGGCGCTATGCCATGGCCGCCACCAGGTACTTCTACCGCTTTGGCCTGAGCGGGGAGGAGGGCAAGAGAACCCTGGCCAAGATATCAGTGAAGAGCCATCATAACGGCTTCCTCAACCCGCGGGCCCACCTGCGGATGGAGGTTACCGAGGAGCAGGTGATGAGCGCCCCCATGATCGCCTGGCCCCTTGGCCTGTTCGATGCCTGCGGGGTGACCGATGGTGGCTCGGCAGCCATCCTTTGTCGCACCGAGGACGCCAAGAAATACAAGGATGAATACATCACCATCAAGTCCTTCGGCCTCTCAGCAGGCCCGGGCATGGGCAAGGTACGAACAGACTACGACTACACCCACTGGGAGGAAACCCAACGCGCAGCACAGCAGGCATACGCCGATGCCGGCATAAAGGACCCCGGCAAGGAGATCGATATGTGTGAGGTCCATGACTGCTTCTCTATAGCCGAGCTGATGTGCTACGAAGACCTGGGCTTCTGCGATAAGGGAAAGGCGAAGGAGCACATCGAAGCGGGTGAATTCGCCCTCGACGGTAAACACCCCTTTAACGTCGGCGGCGGCCTGAAATCCTTCGGTCACCCCATCGGAGCCAGCGGTATCCGGGAGGTCTTCGAAGGGTATGTGGAGATCCTGGGACGCGCCCAAAAGCCGGAGCGCCAGTTGAAGGATGTGAAGCTGGCGCTAGCCCATAATCAGGGGGGCAACCCCGGCAGGTTCATATGCAGCATCTGCATCGTGGGCGCCCCTTAGACAGCTCTTCAGGAGACGCCTTATGGAAATCGGCGGGCATTGGGATACTATCTCAAAGGTTGTTCAGGAAGCGTTCAACAGCTGCTTGCATTGTGCGATAGCCACGGTAAACGATGATGGGGCGCCACACATTACACCGATAGGCTCCTTGATACTCCGCGACGATGGTACAGGATTCTATTTTGAAGAGTTCCTCAGCACCACTTCAAAAAATCTAGAGCGAAATAAGCGGGTATGTGTATTAGCGGTTAACAGCGACAAGAAATTCTGGTTTGAGTCTCTTCTCAGTGGAGAATTTACATCACCGCCTGCTGTGAGAATTTTGGGTGTCGTAGGGGAAAAGCGAGAGGCAACGGAACAAGAAATCGCGCTGTGGCAGAAAAAAGTACAAGCAGCAAGCCAGCTCAAAGGGTATGAGGTACTGTGGAAAAACATGAGAACAGTCCGGGACATATACTTTGATTCGTTCGAACCTGTCCATACGGGCTCTATGACCGATAACCTTTGGGAAGATTAGCCTGGATTATTACAGGCCTAAAAGGGATTATCGGCTTCGGGTAAGTGGCCTGTCCCCCGCCTTAGTACCAATCCGAATGTGAGGACCGGTGTCTAATAGCTAAGCTGGACACTGTTCAACCGTTTTGAGAGAATTGCCCCCATCCCTGCTACCGCAATCCCAACTTCAGATAGCTACACGTGATGCAACTGTTACCCTTCGGTCTTGACACCCAACTGGCTAAAGATGCAAAAGGTTAACCACCTGATATAGCACGATGAAAAATCACCTGAAGAGACCAACTCTGTGCAATTTGAGAAACCGACGGGATAGCTTGGTCGCCAGGGCTTATTGCGATGATGGGGAATAGCCAGCTAGCTCTATGTTCTAATAATCTCTGGACGAGTAAACTGCTTGACTCCACCTCAAACAGTAATGTATACTGAGGATTTGGGGGAGATTTTGTTATAATTTTCACAATCCTTCTCCTGTCCAACCGGCTGCATTGTAAAGCAGCCGCCGGGGTAAAAAGCGAATAGAAAGGATCTTTATGACAGTAGGAATAACATCGTATGGGGCTTATGTCCCCTTGCACCGGATGTCACGTGAGGTATTCTACAACGCCTGGGGGGGGGTTAAAATGGCGGGGGAACGGAGCGTATGCAATTTCGACGAAGATAGCGTGACCATGGCAATGGAATCGGCCATCGACTGCTTAAACGGCATAGACCACAGGAGTATCGATGGCCTCTTTTTTGCCACCACCACCGCGCCCTACAAGGAGAAGCTGTGCGCCAGCCTGCTGGCCACCGCCCTGGACATGCGCCGCGATATACGCACCCTGGACATAACCGGCACGATCAGGGCGGGAACCAGTGCTATGGCCACCGCAGCGGACATCATCAAGGCCGGCTCCTCAAGTAGCATACTGGTTACCTCCGGCGAGCACCGAATGGCGGCCTGTGCCGGCGACTTCGAGATGGCCCTGGGAGACGGAAGTGCCGCCCTGCTCATAGGTGACAAGGGCGTTATCGCCAGCATCGAGGGAAGCCACCATATCTCAGACGAGTTCGCCGGTATGTGGCGCACTGACGAGGACGAGTTCATACGCTCATGGGAAGACCGCATGATCTATGACAAAGGCTACTCCGATGTGCTGGCTGAGGGGATAAAGGGGCTCTTGAAGAAGTACAGCCTTTCGCCGGGCGACTTCGCCAAGGTGGTCTATGATGCCCCCCTGGAGAGCAGAAGGCATGCCCAACTGGCAAAGACGCTTAAATTCGAGCCCGAGCAGCTTCAGGACCCGCTCTTTGCCACGGTGGGCAATACCGGCTCATCACTGGCAATGATGATGCTGGTCGCTGCACTGGAGGAGGCCACACCGGGAGACAGGATACTTTTCGCCTCCTACGGTAACGGGGTCGACGCCTTCACCCTGCAGGTAACCGACGAGATAAAGAAGATCAAAAAGCGGCGGGGGATCAAGAACCACCTCCCATCTAAGAAGATGCTGGAGAACAATGAACGCTACCTGCGCTGGCGCAAGCTGGTACCCCTGGAGCGGGCGCGCCGCTCCGAGCAGTCCCCGGTCTCCTTAGCAGGACAGCACCGCGACCGCATGATAGAGCTAGCACTCTACGGGGTGAGATGTAAGGCCTGCGGAACCCCGCAATTCAGCCAGGGCGGCAGCTATGGCTACTTCACCCCTCTCAGGGTGTGCGTCGAGTGCCAGGCGGTGGACCAGATGGAGCCCTACCGGTTCTGCGATAAGAAGGCCAAGATCGTTACCTATACCGAGGACCGGCTGGCGGACTCAAACGACCCACCCACCACCGTCACCGTGATCGATTTCGACGGCGGGGGCAGGGGTATATTCGATATGACCGACCGCGGCGGTGCCGAGATTAAGGTAGGGATGGATGTGGAGATGACCTTCAGGAAGCTATTCACCGACCGCGGTATACACAACTATTTCTGGAAGACACGACCCATAAGGTGCTAATTCGTACTATAAGGAGGTCTTACATCTTTAGTACTTCGTGGGAGGCCTCATGATGCCGTCTCCGACTTCTTGAAAGAGGAACATATCCTATAAAAAGTGCTCGAGAGAGGGCGAAAGGGACGTATATTTATGAAATGTTTGAGAAAGGGCGGAAAGCATGACAGCAAGCATTAAAGATAGGGTTGCCATTATCGGGATGGGATGCACCAAGTTCGGCGAGCTCTGGGACAAGAGCCGCGTTGACCTGATCGTGGAGTCAGCCACGGAAGCCTATGAGGATGCCGGCGTTGAGCAGAAGGATATCCAGGCTGCCTGGGTGGGTAACTACTACGACACATCAGGATTAACCGGGATGGCACTGGCGGGACCACTCCGGCTCCAGTACAAGCCGGTGACACGGATAGAGAATGCCTGTGCCACCGCCTCCGATGCCCTAAGAAACGCCTCCTATGCGGTGGCCGCCGGGATCTATGACCTTGTCCTGGTCCTGGGGGTGGAGAAGATCAAGGACCAGGGCTTCAGCGGGCTGGCGGTACGGAACCTGGACATGACCGGGCTAATGTTCTCCATGACCATGCCGGGCATGTTCGCCATGCTGGCCACCAGGTACTTCGACCACTACGGCATCGCCCCGGATGACGGGAAGCGGATGCTGGCCCATGTCTCGATGAAGAGCCACCACAACGGAACGCTGAACCCCCGCGCCCACTTCCGCAGGGAGGTAAGCATAGAGCAGATCATGAAGGCGCCCATAATCGCCTGGCCGCTGGGGCTGTTCGACTGCTGCGGCGTATCCGACGGGTCAGCGGCTGCTGTCATAGTGCCGGCCAAGGATGCCAAGAAGTACCGCGACGACGCGGTGTATATCAAGGCGCTGCAGATGAATGTGGCGCCCGGCGATGGCACCACCTCCACCAAGTATGATTTCCTCCACGTCGAGCCCACCTACAGGGCGGGCATAGCCGCCTACGCCGAGGCGGGGATAAAGAACCCCCGCGAGGAGATCAGCATGGCGGAGGTCCATGACTGCTTCTCCATCACAGAGGCGGTAACCATGGAGGACCTCCAGTTCAGCGAGCGGGGGAAGGTAAAAGAGGATATAGAGAGCGGTTTCTTCGATCTGGACGGGGGGCTACCAGTACAGCCCGACGGTGGGCTGAAGTGCTTCGGCCACCCCATCGGGGCTACCGGGCTCAGAATGATCTATGAGATGTACAAGCAGCTTCAGGGAAAGGCCGGCGAGCGCCAGATCAAGGACCCCAAGCTGGGCCTGACCCACAACCTGGGAGGACAGCCGCCGCACTGCACCATCTTTGCCGGCATCTTCGGACTCCTATGAGATAGAGGCCACGGCGGTGTAGGCCTTTCTGCTTATCTGGGTTGATACGGCCAGGAGGAGGTAGTCGTCACCAGCCTCACTGCTCTTCAGCAGGAGATGGATGAGATAAGGTCGGTGGATATGATTGCCGATCCCTATGACGTAATTGCCATAGTCGAAGTGCCAGATGTGGACGCCCTCGGCGACCTGGTAACCAAGAATATCAAACATTGCCAGGACAGTAACCTGCCTTACCGTGAAGCTCAAATGATTATTTCGCTACCCTCAAACCTTTTATGAAGATACACCTGTCCCCGGCTTGAAGGGGGATGGTAAAGCATATAGAGCAGAAAATAGCGCGAAACCGAAGAAGGGAGTAGAAATGGACTTCAAAATCACCCCGGAGCAAGAGGCGCTTAAGAAGGATTTTGAGGATTTCTTCGAGGAGGAGATGAAGAATGCGCCCGAGGACTGGGTATGGGGGCTGGAGGGCCTTTTTAACGACGTAGGCTGGCCGTTCAATGTATACATGGCAAAAAGGCTGGCGGAGAAGGGCTGGCTGGTAAGGCCCTGGCCCGAGGAATACGGCGGGTGCAGTGCCTCCATGATGGAGCAGCTCATATTCAGCGATGTGATCGGGTACTACTGCGCACCCGGTGTCGACCCCCTTGGGGTCGGTATGATAGGTCCCACCCTGCTGGCGGTGGGAACCGAGGAGCAGAAGAAGGAGCACCTGCCCCCCATCGCCAGGGCAGAGCGGTTCTGGTGCCAGGGGTGGAGCGAGCCCAACGCCGGCTCCGACTTAGCCTCGCTGACCACCAAGGCGGTGAAGGACGGCGACGACTGGATCATAAACGGGCAGAAGTGCTGGAACACCGGCGCACACCGCGCCGACTGGTGCTTCACGCTTGCCAGGACCAACCCGGAGGAGAAGAGGAGCAAGGGGCTCACCTTCTTCATCCTGGACATGAAGAGCCCCGGGGTCAGTGTTGTTCCAATCGAGGGCATGGACGGCTCCACACACTTCAATGAGATATACTTCGACGACGTTCGTGTCCCTTCGAAGAACATCATCGGCGAGGTGAACGGGGGCTGGCCGGTCACCATGACAACCATGAACTTCGAGCGCTCCAGCGTGGGCGTGATCTCCGGCGTGAAGCGCGCCCTGGTCGAACTGGTGAACTACTGCAAGGAGACCACGATGAAGGGCAAACCCCTGGCCGAAAACCCCTTCGTGCGCCACCGGCTGGCCCAACTGGCGATCGATATCGATGTGGGACGCGCCATGAGCTACCGTTGCGGCTGGCTACAGGAGAAGGGGGATATTATGGCGGCAGCCGCGGCGTCGTGTGGGGCAAAGGTCTACAGCACCGAGCTGTGGCAGAGGCTCGCCTTCACCGGCATCGAGATAATGGGCCTCTATGGCACGGTGTCAAAAGGCTCGAAGTGGGCGGTGCTCAAAGGCCAGTTCGAGAATCTGGCTCAGATAACGCCCGGGTACAAGCTGGGGGGCGGCACATCGGAAATCATGAGGAGTATCATCGCCTGGGTCGGTCTGGGACTGCCCAGGATTAAGTAAAGGAGTAAAACATGGATCTCGATTTTACTGAAGAGCAGGACATGCTGCGTAACTCGGCCCGTGATTTCCTGTCCACCGAGTGCGACAAGGCGATGGTGCGAACCATAGAGGAGAGCGAGGAGGGCTACTCGCCGGAGATATGGCGCAAGATGGCGGAGCTGGGGTGGCAGGGGCTGATGATACCAGAGCAGTACGACGGAATGGGCATGGGATTTTTTGACCTGGTGGTCGTTTTCGAGGAGATAGGTCGAAACATATTGCCCAGCCCGTACTTCGCCACAGCGGTGCTGGGTTCGCCACCGATCGTCGAGGCGGGTTCAGAGGATCTGAAGAAGGCGATACTGCCCAGGGTGGCAACCGGCGAGGCTATACTGACCATGGCGCTCACCGAACCCAGCGCGGGCTACACCGCAGACTGCGTGGAGCTCGAGGCAGAGGACCGGGGGGATAGCTTCGTGCTAAACGGCACCAAGCTGTTCGTCGAGTTCGCCAGCGCCTCAGACTACATGGTGGTCGTCGCCAGGACCAGGAGCGGTGGCGACCCTGAGGATGGCATCACCCTGCTCCTGGTGGAATCCAAAAGCCCCGGCATCAAGATAGATGCCTTCGCCACAACGGGTACGGACAAGCAGTGCGAGGTGGTATTCGATAATGTCAGCGTTCCCAAGAGCAACGTGATTGGGGGGGTGAATAAGGGCTGGCCCATCGTGGCAAAAACCCTCAAGATGGCCACCATGGCCAAGTGCGCCGAGATGATCGGCGGCATGCAGGCAGTACTGGACATGAGCGTGGCCTATGCCAAGGAGCGGGTGCAGTACGGCAGGCCCATCGGCTCATACCAGGCGATACAGCACATGCTGGCGGATATGTTCATCAGGACGGACACATCGAAGAACATCGTCTACGAGGCTGCCTGGATGGTCTCCGAGGGTCTGGAGTGCGCCGACAAGGTATCCACCGCTAAGGCGTGGTGCAACGAGGCCTATAAGAAGGTCAGCGAGGATGGGGTGGAGGTGCACGGGGCCATCGGCACATCCAGGGACCACGACATGGGCCTCTACTATAGAAGGTCCATGGCTGCCCACCCCACCTTCGGCAACACTGA